>NZ_JBIANZ010000007.1:0-517651 GCF_042875075.1 Streptomyces sp. NPDC003720
AACGCCCGGTTACATTCCGAACCCGGAAGCTAAGCCTCACAGCGCCGATGGTACTGCAGGGGGGACCCTGTGGGAGAGTAGGACGCCGCCGAACTATTGTTGGGAAAACCCCCGCATCGAAAGATGCGGGGGTTTTCTGCGTTCCGGACCTTTTCTGAAGGCCGTGACGCCGTCTGCCCCGTATATCGGGTGAGGGCGCCGGCGGACGCCACTACCGTGGCCGCATGACTACCCCGACCAGCGACGACTACGTCGTCCGAGCCATACGCCCCGACGAGTGGGCTGCCGTGAAGCGACTGCGCCTGGACGCCCTGCGGGACCCGGTCGCGCACATCGCCTTCCTGGAGACCTACGAGGCCGCCCTGGCCCGCCCGGACTCCTTCTACCAGGAACGGGCGATCAACTCCGGTGAAGGGTCGTCCACGGCACAGCAGTTCGTCGCCGAGACGCCCGACGGGAACTGGGCCGGCACCGTGACCGTGCTGCTCGAGCAGCCGGGGACGACGGACTGGGCCGGGTACCCGGTCGAGCGGCGCCAGGGCCATGTCGTCGGGGTGTTCGTCCGGCCGGAGCACCGGGGCAACGGGCTGATCAAGATGCTGTTCGACGCCGGTGTCTCCTGGGCCTGGCAGCAGAGTGCCGAACGGGTGCGGCTGTTCGTGCACGCGGACAACGCGCGGGCCCAGGGCGCCTACCGCAAGGCCGGGTTCGGGCCGAGCGGGCTGGTCGTGTCGTTCACGAAGGACGAGTCCGAGGAGGAGCTGGAGTTCGTGCTGGAGCGGTGATCGGCCTCGATGCGTCCGTACCCGGACGTCCGCAGGGCCAGGGACGGCGGTCAGGACGGCAGTTCCTGGTGCGGCCAGCGGGCCCTTGCCTGTTCGCGGGAGCGGAGCAGGGCGAGGGCGGGCATGCCCCGGTCGGTTCCGGCGGCGAGCAGCCCGGGGAGCTGGGGGATGGGCGCGACGGCCGCGATGTCGTCCAGGACCAGGGTCAGTGGTGGGTCGAGCCGACCGGAGGATGACCGTTCGGCCATGCGCCGGCCGTGCTCGACCACGCTCGAGACGAGAGCCGTCAGGAGGGGCATCGCACCCGGATGGGTCCTGGGGTCCTCGATGGATTCACCGACCACATAAAGCGTGCCCCCTTCGTGGACGAAGGAATCCAGGGCGAGGGCATCGGTTCGGTTCGGGGTGCAGGCTTCCCGGATGTTGACGGTGGAGAGGGCGGACAGCGCCCTGCTGATCAACTCCTGTGCCATGTCGCGTCGTTCCGGATGCGCGGTGAGCGCGGCCTCCAGCTCGCCCGCGGCGCCGGGGGCGGCCTTGGTGTGGGTGCGAAGGGTGCGTACGGCGTCCTGGACCTGGGTGCCCTGCGCCCAGCGGTGGACGTGGCGGACGGTGCGGGACTCCAGCGCGGCGGCGTGCAGGTAGCTGCGCAGCAGTGTGGTGGCGGTGTCGGCCACGGCCTGGTCGAGCTTGGCGGTGGGCCGGACGGGGCAGAGCAGGCCCGTGGCCCGGTTCAGCGCTGTTTCCTTGTCCTCGCAGCCGCTGGTGGGGGACCAGTGGAGGCGGGCCGGGGTGTCGCAGAGGTGGGTGGGGTCGTAGAGGTGGACGGGGCCCAGCTTGGTCCTGGCGTCCTTGGTCTCCGCCCAGAGCGCCGGGTCCGAGGTGACCACCAGCGCCGGGCCGGGGGCGTCCTGGACGGCCTGGACGGCGGTGCCGTGCCGGGTCGCCGGCCTGCCGTAACGCACGCCGCGGACGCCGCTCTCGGTGTCGGCCTCCCGGCCGGGCGCCGGGGCGCCGGCACCCACGAGTTTTTCCACAGGCTGTGGAGCGGGATCGGTGCGCGGCACCGGGACCTCGTGCCGCTGCTCCGGTGCCGCCTCGGGAACGGGAGCCACCACCGGCACTGGTGCGACCACCGGCACGGGTGCGACCGCGGGAACGGGGGCCGGAGCGGGTGTGACCGCGGCGGGCGCCGCCCCTCGTTCGGAGGCGCGCCGTGCCTTCTCAGCCCGCCATCTCGCCACCGTGCCCATCACGAACAGGGTGAGGACGAGCAGGATCATCAGCTGGCCGATGAACAGGCCCCAGAACAGACCCCAGCCGGAGAGCTGTCCGGCCGGGGTGTCCGGCCAGGCGCCGGGCAGGTCGTGGGGCTGCGCGATGAGGTGGCGCATGGCCAGGGCCGTGCGGGTGAACGTCACGCCGGCCGGCCAGGCGCCGTGGGTGAACAGGGCCGCCAGGCCGGTGGCCGTCCACACCAGCACGGTCATGCCGAGGAGGAAGGCGAGTATGCCGATCAGCAGCCCGTCGGGGATTCCGCCCTGACCCTCCCGGTGGGTGTCACGGCGATCGTCCGGTCTCACTCCTGCCCTCCCCTACGCCACCGTCGATTCCGAGTCGCCCAGGTGCTGCTCCACGAAGGCGGCCGCCCGCTGCTCGGCCTCCAGTTCGGCGGCGCGCAGGGCGTCGTCGGCCGCCCGGTCGCTGGAGGACTCGGTCATCGCGCGGTCGGTGAAGACCAGCGGGCGTTCGGTCTCCGTGACGAGGTGCTTGACCACCTGGACGTTGCCGTTGACGTCCCAGACGGCGATGCCCGGGGTGAGGGAGGGGATGATCTCGACCGCCCAGCGGGGCAGGCCGAGGACCCGGCCCGTCGCTCTCGCCTCGTCGGCCTTCTGGGCGTAGATGGTCCTGGTCGACGCCATCTTCAGGATGGCCGCCGCCTCCTTAGCCGCCGCGCCGTCCACCACGTCGGACAGGTGGTGGACCACCGCCACGAAGGACAGGCCGAGCCGCCGCCCGAACTTCAGCAGCCGCTGGAAGAGCTGCGCCACGAACGGGCTGTTGATGATGTGCCAGGCCTCTTCCACGAGGAAGATGCGCTTCTTGCGGTCGGGGCGGATCCAGGTGTGCTCCAGCCACACGCCGACGATCGCCATCAGGATGGGCATGGCGATGGAGTTGCGGTCGATGTGGGACAGGTCGAACACGATCAGCGGGGCGTCCAGGTCGATGCCGACCGTGGTCGGGCCGTCGAACATGCCCCGCAGGTCACCGTCGACCAGCCGGTCCAGGACCAGGGCGACGTCCAGGCCCCAGGCCCGTACGTCGTCTATGGCGACGTTCATCGCCTCCGCGGACTCCGGCTCCGGATGCCGCAGTTGCTCCACGATGTCGGTGAGGACGGGCTGGCGGTCGAGGATGGACTCGTTGACGAAGGAGTGGGCGACCTTGAGGGCGAAGCCGGAGCGCTCGTCCAGGCCGTGCCCCATCGCGACCTCGATGATGGTGCGGAGCAGCGCGAGCTGGCCCGTCGTGGTGATCGAGGGGTCCAGGGGATTCAGCCGGATGCCGTGGTTGAGGGCCGCGGTCGGGTCCAGGCGGATGGGAGTTATCCCCAGCTCCTCCGCGATCAGGTTCCACTCGCCGACGCCGTCCTCGCCCTGGGCGTCCAGGACGACGACCTGGCGGTCCTTGAAGCGGAGCTGCCTGAGGACGTAGGTCTTCTCCAGGGCCGACTTGCCGTTGCCGGACTCGCCGAGCACGAGCCAGTGGGGGGCCGGCAGCTGCTGGCCGTAGAGCTGGAAGGGGTCGTAGATGTAGCCCTTGCCGGAGTACACCTCGCGGCCGATGATGACGCCCGAGTCACCGAGGCCGGGGGCGGCGGTGGGCAGGTAGACCGCCTGGGCCTGGCCCGTGGAGGTGCGCACCGGCAGCCGGGTCGTCTCGACCTTCCCGAACAGGAAGGACGTGAAGGCTTCCGTGAGGACGGACAGCGGGTCCCGCATCAGCGCATCAGCCCCTACCTTCGAATGCCGGTGGCGAAGGGAAGTGTGTTCACGAAGGCCCGGTGGTGCTCGCGGTCGCACCACTCCAGCTTCAGGTACGACTTTCCCGCGGAGGCCCTTATGGTCCGCTTGTCGCGGTTGAGGGCCTCCGGGGACCGGGCGGAGACGGTGATGTAGCCGACCAGGTTGACGCCGGCCGCGCCGCTGGCGAGGTCCTCTCCGCGCTGGTCCAGACGGTTGTGGGCGGCGATGTCGCGCGGGTCGACGGTGCGGTTCATCTTGGCGGCCCGGGAGGCCTCGGCCTCGTCGTTGGTCTTCTCGGTCAGCATGCGTTCGATGGCTACCTCGGTGGGTTCGAGATCCATCGTCACGGCGACCGTTCGGATGACGTCCGGGGTGTGGACGAGCAGGGGCGCGAGGAAGTTGACGCCGACGGGGGTCATCGGCCACTCCTTCACCCAGGCGGTGGCGTGGCACCAGGGGGCGCGGGTGGCGGACTCGCGGGTCTTGGCCTGGAGGTAGGTGGGCTCCATGGCGTCCAGTTCGGCCGGCCAGGCGTTGCGCTGGGTCATCGCCTGGATGTGGTCGATGGGGTGGTCCGGGTCGTACATGGAGTGGATGAGGGAGGCGAGTCTGCCCTGCCCGAGGGGCTGGCGGACGCGGATGTCGGCCTCCTGCAGCCGGGAGCAGATGTCGGTCAGCTCGCGGGCCATGACGACGGCGAGTCCGGCGTCCCGGTCGACCTTGCCGCCGCGCGCGCGGACGGCCCGGGCCATGGCGTGCGCCTCGGCGGCCAGTTCGCGGCCGTAGTGCATGCAGGCGACGAGGTAGGCGCGGTGCTGCTCGCTGCTGGTGGACACCATGGACTGGAGCTGGTCGTAGGACCGGGACAGCCATTCAGGGGCCTTGTCGTCCCCGCGCAGCGTGACGTCCTTGGCGTGGGCGTCGGGGTCGGCGGGCAGGGTGCGGGCGAGCATCTGCAGCCGGGTGACGAAGCCGTCGCCGTTGGCCACGTGCTTGAGCAGTGTGCCGAAGCGGTCGACGAGGGCCTCCTGGTCCTCGGAGTCGCGCAGGCCGACGCCGGGGCCCTCGATCTCGATGGCGGCGGTGACGGTCTTGCGGTCGGCGTGCAGCAGTACGGCGATCTCGTCGGGCCCGAACGGCGCGGCGAGCCAGGTGATCCGTCCGATGCCGGGCGGCGGTCCGATCTCGACCTCCCGCCCGTCCAGCCGGGTGCCGGCCTCGACCACGCCGGAGCGGTAGGTGGCGCCGCGCTTGACGGTGCGCTTGTACGAGCGGTTGATCTCGAACCACTTGTAGAAGGTGCGGCGCTTGTACGGCACGTAGACCGCGGCGAGCGCGAGCAGCGGGAAGCCGGTCAGCAGCACGATCCGCAGGGACAGGACGGGGACGAGGAGGCCGCACATCATGCCGAGGAACGCGCCGGCGACGATCAGCGCGATCTCGCCGGACTCGCGGTTCCGGCCGATGATCGCGTTCGGCCGGGCGCGGCCGATCAGATACGTACGGCGGGGCGTGACCGGATGGGACATGTGGGACTCGGTCGTCAACGCCCGTCACCTCCTGAGCGGTTGCTGCTGCTGTTGCGTGTGTTGCCGGCGTGCGGGGTGTTGACCGGGCTGGGCGCGCGCGGTGCGGGCGCGGCGGAGGGGACTGCTCCGCCGCCCTGTCCGGTACGGCCGCTGTGGGCGGCGACGCCGCCGGAGGCGGGGTTGGCAGGACGGGCGCCGGTGGAGCCGCCGCCGCCCGAGCCGTTGTTGTCCGCGCGGGTGCTGTGCGTCTTGATGCCCTGGGCGACGAGGGTCGCCGGGGAGCTGATCACCGCGGCGGCCTTGCCCTCGGCGCCCTGCATGATGCGGTTGCTGCGGGAGCCGGCGATCTCGTCGCCGAAGCCGGGGACGAAGCGGTAGATCATCGCGCTGGCGAAGATGGCGAGCAGGATGATGGCGAGGCCGGAGACGACGGCGGAGAACGCGTCGGGGCCGTTGTCGCCGGCCAGCGCGCCGGCGAGGCCCAGCACGATGACGATGACGGGCTTGACCAGGATGACGGCGATCATGATCCCGGCCCAGCGCCGTACGTGGCCCCAAAGGTTCTTGTCGACGAGGCCGGCATAGACGACGGTGCCGAGCAGGGCGCCGACGTAGAGCAGGGCGGCGCGGATGACGAGCTCGAGCCAGAGGATGCCGGCGGCGAGGATGCTGACCAGGGAGACGACGATCAGCATGATCGGTCCGCCGCCGATGTCGTCGCCCTTGTCGAGGGCGCCGGAGAAGGTGCCGAAGAAGGTGTCGGTCTGGTCGCCGGTGGCCTTGGCGAGGACGTCCGTGACGCCGTCGGCCGCGGAGACGACGGTGTAGAGGATCAGCGGCGTGAAGGCGGAGGCGAGCACCGTCAGCCACAGGAAGCCGACGGCCTCCGAGATGGCGGTGGTCAGCGGCACGCCGCGCACCGCCCGCTTGGCGACGGCCAGCAGCCACAGCAGCAGCGTGAGGATCGTGGAGGCGGCGAAGACGACGGCGTACTGCTGCAGGAACTTGGTGTTGGTGAAGTCGACGTTGGCGGTCTCCTTCACGGCGTCACTGAGCTTGCCGATGGTCCACGACGCGGCGTCCGCACAGCCCTTGCCGAGGGAGGAGAGGGGGTCGAGGGTGGAGGTGAGGGGGTTGTCGGGGGTGGTGAGGCCTTTTTTGGAGCCGCCGCTGTCCTTCTCACACAGTCGCTTGGCGGGGCCGACGATCAGATCGCAATTGTTGGATGACGGCTTTGGGGTCGGCGCAGCGACGGCTCGGGTGGCGAGCAGCAGGACGGCGGTCTGCACGACGGCGGCAGCGGCGGTGGCCCTGAGTACGAGGCGCGGACTACCGGGCATAGGTGAAGCCTCCGTACTCCTCGACGGCCTTCGCCATCTGGTCGGCGCTGGATGCCTTGCTGTCACCGGGGACGGGCGCGGGGCCATCGGCCTGGGAGAAACTGTCGATCTTCCAGTCACTGTTTTCCCAGCGCAGCAGGAGCTTCATCGTGAACCAGTCACTGGTGACGGGGTTGGTCGAGTTGTCACCGGCGGTGCCGAACACACCAGTGCACCAGACTTCGGTTGTGGCGACTGCGTCCGTGTAGTCCGTGAGCTTGGTGCCGATGGGCGCTGTCCGCGAGATGTACGTCTGCCCCGCGGGGGAGTTTCCGTTCTGGTCCAGGCCGACGTTGCTCAAGAACTGCTTGTCGTAGGCCTTGTTGAACTTGTCGGTCAGCGGCGCCTGCTTCTCTGATACAAACACCTGTTTGACGATCGCGCCCCGCAGAGCCGGCTTGAGAATGTCGGCCGAGACCAGCACCACCGCATAGTTCGCGGCAGCGCTCTGCGCCCCCTGCTCCGTGTGGGCGAAGCCGGAGGGGATGTTGGCGGACTTCGTGTCGACCGGCTTCGTGCCGCTCGCCGCCGTGGACGCGGCCTTCGGGCGGTCCCCCTTGTCGGCTGAGCCGTCGGTCGAGGAACCGTCCCCCCGGTTCGCGAAGGCGATCGCCGCGATGAGGAGGACCACCACGCCGACGACCGTGACCAGGCCCCGGGAGGAGGAGCGGCCCGTTCTGCGGGGCGCGCCGCCGTACGGGTCGCCGCCGGGCAGGCGGGTACGGGTCTGGCCCGTCTCGGTGTAACCCTGCTCGTCTCCGGGACTCATGCCGGGTAGGCCCCCTCCACGTCGTGTGCGTACGACGGTAGCCGTGCTGGTTCCCGCGCGGGCGCGGTGTGGTGACTCGACATCAGGGAAACGCAACCTCAGCCGGTGGGCACGACGGGTGGGTGGGGTGGAGGGGACGACCGGGCCGGCCCGGCGGTGGAGGGGGTGTCAGACCGCCATGCCGTACACGATCGTGAACAGTGTGCCGAGCGATCCGATGATGAACACCCCGGTGAGCCCGGCGATGATGAGGCCCTTGCCCTGTTCCGCGCTGAAGGTGTCCCGCAGGGCCGTCGCGCCGATCCGCTGTTTGGCCGCACCCCAGACCGCGATGCCCAGGCAGAGCAGGATGGCCACGGCCATGACCACCTCGATCATCACCTTGGCCTCGTTGCCCAGGCTGCCGAAGGGGCCCCAGTCCGGAGCGATCCCGCCGATGATGGTGTTGATGTCTCCCTTGTCGGCCGCAAAGAGCATGTAAGTCACCGCCCCTGGTGGGTAGTTCCGCAAGCCCCCTGCGGTGTGCAGAGGTCACGTCCATTCTCGCCGACAACGCCCCGGTCGTATGTCGACTTGACGTCATTGGCTCGCGGGTTTTGCACGGATGACCCGTACCGTCACTCTGTGTATCACGGCAGGTCACGCCGGGCAACGACGCCGGAGCGGAACCTGTCGCGTGGTTCCGTCGTTGACCCCTTCTACGACCCCGCACGGTTCCTGACGGCTGGTCGGGTGAGGCGTCGATACGATGTTCTCACGCCGGGTCAGCCGACCTTGATGCGCTGGTCCATTCCGAGCTGTTTGTGGTTGTCGACCGGGCAGTAGAGGTCGTCCGTGCCCTTCTTGAGGTGCACCGTCAGGGTGCCCTGTCGGCCGCTCCGGAGGTTGCCGGTCCTGGCGTCCTTCACGCCGGGGCCGCCGATGGACACGCGGAGTGGGCCGCCGTCGTGCCGCTCGCCCGGCCGCCGCTCCCGCCGGAGCAGGCCGCGAGGACGAGTGCGGCCGCGCAGGCCGCCGCTGTGGCGCCGAGTCGCTCGAGGGACCGGTGTGCCGGGAGTGTCATGCCGCTCATCCCCTTCCGTACCCGGGATACGGGCGGGTGCGCACCAGGGTTTGCCGGGGGCGCCGGCCGGGGCGGTGGTGACCGGGGGTGACGACTCGGGAGGCGGGAGTGGCGGTGGGACAGTACGGTGGACGCGATCGCGGAGTACCTCGATCCCTCAGGGAGGTCCCGGGTAAGTGGCTCGGTGTGGTCAAGACGGCTTTCTCGGCTCGTGGCGGAGAGTGGGGGCCTGATGAAGCGCATCTGTCGCACCGCGCGCCGCCCGGTCCCCTCGCGTCCCGCGCTCCTCGGGGCTGTGGTGCTGCTCGCGCTGACCTCTCCGTCCGTGGCCGCCGCCGGCGACGGGCCCGGCGCCTACGGGGTCACGGTCACGGCCGGGGCCACGGTGGAGGCCGTCCGGGTGGGCGCCCTGTTCGGGGCGGACCAGGTCGGCAGGCCGGCCGGGGGCCACTTCTGCACCGCCTCGGTGGTGCACAGCCCGCGACGCGATCTGATCGTCACCGCGGCCCACTGCCTGGGCGGCGTCGAGGGCGAGCTGGTGTTCGCGCCGGGGTACCGGGACGGCGAGGCGCCGTACGGGGTGTGGAAGGTGCGGCAGCGGTTCGTGCCCGACGGGTGGGCGAACGGCGAGAGCGAGGACAGCGACGTGGCCTTCGCCCGCCTGGAGGCGGTGGGCGGCAAGGAGATCGAGGACGTGGTCGGGGCCAACCGGTTCACCGCCGGGACGCCCACCGGCGCCGCCGCCGTGACGGTCCTCGGCTACCCGGACTCCCGCGAGACGCCGATCAGCTGCACCACCAGGCCCAGCCCGCGCGGCCGCACCCAACAGCGCGTCCGGTGTCCCGACTTCGCGTCCGGCACCAGCGGCAGTCCGTGGGTCGACGGCGACGGGCGGGTGGTCGGGGTGCTCGGCGGCCATGAGAAGGGCGGCGACACGGCCGACGTCTCGTACAGCGTGGTGCTGCGCGGCGAGGCGGCCGGGCTGTACCGGGACGCCACGGCGGCCGTCGCCGGTCCCTGAGGGCGCGTCAGCCGTATCCGCGGGCTTCCACGCGTCGCCGTTCCGCGCCGTTCCGCTGTGAAATGACGCCACTTCAGGCGGATCAGGACTGGAACCGGTCCGGTATGGGGGAGAGTTGGACCGTGCGGAAGGTATGGGTGTTCGGTGGGGCGGCGGTCGGGCTCGGCATGGGCTTCGTCATGCTGCTCGTCGTGGGGGTGTACGTCGTCGCCGGGAACCTCGTCAACGGGGTGACCTCGGGCAGCCGGGGACTCGCCAAGGGCGCCGTGCCGGCCGCCTACAAGCAACTGGTGCAGCAGTGGGGCAACCTGTGCCCCGCGCTGACTCCGGCGCTGCTCGCCGCCCAGCTCTACCAGGAGAGCGGCTGGAACCCGACCGTCGTCAGTCCGGCGGACGCGCGCGGCATCGCCCAGTTCATCCCGAGCACCTGGGCGACCCACGGCATCGACGGCAACGGCGACGGCAAGCGCGACATCTGGGATCCGAATGACGCGATTCCGTCGGCCGCGTCGTACGACTGCGAACTCGCCAAGTACGTCAAGGACGTTCCCGGGAACGTCTCCGACAACATGCTCGCCGCCTACAACGCGGGCGCCTACCGCGTCATAAGGTCGGGCGGGGTGCCGGCCATCAGCGAGACGCAGAACTACGTCAAGCGCATCCGCAGCCTGGAGGAGAGCTTCGCCGCGCCGGTCACCCGGCTCGACCCGAGCCGGCAGGCCGCGGGCGCCATCGCCTTCGCCCAGAGCAAGCTCGGCACGCCCTACCTCTGGGGCGGCAACGGCACCGCCGACCAGGGAGGACGCTTCGACTGCTCGGGTCTGACCAAGGCCGCGTACGAGAAGGTCGGCATCACCCTGCCCCGGGTCGCCAACGACCAGTACAACGCCGGTCCGCACCCCTCGCGGGACGAGTTGATGCCGGGCGATCTGGTCTTCTTCTCCGACGACCTCGCCGACTCGCGGGCCATCCGGCACGTGGGTATCTACGTCGGCGGCGGGTACATGATCGACGCGCCGCGGACGGGCGCCGTGATCCGGTTCGACCCGGTCGACACCCCCGACTACTTCGGCGCCACCCGCGTGACCGAAGATGGCGCAAAAGCACTCCCCACCCACGTGTGAACCGAGCGTGAACCTGCCCCCTGAGCTGCGGAGATGAGTCTCTCTTCGATAACGTCTGCGTGATCATTCGGTGGAGAGCGGAACGTATTGATGGGGACCGTGCGTTCCTGTTGACGTAGCCGAGCGGACGTCAGTGCGGCAGTGCAGCGGATGCGGATCTACGAACCACGGGGAGCCGGAGCGACGCACACGAGGTGCGTCCGGGACTACGACGAAGGGGCCGCAGCACCATGGCTGTACTCGCCGAATCCGGATCGAACCCCGACGTCGGCCTGCTGTACGACATCAATGGCCTGGCCAAGGACGCGCCGCACTGGTTCGACCGGGTCATGGAGTTCGTGGGTGAGTACGGGCTGCTGGTCGCCATGGTGCTGCTCGTGCTGTGGTGCTGGTGGTCCGTCCGGCGGCGGGGCGGCGAGGACGCGGCGCCCTCCGTCGCGGCGCTGGTGTGGGCCCCGCTGGCGGCCGGCATCGCGGTCCTGGTGAACGTGCCGATACGGGGGTTCGTCGAGCGGCCCCGGCCCTTCGTGGACCATCAGGGCCTGGACGTGCTGGTCTCCGGGAAGACGGACTTCTCGTTCGTCAGCGACCACGCGACGATCACGATGGCGCTGGGCGTAGGGCTGTTCGTGGCCAACCGCCGCTTCGGCCTGGCCGGCATCGGCTTGGCGCTGCTGGAGGGTTTCTGCCGGGTCTACATGGGCGTGCACTACCCGACGGACGTCGTCGGCGGATTCGCCCTGGGCACGGCGGTCGCGCTGCTGCTGTCGCCGCCGGCCATGGCGCTGCTGACGCCGCTGGCGAAGGCGGTCGAGCGGTCGCCGCGGGCGGGGTGGCTGGTGCGCAGCCGGTCCGCGGGGGAGCAGAGGAACGCCCTGCTCCCCGGTTCCCGCGACTCGCTGAAGTCCGAGGAACGGGATCTCGCGGCCTGAGCGGCTACAGCCCCTGCGCGTAGGAGAAGAACCTCTCCGGGTCGTACTGCTTCTTCACCGCGCTCAGCCGCGTCGCGGCGTCCCCGTAGTAGGCCTTGCGCCAGTTCGTCAGGGTGGGGTCCGTGTAGTTCTGGTAGGCCGCGCCGGAGGCGTGGGGTGCCATCGCCCGGTGGGCCGACGTCAGCCACGACTGCGCCGTGCCGCCGGAGGCGCCCGCGCCCCAGGAGGCGATGTACTGCGCCAGCATCCGGGAGCGGCGGTGGACGAAGGCCGTCGCCGTGGGGGAGACCCGGTTGACCGCGCCGCCGAGCGCGGTGAACGCGATGCTGCCCGCGCCGCCGCGGACGGAGCCGATCTGCCTGAGCAGGGTCTGGATGCCCGCGGCGGACAGGGAGCGGTCGAAGAAGTCGGAGCGGGCCGCGTAGGTCTCCCGGCCCAGCCTGCCCTGGGAGGAGCGGCCGGGGGTCGAGCCGGGCAGGTGGCACTGGGCGTCGGAGGAGAAGGAGGAGCAGCCGGCGTAGATCTCCATGGCCTCCTCGTAGCCCCGGCGGCGCAGCGAGACGGAGGAGGCGTTCGCGCCGGCCTTGTGGGCGAGGCGGTCCACGGCGTTCTGCAGCTCGCCGTAAGTGCCCAGGGAGAAGCAGGCCACCGAGACGGTCGGGGTCCGGCCCGGTGAGCAGGCCAGGTGCAGGGAGGACCAGATCTCGTCCGGCTGGGCCGGGCCCCACTCCTGCCAGGCCTTGACCACCGCCGCCGCCTTGGACCAGGGCCACGTCAGGTACGCCGTCACCGCCTGCGGCGCCGGATGGGTCCTGAACTGCAGCTCGGTGACGACGCCGAAGTTGCCGTTGCCCGCGCCGCGCAGCGCCCAGAACAGGTCGGAGTGGTGGTTCGCGTCGGCCGTGACCTGGGTGCCGTCGGCGGTGACGAGCGTGGCCCGGGTGAGGCTGTCGCAGGTCAGGCCGTACGCGCGGGAGGCGACGCCGTGGCCGCCGCCGAGGACGAGGCCGGAGACGCCGACGGTGGGGCAGGAGCCGGCGGGTATGGTCACGCCCTTCGCGGCGAGCCCGCGGTAGACGTCGATCAGTTTGGAGCCGGCGCCGACGACCGCCTGGCCGCCGCTCACCCGGATCCGGTTCAGCCGGGAGACGTCGAGGACGAGCCGGCCGTCGCCGGAGGAGTAGCCGGCGTAGGAGTGTCCGCCGTTGCGTATCGACACGCGTATGCCGTGGGCCTTGGCGTACGCCAGCGTCGTGCGGATGTCGGCGGTGTGCGAGACGTAGGCCACGGCGGCGGGTTTCAGCCCGTCGAAGCGGGTGTTGTAGAGCTGGTGGGCCGTCGTCCAGCTCGCGTCGCCGGGGCGCACCAGGGTGCCGTCGAGGTCGCGGGCGAGGGCCGCCCAGTTCGCGGCGGCGGCCTGGCTGGTGGTCTTCAGTGCGGTACCCGACGATGAGAGGGACCGTGCCGATGACCGCGCCGAGGATCGCGCGGAGGCGTCCGTGCCGGAGCTGCAGCCCGCCAGCGCGGTGGTGACCAGCGCGGCCGTGCCGCCCGTGATGAACGTACGCCGTTCCATGTCCGTCGCCCTTCCTCGGCTCTCCTGGAACGAGACGACGCCATGCGCACACGGGTTCCCGTCGCACGAGGAAGAGCACCGAATACGTGTCCGCGCGACACGGACGTCGGAACCTCCACGTGCTCTCCCCGTGAGCATTCCGTGACCTCACCGGGCCGACGGCAGGGGTTCACCCCTCGTTCACTTCCGGCCATCGGCGGCTTCACCTGTTCTGCCTAATTTCGGCCTTACGCGGTGCTCGGGGCGGCCATGAACGCGCTCACGCACCTTCGATGACTTCGCACGCCGCCCCCTGCGGCGGCTCCTGGAAGGAACTCCCGAAAGTGAAGCTTCAGCGCAAGAACCGGCTCCGCGCCCTCTCGCTCGGTGCTGTCGCCGTCTCCGGCGCCCTGGCCCTGACGGCGTGCGGCTCCGACGACACGGGCAAGAAGACGACGGACGGTTCTTCGTCGTCGACCAGCGCCAGCTCCATCAAGTGCGACGGCGCCAAGGGCCAGCTCCTCGCCGACGGCTCCTCCGCGCAGAAGAACGCGATCGACGCCTGGGTGAAGAGCTTCTCGCAGGCCTGCGGCGTGCAGATCAACTACAAGGGCGGCGGCTCGGGCGCCGGTGTCACGGCGTTCACGCAGGGCCAGGTGGCCTTCGCCGGCTCCGACTCCGCGCTGAAGCCGGAAGAGGTCACCGCCTCCAAGAAGGTCTGCTCCGGCGGCCAGGGCATCGACCTCCCGATGGTCGGCGGCCCGATCGCCCTCGGTTACAACGTCCCGGGTGTGGACAACCTGGTCCTGGACGCGCCGACCCTCGCCAAGATCTTCGACAGCAAGATCACCAACTGGAACGACCCGGCGATCAAGAAGCTGAACCCCTCGGCGAAGCTCCCCGACCTCAAGATCCAGCCGTTCCACCGCTCGGACGAGTCCGGCACCACGGACAACTTCACCAAGTACCTGATCGCCACCACCCCGGGCAACTGGAAGTACTCCGGCGGCAAGGCCTGGCAGGCCAAGGGCGGCCAGTCCGCTCCGCAGTCCGCGGGCGTGGCCCAGCAGGTGAAGCAGACCTCCGGCGCCATCGGCTACTTCGAGCTGTCCTACGTCTCGGACGGCATCAAGGCCGTCTCCATCGACACGGGCGCCAGCAAGCCGGTCGCGCCGAGCACCGAGAGCGCCACCGCCGACATCGCGGCCGCCAAGGTCGTCGGCACCGGCAAGGACCTGTCGCTGCAGCTCGACTACAAGACCAAGGCCGAGGGTGCCTACCCGATCACCCTGGTCACGTACGAGATCGTCTGCGACAAGGGCAACAAGGCCGACAGCCTGCCCGCCACCAAGGCGTTCCTGCGCTACATCGCGAGCGAGGACGGCCAGAAGGTCCTCTCGGGCATCGACTACGCGCCCGTCCCCGCCGAGATCATCGCGAAGGTCCGCACCACCATCGAGGGCCTGAGCTGACCTGAGTGCGGTCCGGCCCCCCGCGGGGCCGGGCCGCACCGTCCGGTGCACCGCCGCCCGGAGCCGCACCGCCCCGCCGGGGCGTACGGCTCCACCGAGCCGCCCGTCGAGGCGGCTCCGCAGACCGGAGAACCCGATGGACATATCGACGAAGACAACCGATGCACTTCCCCCAAGTCCCGAGCCGACCCTGACCGAGCAGGCGCGCAGCGCCCGTGGCGCGACCCGCCCCGGTGACCGCGTCTTCCTCGGCCTGTCCCGAGGCTCGGGCATCCTGCTGCTGGTGATCATGGCCGCGATCGCGGTCTTCCTCACCTACCGCGCCTCGCTCGCGATCAGCAAGGACCACGGCAACTTCCTGACCACCTTCGAGTGGAACACCAACCTCACCCCGCCGGTGTTCGGCATCGCGGTGCTGGCCTTCGGCACGGTCGTCTCCTCGGTCGTCGCCATGGTCATCGCGGTCCCGATCTCGGTGGCCATCGCGCTGTTCATCACGCACTACGCGCCGCGCAGGCTGGCCGGCCCGGTCGCGTACGTGATCGACCTGCTCGCCGCCGTGCCGTCCATCGTGTACGGCCTGTGGGGCGCGCTGGTCCTCGTGCCGCACATGACCGGCCTCTACGGCTGGCTGGACAAGTACCTCGGCTGGACCGGCGTCTTCGACTGGCAGGGCGGCGCCCCGCGGTCGATGCTCACCGTCGGCCTGCTGCTCGCGATCATGATCCTGCCGATCATCACCAACGTGAGCCGTGAGGTCTTCCGGCAGGTCCCGCAGATGCACGAGGAGGCCGCGCTGGCCCTCGGCGCCACGCGCTGGGAGGTCATCCGCATGGCGGTGCTGCCCTTCGGCCGCTCCGGCGTGATCTCCGCCTCGATGCTCGGCCTCGGCCGCGCCCTCGGCGAGACGATGGCCGTCGCCACCGTGCTCTCCCCGACCTTCGACATCCAGGCCAGCCTGCTCGACCCGGGCGGCGGCACCTTCGCCCAGAACATCGCCAGCAAGTTCAGCGAGGCGACGCAGGACGGCCGTGACGCGCTGATCGCCTCCGGTCTGGTCCTGTTCGTCATCACCCTGCTGGTCAACGGTGCGGCTCGCGCGATCATCGCCCGCCGCAAGGAGTACTCGGGGGCCAACGCATGAGCACCGCCAGCCTCGCCGACAAGCGCGCCGGTTCGCTGCGCGGCGCGAGCCTGCCCAAGTGGTCCACCTGGGCCATCGCCGCCGGATCCCTGGTGGTCGCGGTGGGCATCGGCCTCGCCGCCGGCCTGGACAGCAAGGTCCAGTGGGGCCTGATCGCCGCGATCCTGTTCGTCCTCGGCACGTTCGGCATCGCCGCCCGCGTCGAGGGCCGCCGCCAGGCGAAGGACCGTGTCGCGACCTCGCTCGTCTGGGTCGCCTTCCTGCTCGCCGTCGTCCCGCTGGTCTCCCTGATCTGGGTGACCGTGGCGCGCGGAGTGAAGGTCCTCGACGTCTACTTCCTGACCCACTCCATGGGGGTCGTCGCCGACTCCGAGCCGGGCGGCGGCATCTACGCCGCCATCATCGGCAGCCTGGAGCAGGTCGGCCTCGCCACCCTGATCGGCGCGCCGATCGGCATCCTCACCGCGATCTACCTGGTGGAGTACGGGCGCGGCAGGCTCGCCAAGGCCGTCACGTTCTTCGTCGACGTGATGACCGGCATCCCCTCGATCGTCGCGGGCCTGTTCATCCTCAGCCTGATGCTGATCTTCGAGATGCAGCCCTTCGGCTTCGCCGGCTCGCTCGCGCTGGCCATCCTGATGATGCCCGTCGTGGTCCGCTCCACCGAGGAGATGCTCAAGCTCGTACCGAACGAGCTGCGCGAGGCGTCGCTGGCGCTGGGCGTGCCGAAGTGGCGCACCATCCTGAAGGTGGTCCTGCCGACCTCGCTCGGCGGCATCACCACCGGCGTCATGCTCGCCGTCGCCCGTATCGCGGGCGAGACCGCGCCGGTGCTGCTGCTGGTGTTCGGCAACCCGTTCATCAACAACAACCCCTTCGAGGGCGCGCAGGCGTCGCTGCCGCTGTACATCTACCAGCAGTACTCGCAGAGCGCGGGCGCCAACGCGGCGTACGACCGCGCGTGGGCGGCCTCGCTGACGCTGATCGCCTTCGTGATGATCCTCAACATGGTGGCCCGCGGCATCGCCCGCTGGAAGGCCCCGAAGACCGGTCGCTGAGGCATCGAGATGGCGGCTACCGCCGCATGGCGACCCCCCAAGCGACTGACTGGAAGTGAAGTGGTTATGGCCAAGCGAATCGACGTGAGCGGACTGACCGCTTACTACGGCTCCCACAAGGCGATCGAGGACATCTCGATGACGGTCGAGCCGCGCTCGGTGACGGCGTTCATCGGGCCGTCCGGCTGCGGCAAGTCGACGTTCCTGCGCACGCTGAACCGGATGCACGAGGTGACCTCCGGCGGCCGTGTCGAGGGCAAGGTGCTGCTGGACGACGAGGACCTGTACGGCGCCGGGATCGACCCGGTGTCGGTGCGGCGCGAGGTCGGCATGGTGTTCCAGCGGCCGAACCCGTTCCCGACCATGTCGATCTTCGACAACGTGGCGGCGGGCCTGCGGCTGAACGGCAGCTACCGCAAGTCCGAGCTGGGCGACATCGTGGAGAAGTCGCTGAAGGGCGCCAACCTCTGGAACGAGGTCAAGGACCGGCTGAACAAGCCCGGCTCCGGCCTGTCCGGCGGTCAGCAGCAGCGGCTGTGCATCGCCCGGGCGATCGCCGTGGAGCCGAAGGTGCTGCTGATGGACGAGCCGTGCTCGGCCCTGGACCCGATCTCCACGCTCGCCATCGAGGACCTCATCGGTGAGCTGAAGGAGCGCTTCACGATCGTCATCGTGACGCACAACATGCAGCAGGCGGCCCGTGTGTCGGACCGTACGGCGTTCTTCAACCTGGCGGCGGTCGGCCAGCCCGGGCGGCTGATCGAGATCGACGACACCGAGCGGATCTTCTCCAACCCGTCGGTGCAGGCCACGGAGGACTACATCTCCGGGCGCTTCGGATAACCCCAGATCCCCTCGCGGTGCTGCATGGCGGTGCCACCGCGAGGACGCAGAAGGGCCCGCCCCCGGAATTCCGGGGGCGGGCCCGTTCGCGTTCTCCGTGCCGCCGGCTACAGGACGGTCAGGTTCACCAGCCCGAAGGCCGCGGCGGCGACCAGGGCCGCGGCCGGCATCGTGATGAACCAGCCCAGGACGATGTTCTTCGCCACGCCCCAGCGCACCGCGTTCACCCGCTTCGTCGCGCCCACGCCCATGATCGCCGAGGTGATGACATGGGTGGTGGAGATCGGCGCCTTGAAGATGAACGCCGTGGTGAACATGATCGACGCGCCCGTCGCCTCGGCCGCGAACCCCTGCGGGGGGTCGAGCTCGATGATCTTGCGGCCCAGGGTGCGCATGATCCGCCAGCCGCCGGCGTACGTGCCCAGGGACAGCATCACGGCGCAGACGATCTTGACCCAGACCGGGATCGGGTCGCCGAAGGTCTCGTGGCCCGAGATGACCAGGGCCAGCACCACGACACCCATGGTCTTCTGGGCGTCCTGCAGACCGTGCCCGAGTGCCATGGCGGCCGCCGACACCGTCTGCGCTATGCGGAAGCCCCGCTTGGCCTTGTGCGGGTTGGAGCGGCGGAACAGCCACATGATGGCCGTCATCACCAGGTAGCCGACGATCAGGCCGACGACCGGCGACAGGAACATCGGGATGACGACCTTGTCCAGGACGCCGTTCCAGAGCACCTCGGTGCCGCCCGCGAGCGCCGCGCCCACCATGCCGCCGAACAGGGCGTGGGAGGACGACGAGGGCAGGCCGAAGTACCAGGTCAGCAGGTTCCAGACGATGGCGCCGATCAGCGCCGCGAAGAGGATGGCCATCCCCTTCGAGCCCTGCGGCGTCTCGATCAGGCCCTCGCTGACGGTCTTGGCGACCCCGGAGCCCAGGAAGGCGCCGGCGAGGTTCATCACCGCGGCCATGGCGAGCGCCGCCCGCGGGGTCAGCGCCCGCGTCGACACCGAGGTCGCGATCGCGTTCGCGGAGTCGTGGAAGCCGTTCGTGTACGTGAAGAAGAGCGCGACCGCTACGGTCACGATCAGGGCGAAGGTGTCCATCGACGCCTCAGGACTCCTTGACGGCGATGGTCTCCACCGTGTTCGCCACGTGCTCGAACGCGTCCGCCGCCTCCTCGAGCACGTCCACGATCTGCTTCAGCTTGAGGACCTCGATGGCGTCGTACTTGCCGTTGAAGAGGTGCGCCAGCAGCTTGCGGTGGATCTGGTCGGCCTGGTTCTCGAGCCGGTTGACCTCGATCCAGTACTCGGTGAGGTTGTCCATGGTGCGGAGGTTCGGCATCGCCTCCGCGGTCAGCTCGGCCGCCCTGGCCAGCACCTCGATCTGCTGCTCGACGCCCTTCGGCAACTCCTCGACGTTGTAGAGGACGACCAGGTCGACGGCCTCCTCCATGAAGTCCATGATGTCGTCCAGGGACCCGGCGAGGGTGTAGATGTCCTCACGGTCGAAGGGCGTGATGAAGGAGGAGTTCAGCTGGTGGAAGATCGCGTGCGTGGCGTCGTCACCTGCGTGTTCCGCGGCCCGCATACGCTCTGCGATCTCGGCCCGGGCGGAAGCGTCCGCCCCGAGCAGTTCCATCAGGAGCTTCGAGCCGGTGACGATGTTGTCCGCGGATGCGGCGAACATGTCGTAGAAGCTCGTCTCCCTGGGGGTCAGACGAAAGCGCACTTGGGGTCCTCTAGGTGCTTCGGTTTCGGTCAGGCTGATGCTAGGCGCAACATCCGGCCACGGCTATCGGGCCGTCTCCCAGTGTCGCCCATCGTTCGGAACGATCAGCACGGGGGCGTCCCCAGGGGCCCTCTACCCCGCGAAATTCGTTACCATATACCCAGTAGGGGTATGTATCCGCAGCTCGTCCCGACATGGAGGCCCGTGATGACGACGACCGAGGCCGGCGCCACGCACGGTTACCACAAACAGAAGGACGAGCACCTCAAGCGGCTGCGCCGCATCGAGGGCCAGATCCGCGGCCTGCAGCGCATGGTGGAGGAGGACACGTACTGCATCGACATACTCACCCAGGTGTCGGCTTCCACCAAGGCCCTGCAGTCCTTCGCCCTGCAACTGCTGGAGGAGCACCTGCGGCACTGCGTGGCGGACGCGGCCCTCAAGGGCGGGGACGAGATCGAGGCCAAGGTGGACGAGGCGACGAAGGCGATCGGCCGGCTGCTGCGCACCTGATCCGGGCCCGCCGCCGGGGTCAGCGCCGGTCCCGGCCCCGGGGGCGATCGGCGGGTTTCCGCTCCTCGGCCACCCGCAGCACCTCGTCGATGCTCTCCAGGCTCAGCCGGTCCTCGGCGGCCGAGGCGGCGATGATCAGTTCCCCGCACAGTTCGATCTCGGCGAGGGCCACGTGGTCCTGAACTGCCGTACCGCCGAGCGGAGCCACGTGCGTCACCTCGTCTCTGCCGTCACCGGCTTCCTAGAGTAGGCAGCGCTCCACACACCGCGCATGGCACGGACGGGCTAGTTCGACAGGCGCGTCACTGACTAGTGCCTTGACTGGATCTCGCCCCCGGCGCCGGTCTCCCGGCCGGCCGCGCTCTCGGCGACGCGGCCCGCGTAGATGTCCCCGGGGCTCGGCAGCCGCACGTCGACGGGGGTGCCGAACCCGGACAGCAGCGTGGTCGAGGCGACCGCCACCGGAGTCTTCTCGCGCCCGTTGACGAAGCTGAAGCGCTGGCGCAGCTTGCGGATGCGGCCCTGGTCGTCGAGGTAGGCGTCGAACGGCACGTCCGCCGTGGCGAACCCCTTCGCCGCCGCGGCCAGCGACGCCCGGTTGTCCGCCGAGGCGCCCGCCGACGCGCGGGACAGGTCCGCCGTGCCCCGGTAGTGCCGCACCGGGGTCCCGCCGACCTCGGTCCGCCCCAGGTACGTGGCCGTGCGCGTGCCCCGCAGCACCTCCGCCGCCGCGTACGGGTCGGTGGCGCCGCCGGTCACCAGGTTGCCGTCGGACAGGCCGGCGGTCTCCACCCGTACCCACTTGTCCGCCGGCACGCCCGCGCCCCGGTTCTTCATGAACAGGGCGCCCGGTGCGAGGAGCTCGGTGATGGGCCGGTGCTCGGGGGTGCCCGCCGGGTCGTCCGGCAGCACCACGGTGAGCTGCCCGAGCCGGCGTCTGAAGTCGTAGCCGCCCTGGCCGCGGATGGTGACCCGGGTGCCGCCGGTCGCCATCTCCATGGACGTGGCGGCCCTGGAACTGCCCGCCTCGCGCAGGGTGTCGGCGGCCCGCCGCAGCACGGCCACCGGATCACCGCCCGCGCCGTGCGCGCCCTCGGCGGCGGCCCGGTCACCGGTGCACCCGGTGGCGGCCGCCCCTAGCCCGAGCATGACTCCCACCGCGAGGGCGGTCCTTCCCGCGCGCCTGTACTGCCGCCGATCCATCGCGTGAAACCCCCAGCCGGTAGGTCCGTCACGGGCCCCCTGTCTTCCCGGGTTAACGACCGGTAGGGAGCACCGTCACGCGCTGCCGTACCGTTGTCACCGTGGTGCAGCAGGACGGGCCGGGGCGAGCCCGGCAGGGGCAGGAACACCTCACGACGACGACCGAGCAGGGCCGCTTCTGCGTGGCCCGCTGCAGCTGCGGCTGGCGCGGCCCGGCCCGCCGTGCCCGCAGCCTCGCCAGAGCGGACGCGGAGGCGCACACGGAGCCGGCGTGAAGCGGACCTCCCCGGTGCGCGGCCGTGGGCAGGCCGCACCCCGGGCGGGGGGTCAGCGGTGTTCGAGGCGGCGGGTGAGGGCCTCGACGAGGTCGCGGTCGCGGGGCTGGGTCAGCCGGAGGCGGGCCTCGGCGGGGGAGAGCCACAGGATGCGGTCCACCTCGTCGTTCGGGGCGAAGGCTCCCGCGGTGGCCTCGGCCGCCCAGTAACGCACCCGTTTGGGACGGCCGTTGGCCAGGTAGCTCAGGGTCGGCAGCTCGGAGCCGGGCTCCGCCGTGTACCCGGTCTCCTCCGCGACCTCGCGCAGGGCGCCCGCGAGCGCGTCCTCGCCCCGCTTCAGCTTGCCCTTCGGGTGGGACCAGTCGTCGTACTTGGGCCGGTGGACCAGGCAGAGCTCCAGGCCGCCGGCGGCCGGCGAGCGGCGCCACAGGACGCAGCCCGCCGCCTCGACCATGGTGTTCACACCGCCTCCTCGCGTGGATTCAGGACGCGCCGACCGTCTGCTTCTGCCAGGCCTGCTGGAAGGCGAACCGGGCCGCCTCCACCTCGTGCCGCTGGTCGGCGTGGAGCACGCCCAGCGCGTACGCCGTGGCCGGGGCGATCCGGGGGGTGCGGGCCGCCTGGGCCGCCGCCGCGGCGGCCTCCGAGGCGTCCCGGTGCCGGTTCAGCGCCCGGCCCGCCGTCAGCAGCGTCACGTCGACGGGGGAGTTGCCGCCGTGCAGCACCTCGCGGGCGTAGCGGTGCAGGCGCAGCAGCAGGCGGACCTGGTGCCAGGGGCCGTCCTGGGGGTGCGGGGACGGGTCCGGGGACAGGCCGTGGACGAGGGCCTCCGCGTTGTAGGGGTGGCCCGCGGTGAGCAGCGGCAGGGCGGTGACGGCCTGGGTGAGGCGTTCCTCGGCCGCCGCGGCGAGGGGGTGCAGCGCGGCGCCGGGCGCGTGAGGGGTGAGCGGGACCTCGCTCGCCAGTAAGGCCACCTTGTCGGCGACCGCGTGGAAGCGGGAGGAGCCGAGGGCCTGCAGGGCGGTGGAGTGGGCCCGGGTCCGGGCGAGGGTGAGCTGGCGTTCCAGCAGGGCCCCCGCCTTGGCCGCGCCGACCGTCAGACTGCCCCGTTCCGGGGCGGACGCCGGCCGGGCGGTCCCGCCCGGCCCGGGCGGACCCGCGTCCGCCGGGACGAGCGCCGCCCCGGCGGGCAGGGTGCCGAAGGCCACCGCGGCCACGGGCCGGGGCGGCAGCGCCGCGGTGCCCGAGAGCCGGTTCAGGGCCTGCAGCAGCCGTTCCAGACGGGCCTCGTAGGCGTGCTCCAGTTTCAGGGTGCCCGACAGCCAGGCCAGTTCCGGGCGCAGCTCCTCGGACCAGTCCGGGTCGAGCAGCGGCCGGAAGGTGTGCAGGCTGGCGCTGATGCGGCGGGCCGAGCGGCGCAGCAGCAGCGCCGCGTCGACGGACTCCTCCGCGCCCGCGGTCGTGCCGCCGGTCTCCCGGTGCGTGCGCAGCGCGCGGAGGAACTCCGTGGCCCGGGCGCGGAGGTAGCCCGCGAGGGCGTCCCCGGTCACCGCCTGGGCCGTGGGGTCCGTCGGGTCAGGGTGTTGCTGTGCCACGCCGGCGCCTCCGGGCGTCTATGAGCATCTCCTGGACGTTGCGCAGGGGCTGTCCGTCGGCGTCGGTCGCGTGCCGGGTCCACTCGCCGTCGGGGCCGAGGTGCCAGGAGGCGGTGGTGTCGGACATGCCGGTGTCGAGCAGCCGGTTCAGGGCCGCCCGGTGGCCGGGGTCGGTGACCCGGACCAGGGCCTCGATGCGTCGGTCGAGGTTGCGGTGCATCATGTCGGCGCTGCCGATCCACACCTCGGGCTCGCCGCCGTTGCCGAAGCCGAACACCCGGGAGTGCTCGAGGAAGCGGCCGAGGATGGAGCGGACCCGGATGTTCTCCGACAGGCCCGCGACGCCGGGGCGGACGGCGCAGATGCCCCGCACCCACACGTCCACCGGGACGCCGGCCTGGGAGGCGCGGTACAGCGCGTCGATGACCGCCTCGTCGACCATCGAGTTGACCTTGATGCGCACGAAGGCGGGGCGGCCGGCCCGGTGGTGCTGGGCCTCCTTTTCGATGCGCGCTATCAGGCCGTCGCGCAGCGACTTGGGGGCGACCAGGAGGCGGCGGTAGGTCTCCCGGCGGGAGTAGCCGGACAGCCGGTTGAAGAGGTCGGAGAGGTCCGCGCCGACCTGGGGGTCGGCGGTGAGCAGGCCGAGGTCCTCGTACAGCCGGGCCGTCTTCGGGTGGTAGTTGCCGGTGCCGACGTGGCTGTAGCGGCGGAGGGTCTCGCCCTCCTGACGGACCACCAGGGAGAGCTTGCAGTGGGTCTTGAGACCGACCAGGCCGTAGACCACGTGGCAGCCGGCCTCCTCCAGCTTGCGCGCCCACTTGATGTTGGCGTGCTCGTCGAAGCGGGCCTTGATCTCGACCAGGACGAGGACCTGCTTGCCGGACTCGGCGGCGTCGATGAGCGCGTCGACTATCGGGGAGTCGCCGGAGGTGCGGTACAGGGTCTGCTTGATCGCCAGCACGTCCGGGTCGCCGGCCGCCTGCTCCAGGAAGGCCTGCACGGAGGTGGAGAAGGAGTCGTACGGGTGGTGCAGCAGCACGTCACGGGTGCGCAGGGCGGCGAAGATGTCCGGCGCGGAGGCGGACTCCACCTCGGCCAGGTCGCGGTTGGTGCCCGCGACGAACTTCGGGTACTTCAGCTCCGGCCGGTCGAGGCTGTGGATGCGGAAGAGACCGGTGAGGTCCAGGGGGCCGGGCAGCGGGTACACCTCGGCCTCGGTGATCTTCAGCTCGCGGACCAGCAGGTCCAGCACCTCGCGGTCGATGGACTCCTCGACCTCCAGGCGCACCGGCGGCCCGAAGCGGCGCCGCATGAGCTCCTTCTCCAGGGCCTGGAGCAGGTTCTCGGCGTCGTCCTCCTCGACCTCGAGGTCCTCGTTGCGGGTGAGCCGGAAGGCGTGGTGCTCCAGCACCTCCATGCCCGGGAACAGCTCCTCCAGGTGCGCGGCGATGACGTCCTCGAGC
This sequence comes from Streptomyces sp. NPDC003720, assembly GCF_042875075.1. Taxonomy (NCBI): domain Bacteria; kingdom Bacillati; phylum Actinomycetota; class Actinomycetes; order Kitasatosporales; family Streptomycetaceae; genus Streptomyces; species Streptomyces sp. NPDC003720. The sequence continues at coordinate 24,493 of NZ_JBIANZ010000007.1, forward strand.
GGGACGTAGCGGCCCGGGGCGGCCTCCAGGAAGCGGGACAGCAGCGGCGGCACCTTCACGCGGGCGAAGTGCTTGTTGCCGCTGACCGGGTTGCGCACGATGACGGCCAGGTTCAGGGACAGGCCGGAGATGTACGGGAAGGGGTGCGCGGGGTCGACGGCCAGCGGGGTGAGCACGGGGAAGATCTGGTGCCGGAAGAGCGTGAAGAGGCGTGCCTGCTCCTTCTCGGCCAGCTCGTTCCACCGGACCAGGTGGATGCCCTCGTCGGCGAGCGCGGGGGCCACGTCCTCGTGGTAGCAGGCGGCGTGCCTGGCCATCAGCTCGCGCGAGCGGGCCCAGATCATCTCCAGCACCTCGCGCGGCTGGAGGCCGGACGCGGAGCGGGTGGCGACACCGGTGGCGATGCGGCGCTTCAGGCCCGCCACCCGGACCATGAAGAACTCGTCCAGGTTGCTGGCGAAGATCGCCAGGAAGTTGGCGCGCTCCAGCAGGGGGGTGTTCGGGTCCTCGGCCAGTTCGAGGACGCGTTCGTTGAAGGCGAGCCAGCTTCGCTCCCGGTCCAGGAAACGACCCTGGGGCAGCGGCGCCCCGTCGTTCGGCGCCTCTTCGTAGGCGTCGAGGTCGGCGTCGAGGTCGGGTTCCAGGTCGGAAACGGTCGCGGCGACCGTATGTGACCGGTGCGCGGCGATGGAGCCCACGGAGGGCTGCGTGTGCTGGGCCTCTGCCTGGGTGTCTTGCTGACTCATGACACCATTCTTCCGCGCCACGCGCGAGACAGGCGCGTCGGAACGTGCGGGCGGGAGCGTCACGGCTCCGTTCACCGCGAGCCCCTCGGGGGGCGGCGAAGGCTCTGGCACGGCGGGCTTCATTGGCCGAGCGTCGCAAGCCAGTCTGAATCGATGGTTACGGAGACATGACGTCCCGGATATCGCGGAGCGGCCCCCGGGTGCGCGTCCCTCCCCCCGTGGAAGGGACGCGCACCCGGGTCTGCTCAGGCGGCCCGGCGGCGCAGCACCAGGAAGGCGGCCGTCGTCGCCAGCGTGGTCAGGGCCAGCACGACGCCCGTCTCCACGAGGTGCAGAGGCCAGAAGTGGGACGCGGGGTGGTAGACGGCGAATTCGCCGCCGGCGTTCCGTCCCCGGTCCACCTGCCAGGCGCCGTCCGGCAGCGTGAACGGCGTCGGGGAGGTGCGGGTGAGCTTCGGCCACAGATCCGCGCGGTACTCGGTGAGCAGCACGTCGACCAGCCACGTCGCGGCGACGGCGGCGCCGAGCGCGGCCAGGGTCCGGCGCAGCAGCAGCGCCGCGAGGGCGCCGACGGCCAGCGCGCACAGGCCGTACGCCACGGTGAGCGGGCCGCGGGCGACGAAGACGTCGCCGGTGGACCACCGGTCGCCCATGAGGGAGCGGTGGGCTCCCCAGCCCCAGCGGTACACGAGCACCAGGACGGTGCCGCCGGCCGTGACGGCCAGGGCCGGCAGGGCGAGCTTGGCGGTCAGCCAGCGGGTGGGCGTGACGCCCTGGGTCCAGGCGAGGCGGGCGGTGCCGGACTCCAGTTCCCGGCCGATCAGCGCGCCGCCCGCGAAGGCGGCGACGGCGAGGAAGCTGTGGCTGACGAGGGTGCCGATCCAGCCGGTCGGCTCGCTGTAGCCGAGGCCGGTGAAGGCGTCGTGGCACAGGCCGGTGCGGCGGCACCGGGCCAGGGAGTCCAGGACGGAGCCGGCGGTGACCTCGTTCAGCCACACCAGCCAGCCGGTCAGGGCGGCGACGGCGGCGGCCCACCCGAGCAGGGCGGTGCGGTGCAGCCGCAGCACGGTGCGGGGCAGGCCCTGGAGGACGGCCCTCACGCGGCGGCCGCCTTCCCGGCCCGTGACGACCCGGCCAGGCGCCCGAGCACGCGGAACGCGGCCAGGGCGAACACGGCGGCCAGGGCCAGCACGAGGGCGCTGGTGGTGAGCTGGAGCGGCCAGTAGTGGGAGGCGGGGTGGTAGGTGTGGAACCAGCCGACGGCGCCCTGCTCGCGGAACGCCCGCGCGCACCCTTCCGTGGTGGCCGCGTAGCACTCGGGCTCGGGGATGTGCCCGCCGCCGCGGGTGACCAGGCCCCTGGCGACCTCCACGCCGGAGTAGGGGGCGGCGTAACCGCGTTCGAGGCCGGTCACCCGGGTGACGGGCGGCCACAGGTGCGGCATGAGCCACTGCGCCAAGCCCCAGACGCCCGCGGTGAGGCCGACGGAGACGGCGAGCGCGGGCAGGGCGCGGCCCAGGGCCAGGCCGGTGAGGGCGCCCCCGGCGAGGGCGGCCAGGGCGAGGGCGACGGTGGTGGGGCCGTTGGTGTGGAAGGTCCAGAAGTCGGCCCAGCTCTTGACGGTGTCGACACGGCCGTCGGCGGCCGACCAGGCCCGGCGGTGCAGGAACACCAGCAGGCTCGTGCCCGCGGCGACCGCGGCGGCGGGCAGGGCCAGCCGGGTCGCCAGCCAGCGGACGGGCGTGATGCCCTGGGTCCAGGCGAGGCGGGCGGTGCCGGACTCCAGCTCGCGGCCGGTGAGCGCGGCTCCGGCCCAGGCGGCCACGAGGAACGGCAGCGCGGCGAGGGACAGCGTGAGGTAGTTGTAGACGTCCTTGTAGCGCAGGATCGCGTCCTGGGCGTAGGGGCACTTCTCGGACCACTCGCAGGCGTTGTACTGCCGCCAGCCCTCCGCGGCCGCGTCGGTGAGCGGTCCGGCGAGCCACAGCAGCAGCGCGGCGCCGAGGACCGCCAGGCCGGTCCAGACGACGAGCGCGGGGCGGTGCAGGCGCAGCAGCCAGCGGGCCGTGCGGGGCCGCGCGGCGGGGTTCCGGACGGCGGCCGGGGCGGTGGCGGCGCTCATGCGGCGCTCTCCTCGGTCGCGGCCGGCGCGGTGGTGAGGGCGGGGGCCTGCGGGTTGCGCAGATGGGCGAGGACCAGTTCCTCCAGGGTGGGCGCCGAGGAGCGCCAGTCGCCGCCGAGCGGGCCGGCGGGGCGGATCAGCGCGGTCCGCTGGCGGCCGGTGACCCGGTCCTCGACCACGGTGTGCGCGTCCAGGCGCGTGTTCTCGGCGGGCCCGCTGACCCGCAGGTGGGCGGCGAGCAGGTCGTCGATCTCGCCGGCCAGCCGGACCCGGCCGTCGCCGACCAGCAGCAGGTGGTCGCAGGAGTCCTCCAGCTCGGCGACCACGTGCGAGGACATCACGATCGTGGTGCCGTGCTGGGCGGCCTCGGCCATCAGGGCGCCCATCAGCTCGTGCCGGGCGAGCGGGTCCAGGTCGGCCATCGGCTCGTCCAGGAGCAGCAGTTCGGGGCGCTTGCCGAGGGCCAGGGCGAGCGCGACCCGGGTGCGCTGGCCGCCGGACAGCGCGCGTATGCGGGCCCCGGGATCCAGCGGGCCGGCGGCCACGATCCGGTCGGCGGTCCCCGCGTCCCAGCGCTCGGGGTTGAGGTCGGCGCCCATGCGCAGCGTCTCGGCGACCGTGAGCTGCGGGTACAGCGGCTTGTCCTGGGCGACGTAGCCCACCCGGGCACGGGCCGCGGCGGGCGCGGCGCCGAGCACGGTCAGCCGGCCCTCGGTGGCGGGGAGCAGCCCCGCGGCGAGGGCGAGCAGCGTGGACTTGCCGGCGCCGTTGGGCCCGACGACGGCGCACACCCGCCCGGCGGGCAGCCGGAAGCCGCACTCGCGCAGCGCCCAGCCTCCCCTGCGCCCGAAGCGCTTGCCGAGGCCGGTGGCCTCCAGAGCCGTGTCGCTCATGAACGTTCTCCCTGGAAGTGCTTGTCGAGTACGGCGGTGAAGAGGGCCGCCACGTCGTCCCGGTCCAGGCCCGCCTCGGCGGCCCGCGCCGTCCACTGCTCCAGCTCCGCCCGCAGGGGGGAGTCGGCGGGGGCGGCGCCCAGCGAGCGGCGGACGAAGGTGCCCAGTCCGCGCCGCGCCTCGACCAGGCCCTCCCGCTCCAGCTCGCGGTAGGCCTTGAGGACCGTGTTGGGGTTGATGGCGGTGGCCTCGACGACCTCGCGGGCCGTCGGCAGCCGGTCGCCCGGGCGCAGCAGGCCCAGCCGGAGGGCCTGTTTGGTCTGCTGGACGATCTGGACGTAGGTGGCGACCCCGCTGTGCCGGTCGATGCGGTATTCGACCACGCGTTGAACCACCCTTTCACTAATTGAGTAGTGAAAGGGTGGTGCAAGAGAGGGGTGGCCGTCAAGCCGGCCACCCCTCGGGTGCGCGCCGGGCGCCGTCCGCGCCCCGGTTCGTCAGGTTTCCGTGCGGTACATCAGGTCGGTCTCGTACGTCGTGAAGCCGAGCCGCTCGTACACCGCGACCGCAGCCTTGTTGTCGGCGTCGACGTAGAGCATCGCCGTCGGCAGCCCCTGCGCCGCCAGGTGGCGCAGGCCGATCAGGGTCAGGGCCTTGCCGAGCCCGCCGCCCTGCTCGCCCGGCCGGACGCCGAGCACGTACACCTCGCCGAGCGCCTCCTCGGCGTGCACCTTGGTCCAGTGGAAGCCCACCAGCTCCCCGCGCCGCTCCGCCAGGAAGAACCCGGCCGGGTCGAACCACGGCAGGGCCTTGCGGTCGTCCAGGTCGCGCTGGGTCAGCGAGCCCTGCTCGGGGTGGTGCGCGAACGCGGCCGCGTTGACCGCGAGCCAGGCCGCGTCGTCCTTGCCGGGCACGAAGGGCCGCACGCTCACGCCCTCCGGCAGCACCGGCTCGGACAGCTCCGGGTCGGTCAAGGGCCGCCGCATCTGGCGCAGTTCACGGAACAGGGTGAGGCCGAGCACCTGGGCGAGATGCCGGGCGGCGGAGTGCCCGCCGTGCGCCCACACCCGCAGCCGCTTGCCCGAGGCGGCGAGCACCGCCGAGCCCAGCGCCCGGCCGTGCCCGTGCCCGCGGTGCGCCGGGTGGACGACCAGTTCGGCGGCCGGCGCCTCCACCGGGTCGGTGTCCTCCAGCTGGCCGTACCCGACCAGTTCGCCCCCGGCGGTCAGCAGCAGGTGCGACACGCCCTCGCGCGGGCCGCCGTGGAGCTGCAGCCGGCCCTGCTCGGACACCGGCTGCTGCCCGTCGACGCGGGCGGCCTCGGCGAGCAGTTCGAGCACGGCCTCGGCCTGCTCCGGGTCGAGCGCGGAGCGGGTCTCGAGGGAACGGGAGGGGACCGGCCGTACGGTGTCGTCGCTGCTCATGCGTACGAGGGTACGGGGCCGCCGGAGCGAAGTCCCGGTACCGCGGAAGGGGGAAGTCCCGGTGCGGCGGAGGGAGGGGGCCGGCGGGGCGGAGGCGGGGGTCCCGGCGGGGCGGAGGGGGCGGGTTCCGGTGCGGTGAGGGGAGAAGGACGGCAAAGGGAAACCAGGACGTAACCACGAACCCCCTGTCGCGCTACGCGCGTTGACCTTAGGCTGCGCGGCGAACGGGGGCCACGCGCCCCAGCCGACCCACAGGGGGGTTACATGTCAGCCGCACCCCGGCGCACCAGACGCAGGACCTACGGCCTCCTCGCCACCACCGCCGCTCTCGCCACCGCCGCAGGCCTGGCCGCCGCCCTGCCCGCGCAGGCGCACTCCGGCAAGGACGGCCACGGGCACGGCGGTTCGAGCCGCTACCAGGACGTACAGCTCCTGTCCTTCAACGACCTGCACGGCAACCTGGAGCCCCCGTCCGGCTCCTCCGGCCGGGTCACCGAACTCCAGCCGGACGGCACCACGAAGACGATCGACGCGGGCGGCGCCGAGTACCTCGCCACCCATCTGCGCCAGGCCCGCGAGGGCCACCCGTACTCCATCACCGCGGCCGGCGGCGACATGGTGGGCGCCTCCCCGCTGCTGTCCGGGCTCTTCCACGACGAGCCGACCATCGAGGCGCTCAACAAGCTGAAGCTGGACGTCACCTCGGTCGGCAACCACGAGTTCGACGAGGGCGCGCGGGAACTGGCCCGCCTGCAGAACGGCGGCTGCCACCCCACGGACGGCTGCTACGGCGACGGCGAGTTCCAGGGCGCCGACTTCCCGTACCTCACCGCCAACGTCCTGAACGAGAAGACGGACCGGCCGATCCTCAAGCCCTACTGGGTGTGGAAGAAGAAGGACGTCAAGATCGGCTTCATCGGCGTCACGCTGGAGGGGACCCCCGACATCGTCTCCGCGGACGGCGTCAAGGGTCTGAAGTTCAAGGACGAGACCGAGACGATCAACAAGTACGCCAAGGTGCTCCAGCGCCAGGGCGTGCAGTCGATCGTGGCCCTGATCCACGAGGGCGGTTTCCCGGCCTCCGGCTCCTACAACTACGACTGCGACTCCGCGGGCGCGGGCTCCGGCATCTCCGGCCCGATCGTGGACATCGCGAAGAACGTCTCGCCGGCGGTCGACGCGCTCGTCACCGGCCACACCCACAACGCCTACGTCTGCACGATCCCCGACCCGTCGGGCCGGCCCCGCATGGTCACCTCCGCGGCCTCCTTCGGCCGTCTGTACACGGACACCACGCTCACCTACGACCACCGCACCGGTGACATCGTGCGCACGGCCGTGAAGTCCGCGAACCACGTGGTCTCCCGGGACGTCCCCAAGGCGGCGGACATGACCGGGCTGATCTCGAAGTGGAACACCCTGGCCGCCCCGATCGGCAACCGGCCCATCGGCTACATCTCCGGTGACATCAACAACACCGGCACCGAGTCCCCCATGGGCGACCTGATCGCCGACGCGCAGCTCGCCCACGGCAAGCAGCTGGACCCGAAGACCAGCCTCGCCCTGATGAACCCGGGCGGTGTGCGCGCGGGCCTGACCTACGCGGCCAAGGGCGCCGAGGGCGACGGGGTCGTCACCTACGCGGAGGGCTTCACGGTCCAGCCCTTCGCCAACACCGTGAACCTCCAGGACTTCACCGGAGCCCAGCTCGTCCAGGTGCTCAAGGAGCAGGTGAGCGGACCCAACGAGGCGGCTCCGAAGATCCTCCAGCCGTCGGCCGGACTCACCTACACGCTCGACATGACCAAGTCCGGGGCGGACCGCGTGGTCACCGACTCCATCCGGCTGAACGGCGCCGCCATCGACCCGTCGGCCACCTACCGCGTCGCCACCAACAGCTTCCTGGCGGGCGGCGGCGACGGCTTCCCCACCCTGGGGCAGGGCACGAACGACCTGGTCGGCAGCGACGACCTGGCCGCCCTTGCGGACTACCTGACGGCCAACTCCTCGGCCGCCGCCCCGATCGCGCCGCCGAAGGCGGACCGCGTGACGATCACGCGGTAGCCGCCGTGCGCCGGGCCGCGTCCCGTCCCGTGGTTTCCGTGTGAATGCCTCGCCGGTTCCGAAATGGCCCTGAGAATCCTTCTCAGGGCCATTTCACTGAGGTCTGACCGACTTCGAGGGCGTCTCTCCGCCCCCCCGGACTCCCGCCGCCCCGCCCTGCGGGGCGTCGGCTGCACCGCGGGTCCGGGCGAACAGGTCGCGCTGCTGCCGCAGCAGACGCCGGTCCTGAGCGGCACCGCCGGTAAGGGGCGGGGCGGGTTACACGGACTCCGGCGGAGCCGTGGCCGCGCCCGGGAGGCGGATCGTGGCGGTCGTGCCGCCGCCCTCCGCCCGGGCCAGCGAGACCTCGCCGCCCGCCTGCTGGACCGTGCGGGCCACGATGGACAGGCCGAGGCCGGAGCCGGGCAGGGCGCGGGCGCTGGGGGAGCGCCAGAAGCGGTCGAAGACGTGCGGGAGTTCGTCGGCGGGGATGCCGGGGCCGTGGTCGCGGACCGTCAGGACGCCCTCGGCCAGCCGCACCTCGACGGTGCCGCCCTCCGGGCTGAACTTCACCGCGTTGTCGAGGACGTTGACCACCGCCCGCTCCAGCGCGGAGGGTTCCGCGCGGACGTACCAGGGCTCGAGGTCCGCCGTGATGGTCAGTTCGGGGCCGCGCAGACGGGCCCGGCGCAGGGCCGCCTCGACGGTGTCCTGGAAGGACACCACCTGGACGCGCTCGCCCCGCTGGCCCTCCGAGCGGGACAGCTCCTGCAGGTCGCCGATCAGCGCGGCCAGCTCCGTCATCTGCGCCTTCACCGAGGCGAGCAGCGCCTTGCGGTCCTCCGGGGGCAGCGGGCGGCCCGTCTCCTCGCTGCGGGTGAGCAGCTCGATGTTCGTGCGCAGCGAGGTGAGGGGGGTGCGCAGCTCGTGGCCGGCGTCCGCGATGAGCTGCTGCTGGAGGTCGCGGGACCCGGCCAGCGCGGTGGTCATCGAGTTGAAGGAGCGCGAGAGCCGCGCCACCTCGTCCTCGCTGTCGTCGTCGACGGGGATGCGGATGCCGAGGTCCTCGGTCCGGGCCACGTGCTCGACGGCCTCGGTGAGCTTGTCGACCGGGCGCAGCCCCGCCCGGGCCACCGCGAGTCCCGCCGCGCCGGCCCCGACGACTCCGATACCGGAGACGAGGAGCAGGATCAGGGCGAGGTCCTTCAGCGTGTCCTGGGTGTTCTTCAGCGGTATGGCGACCATCAGGGCCGTGTTGGGGTACATCTGGGGCTGCGTCCCGGGCCCCGGACTGAACGTCAGCGGCTGGGTCAGCACCCGCACCGCGTTGCCGTCGGAGTCGGTGCCGTCGCGCAGGATGCCGTCGTGCAGCAGCCCGTCCTGGTCGTCCGCCCGGGCGATGACGTCGGTGTCGGCGGAGGTGGTCTTCACCCGGCCGGCGGAGTTGGAGGACACACAGGCGGTGCCGTTCTGCTTCACGAGCTGGATGTAGTAGTAGTTGCCGTGCGCGTGGAAGTCGCCGAGTCCGGCGTCGCCGGGGGTCTGCGGGCACGACTCCAGCGTGGAGACGATGTTCACCAGCCGCTGCGGCTCCGAGACCTTCTGCAGATCGGCGTCGACCTGGTCGTACAGCTTGCGCTCCACGATGAACCAGCACGTCACCGAGACCGCCGCCACCGCGAACGCCACCGCCGCCGCGACCAGCATCGCCAGCCGGGCCCGGATCGGCAGCGCCCGGTAGCGGCGCGCCAGCCGCCTCACTCCGCGCCGCCCTGCCGCAGTACGTACCCGACGCCCCGGACGGTGTGCACCAGCCGCGGCTCGCCGCCCGCCTCGGTCTTGCGGCGCAGGTACATGACGTAGACGTCCAGCGAGTTGGAGGAGGGCTCGAAGTCGAAGCCCCAGACGGCCTTCAGGATCTGCTCGCGGGTCAGGACCTGGCGCGGGTGGGCCATGAACATCTCCAGGAGCGTGAACTCCGTGCGGGTCAGTTCCACCTGCCGGCCGCCCCGGGTGACCTCCCGGGTGGCGACGTTCATGCGCAGGTCGCCGAAGGTCAGCGCCTCGTCCGCGAGGGCCTCGGACGACACGTCCGCCGCGTACGAGCTGCGCCGCAGCAGCGCGCGGATACGGGCGAACAGCTCGTCCAGCTCGAAGGGCTTGACCAGGTAGTCGTCGGCCCCGGCGTCCAGCCCCGTCACCCGGTCGCCCACCGTGTCGCGGGCCGTGAGCATGAGGATCGGGGTGGTGTCCCCGGCGCCCCGGATCCGGCGGGCCGCGGTCAGGCCGTCCATGCGGGGCATCTGGATGTCCAGCACCACCAGGTCCGGCCGGTACGCGGCCGCCTTCTCCAGGGCGTCCGCGCCGTCGACCGCGACCTCGGTGCCGTACCCCTCGAAGGCGAGGCTGCGCTGCAGTGCCTCGCGCACGGCGGGCTCGTCGTCGACGATCAGGATGCGCTGGGGGTCACGGTCGCCTTCGGCGGGGCTCATCGCTCGCGGTTCCTCGGGGTGCGGTGGGTCGGGTGGACGGGCTGGCTCTCAGCCTCGCACGCCCGGGTGGCGCGGGGCACGCACGCCGGGCTCAGGAGCCCAGCATGCTCAGGCCGCGTGCCGCGCCGAGCTGGTGCACCGCGCTCAGCCGGCGCAGCGGCACCTTGCGGCGGTGCGGACGGTCGGCGGAGGTGCGCAGGCCCATCAGCTCGGGGGCCGGTACGGCCACCTCCGGGACGCGGGGGCCGGCGGCGGGGGCGTGCAGCTCGTGCGCCACCGCGAGCGGGAGGTCGAGGGCGGCCGGGCCGGTGCCGGTGACGTCACTGTGCGAGACCTGAGTGATCATGACGTGCTCCCTACTGTGCCGGGTGGGTCGGTCAGCTGGTCGAGCCGGCCCGCAGCTTGGCGAGGTCGGACTTGACGGTGTTGACGGGGATCGCGAAGCCGAGCCCGACGCTGCCCGCGTCCGAGGACGAGGAGGCCTGCGAACTCGACGAGTACATCGCGGAGTTGATGCCGATGACGCGGCCGTTCGAGTCGATCAGCGCGCCGCCGGAGTTGCCGGGGTTCAGCGAGGCGTCGGTCTGGATCGCCTTGTAGGTCGTCGTGGAGGAGCCGGTGTCGCCGTTGAACTGGCGGCCGCCGAACTGGAACGGCCACTGGCCGCCGTCGTCCTGGCCCTGGTTCTGGCCCTGGCTCTCGTCGGTGGAGACGGTCACGTCCCGGTCGAGCGCGGAGACGATGCCGCTGGTGACGGTGCCGGTGAGGCCCTCGGGGGAGCCGATCGCGACGACCGAGTCGCCGACCTGGACGCCGGAGGAGTCGCCCAGCGCGGCGGCCGTCAGCCCGGAGGCCCCCCGCAGCTTGATCAGCGCGAGGTCCTTGGAGCTGTCGGTGCCGACGACGCCGGCGGTGTAGCTCTTGCCGTCGCTGGTGCGCACCTTGATCGTGGAGGCGCCGGAGACGACGTGGTTGTTGGTGACGATCTCGCCGCCGGAGGTGGTGATCACACCGGAGCCGGTGGACGAGCCGTTGCCGAGGGTCGCCCGGATCTCGACGACGCTGGGGCTCACGGCCGAGGCGATGGCGGCGACGTCGCCCCTCTTGCCGGCGGGGACCACGGTGGTCGTGGCGCCGGCCGAGGCGACGGTGTCCTTGCCGGTCAGCTCCTGGAAGGCGTAGGCGGTGCCGCCGCCCACCGCGGCCGCGACGATCGCCACGGCGGCGAGCAGCGCTATCGGTCCCCGGGGGCGCTTCCCGGCGGGTACGGCGGCCGGTGCGGTGACCGGCTCGGCGCCCGGCGCCGGGACCGTGGCCGCCGCGGGCTCGTACGCCGGCGGGGGCGGCCACTCGGGGTTCACGGGAGCGGAGTAGACGTGCTGCCGGGCGTGGGCGCCCTGGGGGCCCTCGTACTCGTACTCGCCGCTGCGGCGGAGGCTCTCGGTCATGACAATGAGGATGTCCCGCGACCATGAGAGCCGCCTGAGTGCTCCCTGAGAAGCCCGGCAGAACCTCGTTTGCCCGATGTAAAGACGCTTCCGCCCGCTCGGAGCGGGCTCTCACCCGCTCCTCAGATATGCGCCGGGGCCCTCACTCCGAGCAGCCGCAGGACGTGCGCACCACCAGCCGCGACGGGAACGTCTTCAGTCGCTCGCGCCGGGATCCGGCCACCCGCAGTCCGTCGTCCAGGACCAGGTCCACCGCGGCCCGGGCCATCGCCGAGCGGTCCGAGGCGACCGTGGTCAGCGGCGGGTCGGCGAGCGCCGCCTCCTTGATGTCGTCGAACCCGGCCACCGCCAGCTCGCCGGGCACGTCGATGCGCAGCTCGCGGGCGGCCCGCAGCAGGCCGATCGCCTGGTCGTCGGTGGAGCAGAAGAAGGCGGGCGGGCGGTCCGGCCCCGCGAGCACCTCGAGGGCCACCCGGTAGGCGTCGTAGCGGTTGTACGGAGCCTCGTAGAGCCGGCCCTCGGTGGGGATGCCCGCCTCGTCCATCGCCCGCTTCCAGCCCTCGACGTGGTCGGAGACCGGGTCGCCGACGGCCGGTGTCTGCGCCGTGCCGCCCATGCAGGCCACGTACTCGTAGCCGTGCTCCAGCAGGTGCCGCACGGCGAGCTGGGCGCCGCCCAGGTCGTCGGTGACGACGGCGACGTCGTCGATCGCCTCCGGGCGCTCGTGCAGCAGCACCACCCGGGCGTCCCACGCGTCGATCTCGGCGGCGGCCTGGTCGTTCAGGGCGTGCGAGACGAGGATGAGGCCGGAGACCCGCATGCCGAGGAACGCCCGCAGATAGTGGACCTCGCGTTCGGCGATGTAGTCGGTGTTGCCGACCAGGACCATCTTCCCGCGCTCGGATGCGGCCTGCTCGACCGCGTGCGCCATCTCCCCGAAGAAGGGCTGGCGGGCGTCCGGGATGATGAGGCCTATCAGGTCCGTCCGGCGCGAGGCCATGGCCTGGGCGACCCGGTCGGGCCGGTACCCCAGCTCCTTGATCGCCGCGAGGACACGCTCGCGCGTGGCCGGGGCGACCGGCCGGGGTCCGTTGTTGATGACATAACTGACGACGGCGGTGGAGGTCCCAGCCAGCCGTGCCACGTCATCACGAGTCACCTTCGCCACGCGCGGAGTCTACGCGGATTGACCCGCTCCGGGCAGGGCGTATCACATCCCGGCCATGCGCCGGCGGCGCACCGCCGGGCCCGGCCGTCCCCGGCCTACGCGTCCGCGTGGATCTCGGCGGCGTCGAGTGCGGCCGAAGCGTCCGCTTCGTCCGCCTTCGCCCGGTCCGCCTTGGCCTTGTTCTCGTCGGCGCCGCGGTCGCCCTTCTCAGGGGTGACGAAGCGGTAGCCGACGTTGCGGACGGTCCCGATCAGCGACTCGTGCTCCGGGCCGAGCTTGGCGCGCAGCCGCCGTACGTGCACGTCGACCGTGCGGGTGCCGCCGAAGTAGTCGTAGCCCCAGACCTCCTGCAGCAGCTGGGCGCGGGTGAAGACCCGGCCGGGGTGCTGCGCGAGGTACTTGAGCAGCTCGAACTCCTTGAAGGTCAGGTCCAGGACCCGGCCCTTGAGCTTGGCGGAGTAGGTCGCCTCGTCCACGGAGAGGTCGCCGTTGCGGATCTCCATGGGGGAGTCGTCGTTGACGATCTGCTGCCGGCCCATGGCGAGCCGCAGCCGGGCCTCGACCTCGGCCGGACCGGCCGTGTCGAGCAGCACGTCGTCGATGCCCCAGTCGGCGGTGACGGCCGCGAGGCCGCCCTCGGTGACGACGAGGAGGAGGGGACAGCCCGGTCCGGTGGAACGCAGGAGCTGGCACAGGCTGCGCACCTGCGGCAGGTCGCGGCGACCGTCGATGAGGATCACGTCGGCGCCGGGGGTGTCGACGAGGGCGGGACCCTCGGCCGGCGCCACCCGCACGTTGTGCAGCAGCAGGCCCAGCGCGGGGAGCACCTCCGTCGACGGCTGGAGGGCGTTGGTCAGGAGCAGCAGAGAACTCATACGTCTGGTTCCTCCTCGGTCCCTGCGAGGACATGTGCGGTACGGAACTGCTCTGCGATCCCGAAGGCCCCGTACGTCCGCGGTCTCCCGCTTCGTATACAACGCTTCCGAAAGCACAAAAGGACCCGGGGGCTGCGCTGCCCGAGTCCTCTGCCGAGCAGAATAGCCCACATGGGCAACCGTTCGTCGGGTCATGTGGCGCGTTCCACCGTTCGTCCGAATCGCGAGACGGCCGGACGGTCCCCTATCCGGACTTTCCTCCGCACATCGGACGGGATCGCGGTCGAGGCCGTATACGATCCGGGCCCGGTCGTATACGAAGCGTCCCCGTCGGCCTCCTCGCCACCCTCCGGCTACCCGGTGTTCGTGATCGCCCACGGCTTCACCGGGGACGTGGACCGCCCGCACGTGCGCCGTGCGGCGGCCGTGTTCGCCCGCTACGGCGCCGTCGTCGCCTTCTCCTTCCGCGGCCACGGCGCCTCGGGCGGCCGGTCCACGGTCGGCGACAAGGAGGTGCTTGACCTGGCCGCGGCGGTGGAGTGGGCGCGCGGCCTCGGGCACCGGCGCGTGGTGACCGTCGGCTTCTCCATGGGCGGCTCGGTGGTCCTGCGGCACGCGGCCCTGCGGCCCGGCACGGTCGACGCGGTGGTCGCGGTCAGCGCGCCCGCCCGCTGGTACTACCGGGGCACCGCCCCCATGCGCCGTCTGCACTGGCTGGTCACCCGTCCGGCGGGTCGGCTGGTCGGCCGCTACGGCCTGCGCACCCGCATCCACCACCGGCAGTGGGACCCGGTGCCGCTCTCCCCGGTGCAGGCGGTGCCCCGGATCGCGCCGACCCCGCTGCTGATCGTGCACGGCGACCGCGACGGCTACTTCCCCCTCGACCATCCCCGGATGCTGGCCGAGGCGGCCGGCGACCACGGCGAGCTGTGGGTGGAACCGGGCATGGGCCACGCGGAGAACGCGGCGGACGACGCCCTGCTGGCCCGCGTGGGGGACTGGGCGGCCGCGCGGGCGGGCTAGCCTGACACCATCCGTCTTTGTTCTGTCCGCCGTCGATAGAGGAACCAGATGCCCAAGGTCACGGTCCGCTACTGGGCCGCCGCCAAGGCCGCTGCCGGGGTGGCGGAGGAGCCGTACGACGCGGCCACGCTCGCCGAGGCGCTCGCCACGGTGCGTGAGCGGCACCCCGGTGAACTCACGCGCGTCCTGCGGCGCTGCTCCTTCCTCGTCGACGGCGACCCCGTCGGGACCCGCGCGCATGAGACGGTACGGCTGGCCGAGGGCGGCACGGTCGAGGTGCTCCCGCCGTTCGCAGGAGGATGAGGCGATGAGCGACCAGCCGTACCAGGGCGGGCCGTACGAGGGCTACGACCCGTACGGGCAGCAGCCCTATCAGCATCGCCGGCACCAGCAGCCCCAGCAGTCGCCGGAGCAGCACCAGGGGCAGCAGGGGTGGGCCGGCCACGACGCGTACGCGCAGCCCGGCCACGACACGCAGCACACCCAGCAGTGGCAGGGGCAGACGTGGGAGACGCAGACCCACGCGCCGGTCCAGCCGGCCGGCGGGGCGTACCCGCTGCCCCCCGAGCAGCAGGGGTACCAGCAGCCGCACCAGGCGGCCCAGCACCGGCCGCAGGTCACCGAGCCGTACCAGCCGCAGGCCGGCGAGCCGTACGCGCTGCAGACCGGCGACCCGTACGCGCCGCAGCACGGGGCACCGCACGCCCAGCCGCAGCACGGGACACCGCACGCGCAGCCGCAGCCCGGGACGTACGCGGGGGCGCACGCGGGGGCGCCCGCGGCGGAGGCCCCGGCCGGTGACGGGGGCGAGCCCGGGTACGGTCCCGCCACCCTCGCCGGCAACAGCCGTGTCACCGACGCCCAGCGGGCCCGCCTGGAGGGCCGCTCCCCGGTCATCGAGCCCGGTATGCAGCCGGCGCTGCTCACCGTCCTGCTGGGCCTGCTGCTGGCCGTGACGGCGCCCGTCGGCTCGTACGCCCTCGTCGTGCCGCTGGTGCTGCTCCAGGCCGTGACGGCCGCGGGCTGGTTCCGGCTGAACGGCATGTGGCCCGCCCGGCAGGGCATCGCGCTGGCCTTCGCGGGAGCGCTCACCGCGGACGTCGCGGTGCTGGCCGCGGGCCGCGACCACGCGCCCGCCGCGATCCTCGGTCCGCTCGGCGCGTGGGTCCTGCTGTCCCTCGTCCTCCAGCTCCGCTCGCACGCCTCGCCCGACGAGCGGATGTACGGCCTGATGGCGACGGTCGCCTCGACGGCCCTGTCGGTGCTGGCCACCGGCTACCTGGGCGCCGACCCGCACGCGGTGTCGGTGGGCGCGGCCGCGGTCGCCGTGGCCGTGGTGGCCCGTGCGCTGCCGCTGCCCACCCCGGCCTCGGTCGTGGTCGCCGTGCTGGCGGCGGCCGGCGCGGGCATCGCGGTGGGCGGCGTGACCGGATTCGGCGCCAGCGGTTCCGCCCTGGGCGCGGCGGCCGGCGTCTGCGCGCTGATCGGCCACCGTGTCGCCAGTTACGACTACCCCTCCCGCTTCGTGCACTTCACCGCGGGTGTGGCCCTGCCCCTGTCGGCGGCGGCCCCGGTGGTGTGGGCGCTGGGGCGGGTGCTCGGCTAGCCGGCCGGACCCGCCGCGCCCCGGGCGCGGACATGCCGAAGGGCCGCATCCCCCTGGCGTCCAACCCAGGGATGCGGCCCTTCGCCGTCACCGAGCCCGTTCGGCCCGCTCAGTCCGCTCAGACGGCGATGGCGACCTCGGCCAGCCCGCCCTGCTGAGCGACGACCGTGCGGTCCGCCGTGCCGCCGGGCACCAGCGCCCGGAGGGTCCAGGTGCCCTCCGCCGCGTAGAAGCGGAACTGGCCCGTGGCGGAGGTGGGCACCTCCGCGGTGAACTCGCCGGTCGAGTCCAGCAGCCGGACGTAGCCCGTCACCGGCTCGCCGTCCCGGGTCACCTGACCCTGGATCGTGGTCTCACCGGGCTTGATCGTCGAGGCGTCCGGGCCGCCGGCCTTCGCTCCACACATGCGTCTCTCCGTAAGGGGTCTGACCAGAAGGTCGGTCGGGAAGGGTTGGTTTGCGGTTACTTGCCGGAGCCGAGCTCGATCGGCACGCCGACCAGGGAGCCGTACTCGGTCCAGGAGCCGTCGTAGTTCTTGACGTTCTGCACACCGAGGAGCTCGTGCAGCACGAACCAGGTCAGGGCCGAGCGCTCACCGATGCGGCAGTAGGCGATGGTGTCCTTGGCGAGGTCCACGTCCTCCTGGGCGTAGAGCTCGCGCAGCTCGTCGTCCGACTTGAAGGTGCCGTCGTCGTTGGCGTTCTTGGACCACGGGATGTTCGCGGCGGTCGGGACGTGGCCCGGGCGCTGCGACTGCTCCTGCGGCAGGTGGGCCGGGGCGAGCAGCTTGCCGGAGAACTCGTCGGGGGAGCGCACGTCGACCAGGTTCTGGGAGCCGATCGCGGCCACGACGTCGTCGCGGAAGGCGCGGATCGAGGCGTCCTGCGGCTTGGCCTTGTACGCGGTGCCGGCGCGCTCGGGCACCTCGTCGCCGGCGACCAGCTCGCGGGCGTCCAGCTCCCACTTCTTGCGGCCGCCGTCGAGGAGCTTGACGTTCTCGTGGCCGTACAGCTTGAAGTACCAGTAGGCGTAGGACGCGAACCAGTTGTTGTTGCCGCCGTAGAGGATCACCAGCGTGTCGTTGGCGATGCCCTTCTTCGACAGGAGCTTCTCGAAGCCCTCCTGGTCGATGAAGTCACGACGGACCGGGTCCTGCAGGTCCTTGGTCCAGTCGATGCGGATCGCGTTCTTGATGTGGTTCTTCTCGTAGGCGGACGTGTCCTCGTCCACCTCGACGATGGCGACGTTCGGGTCGTCCAGGTGCTCCTGGACCCAGTCCGCGTCTACGAGGACGTCGCTGCGGCTCATGCTCTTTCTCCTCCGGGGCAGTTACGGCGGGGCGTGCAAGTGCGTGGGTGCGGGCGCTCGGACGCGAGCGGCGCACGGGTGCCCTTCGAGACAGGGCGGTGGGGAACGCGGGGGCCGGGGCGGCCGCTACCGCTTCAGAAAGGGCGACAGAGCATGGCGGCAACGCGGCACAGGTCCACTGCCCGCCGCTTCGTGAGATCCGCCTGTCGCCTCATGGGTTCGATCGTAGGGATGTCTGGGCGGACGTGTCACCGGCGTGTCGCATTCTGAGACGCGATCGTCCGAATGGTGGGAACAGAAGAGCGCCCGGACCGTCCTCGCACGGTCCCCGGGCGCTCGGGTGCGCTGTCGCATCTGCGGTACGGACGCGGGTGTCTCGACTGCCGGACAACCGCCGTTCTCCGCCGGCTTTCGTACTACCCCGCCAGCCTGACGTCCGAACCCTTCACGCCGATCTCCACGCCGTCCTTCGTGGCCTGCACCCTGGCCAGCTCGATGCCGCCGGGCAGCCGGTCGATGACCTGCTGGAAGTCGGTGACCGAGCGGATCAGGCCCTCCGCGAGGTCGAGGCCGCCGAACCTGGGCACGCCGTCGGCCTTCACCTGCACCTTGTCGTCCTTGACGGCGACCGA
Organism: Streptomyces sp. NPDC003720; assembly: GCF_042875075.1. Taxonomy (NCBI): domain Bacteria; kingdom Bacillati; phylum Actinomycetota; class Actinomycetes; order Kitasatosporales; family Streptomycetaceae; genus Streptomyces; species Streptomyces sp. NPDC003720. The sequence goes on from NZ_JBIANZ010000007.1 coordinate 42,273, forward strand.
GCTCAGCAGGTGGATCGTGGCCAGCCCGGAGACCTTCACGGCCAGCTTGATCTTGCCGTTCCCCCCGTCCGACAGTCCGACCACCTGGGCCGTGAGCCCCAGGCCGAGCGGGGTGGGCTCGGACTTCGCGGCCTTCAGCAGCTCGTCGTAGGCGATGGTCGCCGTACCCGTGGCGTCGGCGGCGGTGGCCGAGCTGTAGTCGCCGGAGAAGGTCACGTCCCGCATGTCGGCCCTGAGGTCGTCGATGCGGATCGTCTGCGCGCCCTTGCCGGTGGCCGCCTCGTAGTCCTTGACGCCGACCTCGACGTCGTCCAGCTCGCCGCTCGCCATCTGGGTCAGGAACGGGAAACCCTTGATGGACACGTCGGGCGTGCTCGACAGGTTCTCGGTGGTCTTCAACCGGTCGGCCACCTCGCCCTCCGCGAAGTGCACCGCGACCCGGTCCACGACGACGAACAGCAGGCCGACGACCACGAGGAGGACCAGCAGTATTCGCAAGGCGCGCATGTGGTGAGTACCCCCGGGGTCGGCAGTGGTCTGGGTACGCCACGGTAACCGGGCGGGGAGCGGCAGGCGGAGGATTGTCGATCGGTTGTGACAGCGGCGGGACCGGGCGCCGCGACCTAGGCTTGAAGCATGCTGGCCCGTCGACGGCACATCTACTTCGCCATGATGGCGACCTGTATCGGTCTCTTCGTCCTGGCGTGGGGCGTGGTGCGCCTGTGGTCGATCCCGGCGGCCGTGGGCATGTGCGTGGCGGCCATGGTCATGCCGCCGGTCGCCGCGATGGTCGCGAACCGGAGGGGACCCGACGACCGCTGGTGGGACGACCCGTCCGGCGACCCGAAGTCCGACGAGTGGTGGGACGAGCTGGACGGCAAGAAGCGCCGCCCGTAGGCGCCGCCGGCAGGAGGGGGCAACACATGGCATCGGCACGGCTGTCCACGGTGGTGCTCGACGCGCCCGACGCGCACGCGCTGGCCGGCTTCTACCGGCGCCTGCTCGGCTACGCCGTGCGCGCCGAGGAGCCCGACTGGGTGCTCATCGGCCCGCCGGGCGGCGGCACGGCGCTGTCGTTCCAGACGGAACCCGGATACGTCCCGCCGGTCTGGCCCGGCCGTGAACCGGGCGGCCAGCAGATGATGCTGCACCTCGACATCGAGGTCGACGACCTGGAGGGCGAGACCGCACGGGCGCTCGCCGAGGGCGCGACGCTCGCCGCGCACCAGCCGCAGTCCGACGTCCGGGTGCTGCTGGATCCCGCCGGGCACCCCTTCTGCCTGTGGAGCCGGCAGGGGGAGTGAACCGTCCGGAGCGCGGTCCCGCGCGGTCTCAGTAGACGAGCGCCTGGGTCCCGTCGGCCAGCGCCTCCTGCACGAAGACCTGGGCGCCCGCGATCCGTACGCCCTCCAGGACGTCCTTCTCGGTGATCTCGCGCCGGGCCGCGCACTGGGTGCACAGGGTGATGCGGCCGGCCGTGAGGATCGAGTCGATCAGGTCGGGCAGCGGGGCCGCGTGCGGCAGTTCGAACTCGGCGGCCCGGCCCGGCAGCGCGAACCAGGACGACTCCCCGGTCAGCCACAGGGAGACCTCGACCCCGCTGGCGACGGCGACCGCCGCCACCGTGAACGCCTGCGAGCAGCGCTCGGGGGCGTCGGCCCCGGCAGTCACCTTGATCACGAGCTTCTTCGCCATGGCCGAATCGTAATCAACGCCGCAGCAACTCCCGGACTTGACCGTGAGTCTGCTGTGCAGCGTGGATTCGGAAGTCACGCTTCCCGTTCTGTGGGGGGAAGTCTTGGAAGAAGCAGAAGTGCCGGAAGACAGACCCGGCGGGCCGGATGTTCCCGGTGTGGCGAATGATCCGGTCGAGCGGACCGGAACCGGCGCGGCGGCCCTCTCCGGTGCACCCGCCCCGGGCCGGTCCCGCCGGCGCGGCCGTACGGCCCGGCTGGCCGGTGCCGGCGCGCTGCTCGGCCTGGTGGCCGGTGTCTGCGCCGGCTACCTCGTCCAGGCCGAGCGCGAGCCCACGAGGCTGCCGTCGCTCTCGCAGCCGGTGATCGGCCAGGCCGAGGGAGACGTCGAGCCGCTCTCCGCCGCCGAGGACCGCAAGGTCAGGACGGACGGCGACCTGCGCAAGCTGCTGCTGGACAAGCCGCGCGGCGCGCGCACGGCGTCCTGGGTGCCGCAGGACGGCTGGATGGAACTGGCGGAGTACGCCGACCACTTCAGCCGCCCCGGCGAGAAGTTCAACTCGCTCGCGACGGACCAGTTCCGCCGGGCGGCCGTCACCGGCTGGAAGGTCGGCACCTCGTCCGTCGTCGACATCCGGCTGGTCCAGTACCGGCAGGAGGACTCCATGGCGGCGGCCGACGCCACCCACACCATGGAGGACGACGTGGAATCCGCCCCGGGAGCTAGGAGCTGGAGCATCCAGGGGACCGGGGACGGGATGGCGTACGTCCACCCGCGGCCGGTCGTCGACTACGGGTCGGGACGGACGCTGTACTCGGCCGAGGCGTACGCATGGCGCGGTGACGTGGCGATGGAGATCTGGGTGTTCAGCAACGGCCCGATCACCGAGAAGGAGATCAGGGACCTGGCCCGACGGCAGATGGAGCGGCTGTGACCGAGAACCCGAACAGACCGCCGGAGTCCGCTACGGCCACCACCCCGCCTGCCCCCGTCGAGCCGGCCGCGCCCGTCGAGTCGGCTGTCCCCGCCGTGCCCGTCGAGCCGGCCGTGCCTGCCGAGCCGGCCGTGCCTGCCGAGCCGGCCGTGCCTGCCGAGCCGGCCGTGCCTGCCGAGCCGGATGTGGCCGTCGAGTCGGCTGTCCCCGCCGTGCCCGTCGAGCCGGCCGTGCCTGCCGAGCCGGATGTGGCCGTCGAGTCGGCTGCCCCCGCTGTGCCTGCCGACATGGCCGCGCCCGTCGAGCCGGCCGTGCCGGTCGCGCCCGTCGAGCCGGCCGTGCCGGTCGCGCCCGTCCAGTCGGCCGAGCCGGCCGCGCCCGCCGAGCCGGCCGCGCACCCCCTCCCCGAGCCCGTTCAGGGCGGTGGTGGGCGTACGGGCCGGCGGCGGATCCGTGTTTCCGTCGTCGCCGGGTGCGTGCTGCTGGCCGGAGCCCTCGTCGCCGGGGTGGGGCACACCGTCGTCACCGTGCGGGCGGCCGATCGGGACGCCGGCCCGCCGCTCTGGCGGTTTCCCAGGACCGCGGCCGACGAGAAGAAGGCGGAGCCGCGGCACGGGCTCGCGGGCATGCTCGTGCCGTACGGGACCGGCACCTGGGTCCCCGGTCCCGACATCGGGGAGTTCGGCGCCGACGCCGAGCTGACCGGCGCCCAGGCCACGGCCCTGCGCAAGCGGTCGGTGAGCGGCCTGCCCCGGACCACCCGCAAGGAGATGGAGCGGCAGATCGACCGGCAGCACATCACCGGCATGGCCATGCGCAGCTACTTCAGCGCGCAGTCCCAGCCCTACCTGTGGAACGAGGAGGTCTACGCGGTGAGCATCACGCTGTCCCGGATGGGGGACGAGTCCGCGGCCCGCCGCATCTCCACGTCCACCAACAAGATCGTCCAGGAGCTGGGCGCCCTGCGCGCGGGGCCGGCGGTCAAGGGCCACGAGGACGCCAAGTGCTTCCGCTCGCCCAAGGGTTCGGGCGAGGGCGTGAACGGGATGTTCTGCTCGGCCTACGTCGGCGACGTCCTGGTCACCATCACCGCGTCCGGTGCGAAGACCCTCGACGGCGACGGGGTCGCGAAGCTCCTCGCCACCCAGCTCGACCGTATAGCCGAACCGGGAGCGGCCGTATGAGCGAACACCTGTCGACAGAGCCGTCCGCCGCGCTGCCCGAGCCGGCGCCCGAGCCGGCGCCCGAGCCGGCGCCGTCCGCCCCCGGCCGGGACCGCCGCCTCCTGCGGGCCGTGCTGCGCTGGACCGCGGCCGTCGTGGCGTTCGCGGCGGTCGGGGCCGGCACGGCGTACGGGATCACCCGGATGGACCGTACGGACGTACCCGGACTCGCCACCGAGTCCGACGGCCGGTGGGACTACCCGGAGCTGACCAGGCCCCCGCTGCCCGCCGGCAGCCCCGCCCCCTTCGCCGATTCGAACCGGGCCGGTTCGCACTTCGCCGACCTGCGCGCCCTGCTGCTCCCCGCGCCCGAGGGCGCCACCGAGGACAAGGCGCTGCGCGGCCGGGACGGCTGGCTGGCCACCGGCGCCTACCTGGCGGAGTTCCCGCGCAAGGAGGAACGGGACGAGCTGCGGCAGAAACTCCTCGACACCGGCTTGCGGCACATCGCGGCCCGCGGCTGGACCATGCCGGACGGCACCCGGACCCGGATCTACCTGCTGCAGTTCGGCACGGCGAACGTCGTGGAGAACGAGTTCGCCAGCGAGAACGTGGCGTACAGCGTCCCCGGCCGCCAGGTGCGCGGCGTCGGTGAGGCCGTCTACGACGAGCGCTTCCCCGACGCGGCGTCGGTGTCCGGGACCGAGCGCACCGCGTACGTCGAGACCAGGCCCTACGGCGCCGAACAGGTCCGTGAGGCCTTCGTCTCGGCGGGGGACGTGTACGCCGTGGTCCTGCAGTCCCGGAAGGGTTCCGCCCTCGCGATCCCCTTCCAGCAGACGGTGGTGCTGCAGAGCCAGCTGCTCCGCTGACCCCCCGACGGGCTCCGGGGCGCCACCTCGGAAGGAGGGCCGGGTCCCGGCCGCGTAAGCTGGGCCCCGGCTCTGTCGTACGCCCACCCTCGCTCAAGGAGCACCCGTGGAGATCTTCTTCGAAACCCTGCTGGTCCTGGTCTGCGTCGGCGTTCTCGCCTTCGCCGGTCTGACCGTGAAGAAGCTGTACCAGGGCCAGCGCTGACCACCCCCACCCAGGAACTCTGCCGATCATGATCGAGATCCCGTCCGACCTGCACAAGGACCTCGTCCCGCTCGCCTTCCTGCTCGGCAACTGGGCCGGCGCGGGCGTGCACGACTTCCCCGGCTCGGAGAAGTGCAACTTCGGTCAGGAGGTCACCTTCGGCCACGACGGCCGGGACTTCCTGGAGTACCACTCCCGCACCTGGGTGCTGGACAACGACGGCAACAAGGTCCGCCCGCTGGAGTCGGAGTCCGGCTTCTGGCGGATCGACGCCGAGCGCCGGGTCGAGGTGACGATGACCCGCGACGACGGCGTCATCGAGATCTGGTACGGCGAGATGGCCGACAAGAAGCCGCAGATCGACCTCGTCTCCGACACCGTCGCCCGCACCCCCGACGCCCCGCCCTACACCGGCGGCAAGCGGCTGTACGGCTACGTGAAGAGCGACCTCATGTGGGTCGGCGAGAAGCAGACCCCCGAGGTCGAGCTGCGCCCCTACATGTCGGCCCATCTGAAGAAGGTCGTCACCCCGGAGGAGTTCGAGCGCTGGGCGAAGGCCCTGCCCGACGACATGCCGGACGACGGCATCGCGTTCTTCAAGTAGGCCACGCCGTCCGGGCGGCCCGGTCTCCGGCCGGCTCGCGCTTCCGCCCGGTCTGCTCCCGGCCGGCCCACGCCGGCCCGTGCTTCCACAGGCCCGTCCGCCGGCGGGTCCGCCTCACGGCGGCCCGTCCGGCGGGCGGGCCTGTCGCCGCGTGAGCCCCGGGGGCCGGTGGCCCTAGACTTTCCGGTGTGGTGAGCACCGACTGGAAGAGCGACCTCAGGCAGCGCGGCTACCGGCTCACGCCGCAGCGGCAACTCGTGCTCGAAGCCGTGGACGCCCTGGAGCACGCGACCCCCGACGCCATCCTCGGCGAGGTGCGCAAGACCGCCTCGGGGGTCAACATCTCGACCGTCTACCGCACGCTGGAGCTGCTTGAGGAACTCGGTCTGGTCAGCCACGCCCACCTCGGCCACGGCGCGCCCACCTACCACCTCGCCGACCGCCACCACCATCTGCACCTGGTGTGCCGCGACTGCGAGAACGTCATCGAGGCGGACGTGGACGTGGCCGCGGACTTCACCGCCAAGCTCCGCGAGCAGTTCGGCTTCGACACCGACATGAAGCACTTCGCGATCTTCGGCCGCTGCAAGGACTGCGCCCTGAAGGGCTCAACTACCACGACGTAGGCTTGCCGGTATGAAGAGCCCTCTGCTGTCCCTGCCCGGCGCCGTCCCCGGCGAGGGCCCGGACGAAGGCGTCGCCGCCCACTACGGCGAGCTGTTCCGCGAGCAGCGCGCCCTCGCCGAAGGCACCGGCTTCGTGGACCTGTCCCACCGCGGCGTGATCACCGTCACCGGCGAGGACCGGCTGAGCTGGCTGCACCTGCTGCTCACCCAGCACGTCAGCGACCTGCCGGCGGGCGAGGCCACCGAGGCCCTGATCCTCTCCGCGAACGGCCACATCGAGCACGCGCTCTACCTGGTGGACGACGGCACGACGGTCTGGGCCCACGTGGAGCCCGGCACCGAGCAGGCGCTGATCGCCTACCTGGAGTCGATGAAGTTCTTCTACCGGGTCGAGGTCGCCGACCGCACCGCCGACGTGGCGGTGGTCCACCTGCCCGCCGGCTCCATCGCCGAGGTGCCCGAGGGCGTCGCCGTACGCGAGACGGCGTACGGCCGTGACCTCTTCCTGCCGCGCGCCGAGCTGGAGTCGTTCGCCGCGAGGTCCGGCCCCGCGGCCGGCCTGCTCGCCCACGAGGCGCTGCGCGTGGAGCACCACCGCCCCCGCCTCGGTTTCGAGACCGACCACCGCACCATCCCGCACGAGCTGGGCTGGATCGGCACCGCCGTCCACCTCCAGAAGGGCTGCTACCGCGGCCAGGAGACGGTGGCCCGGGTGCAGAACCTGGGCAAGCCGCCCCGGCGGCTGGTCTTCCTGCACCTCGACGGCAGCGAGGTGCACCTGCCCGCCCACGGCACCGGGATCCGCCTCGCGGACGAGGGGCCCGACGGCCGCAGGATCGGCTTCGTGACCACGTCCGTGCGCCACCACGAACTGGGCCCGGTGGCCCTCGCCCTGGTCAAGCGCAACGTACCGCTGGACGCCCGGCTGGTGGCCGGGGAGACGGCCGCCGCCCAGGAAGTGATCGTCGAGCCGTAGCGCCCTCGCCCGCCGCGGCCCCGCGGCGGGCGCGTCACATCTCCAGCAGCACCGTGAACGGCCCGTCGTTCGTCAGGGACACCCGCATCCGGGCCCCGAACCGCCCCGTCGCCACCGTCGCGCCCAGCGCCCGCAGCTGGGCGACGACCTCGTCCACCAGCGGCTCGGCGACATCGCCGGGCGCGGCCGCGTTCCAGGTGGGGCGGCGCCCCTTGCGGGCGTCGCCGTACAGGGTGAACTGGCTGACGACGAGCAGCGGGGCGTCGACGTCGCTGCACGACCGCTCGTCCTGCAGCATCCGGATCGACCAGAGCTTGCGGGCGAGCTGGGCCGCCTTCTCCTTGGTGTCCTCGTGGGTGACGCCGACCAGGACGCACAGGCCCTCGCCCTCGATCGCGCCCACCGTCTCGCCGTCCACGACGACGCTCGCGCCGTCCACCCTCTGCACCACCGCACGCATGCCGACCATCATGCCGGGTGGCCTGGCCCCGGACACGGTCGGCCCATTATTGATCCTTACGCCCCCATGTGGGGCCGTTCGGGGGCACTCGGTCACATAGCGGCGACTTGGGGTGGCACGATGCTCCCACACGCCGGTCGAGGGGACGGTCACACGCACATGAGCACACCGAGTACCGGAAGGCTGGAGACGCACCGGCCGCCCGCGCAGCGCGGCGAGGAGCAGCCCGGCCCTTCGCTGCCCGCGGAGCCGGCCGAGTACGACTTGACCCGGCCGAGCCTGCCCGAGCTGCGCGCCCTGCGCCGCGACGCCCAGCGCGACGAGGCGGACCTCAGCTACGTGCGGCGGCTGCTGCAGGGCCGGATCGACATCCTGCGCGCCGAACTCGCCCGCCGCGGCCGGGCCTCCGTACCGGCGCCCGCGGACGCCTCCGTGGTGGAGCGGCTCCCGGAGATCCTCACCGACGCCCCGGCCCGCCAGCGCTCCTCGGCCCGCCACGTCACCCTCGGCACCCCGCTCAACGAGGAGTACCGGCTGCTGGCCGCGGAGATGCTCGGCGAGGTCGAGCTGTCGGACCTCGGGGCCCGCACCGACCGGGAGCTGACCTGCGCCATGGGCCGTCTGATCGGCTACGAGCAGGAGGTCTCCCGGCGCCGCCAGCGCCTGCAGCGCGTCACGGACGACTGCAGCGGGGAGATCGCCCGCCGTTACCGGGTGGGCGAGGCGCAGGTCGACGACCTGCTGACCTGACCGGCGCGGGGACGGCCGGACGGAGGGAAAACCGCGCGACAGGGTCCGGCGCGCCCGCCTAGCGTGACCCCCATGACGATCGACATCCGCACGGCGACCGAGGCCGATTTCGAGGACTGGCAGCGCGCGCGGAACATCGGATTCCTCCAGGAGCCGGTGCTCAAGCCCGAGCAGCTCGAGGGGCGCCGCAAGCACTGGGCCGGAAGCCGGCCGCTCGGCGCCTTCGACAACGGCCGCTGTGTGGCGACCTTCCGCTCCTTCGACCAGGAGATCACCGCGGTGGGCGGCGGCGCCGTGCCCGCGGACGCCATCACCAACGTCACCGTCACCCCCACCCACCGCCGGCGCGGCCTGCTGAGCCGCATGATGGCGCGGGACCTGGCGGCCGCGAAGGAGCGCGGTGACGTCGTCGCCACGCTGATCGCCGCCGAGTACCCGATCTACGGCCGCTACGGCTTCGGCCCGGCGACCTGGACGACCGAGTGGACCGTCGAGGTGCCCCGCAGCGGCCTCGATCCGCGCTGGTCGGGACCGGAGGACGGCGGCCGGATCGATCTGGTGGACGGGGAGGACGTCCGCGAGCTGGGTCCCGGGCTGCACGAGCGGGTCCGCCGCGCCCAGCCCGGCGCGGTCAGCAGGAACGAGCTGTGGTGGCAGCTGAACACCGGGATCCTGGGCCGCGACAGCGGCTGGACCGAGCCGTTCTACGCCGTCTACCGGTCGGCCTCCGGCGAGGTCGAGGGCCTGGTGTCGTACGAGTCGGACGACCGCTGGCACGACAAGCAGCCGCACAACACCGCCGACGTCAACTGGCTGCTCGCCGCCACCCCGGCGGCGGAGCGGGCGCTGTGGCGGTTCCTGTGCTCGATCGACTGGATCACGAAGGTCAAGAGCGGCTGGCGCGGCCCGGACGACCTGCTGCCGTTTTTCCTCCCCGACCCCCGCGCGGCGCGGGTGACGGCCCACGCGGACTGGCTGTGGGTGCGGATCCTGGACGTCGTACGGGCCCTGGAGGCGCGCACGTACGACGGGACGGGCTCGCTGGTGCTGGAGGTCGTGGACGCGGACGGCCTGGCCGGTGGGCGGTTCCGGCTGGAGGCCTCTCCGCAGGGCGCCTCCTGCGGGCCGGCCGGTGGGGCGGGCGCCGATCTGACGCTTCCGGTCGCGGAGTTGGGCACGGTGTGGCTGGGGGACGAGTCCCTGGTGCGGCTCGCGGCCCTCGGACGGGTCCAGGAAGAGCGAGAGGGCGCCGCCCGTAAGGCCGACGCCCTGCTGCGCACGCCCGGGCGACCGTGGTGCCCGGACATCTTCTGAGGTCCCTTCTGCCGGCGGCACGTGCTGTTCATCCGTAGCGAGCTGTTCGGTTGTCACGGTGTTCGGTTGTGGCTGTGCGATGACGTGTTCAGTTGTGGCTGTGCGGGCCGTACGGGCCGTTCAGTTGTGACTGTGCGCTCCGGTGGCCGCCCCCTGCCCGGGCTCCCGGCTCCCCTCCGGAAGGGAGCCCGGTCGGCCAACCACTGAGAAGCTCGACCATGTCGCCCAAGTTGGCGACCAACTTCACTGTACTTATCTCCGCTTGGAAGCGGCTCATAACCACCTTCCCGTGAACTGCCGCAACTTGGCGCGAAGTTGTAGTGTGCGTTCGTGGACCCGGAACACGCCTCCGCCAATGGGCGGAAGAGGCCACAGCGGTCACGCACGTCACACCGCGAGGTGGCCGACGAACTGCGCGCCCGGATCAGGTCCGGGGACCTGCGGCCGGGCCAGCGCATGCCCACCCAGGCCAAGCTGGCCGACGAGTTCGGTGTGGAGCGCGGCGCCGTGCGCCAGGCGCTGCGCATCCTGCAGTCGGAGCACCTGCTGACCGGCGTCTCCAAGGGCGCCCCCGCCATCGTGGCCGCCCTCGCCCAGCAGGCCGGGCCCGCGGCCGGCCCCGCGGCCGGGCCGCAGCCCACCATGGTCGGCCTCGCCCCGCGCATCGCGGCCGCCTTCGCCGCCCCGCACGTCGAGGTCGACGCGCTGTGCCTGACGGCCGTCTCGCTCACGTTGGCGATCGGGGAGCCGCTCCGGCAGATCCACGCCGGACGGCTGAAACCGGCCAAGATCGATGTGCGGGTCCTGCTGCCGTCCCGGAACATCGACCTCGCCTTCCCGGTCTCCGTCGACGCGCAGGGCGACGACGATCCCGTGCACCGGCGCTGGCTGGAGATGCGCAACGCCCAGGGCCAGGTGCTGCGCGACAACCTGCTCGCGCTGCGCACCACGCACGGCATGGACGTGCGCGTGTCCTTCCGGGCCCTGCCCTTCACCCCGCCGGTCAAGCTGTACCTGCTCAACGGGAGCGAGGCGCTGTTCGCCTACTACACGCTCACCCGCCGCGAGCGGGAGATCGACCACGAGCACCTCCAGCTCTACGACGCCGAGGGCACGCGGTCGATGCTGTTCCCCTTCGCGCAGGGTGCGGACCTGCGCGACACCACGTTCGTGGAACAGTCCCACCTGTGGTTCAACGCACTGTGGGAGACGATCAGTTCGGACCTGCTGCTCACGCCCTAGGCGCGCTGTCCGGGCGCGCCCGGGGGATCGCCGGCGCCGGTCACAGGGCCGGGCCGGCGAGGAGCAGGGCGAGCAGCAGGGCCCCGGCGGAGCTGACCGCAGGGCTCTTGGCCTTGATGCCCACGGAGAGCAGCAGCAGGCCGACCAGACCGGCGGCGCCGTACTTCCATTCGACGAGCTGTTCGAAGCCGACGACGAGGACGGCGCAGAGGAGCGCGAGGACAGGCATGGACGTTCCCCCTTTCAGTCTGCCAACTCGCCCGAGTTGGCAGCCAACTCTGTTTAAGTTGTCCCCACTTGGTCCATACTCATAAACAACTTGGCGACAACTCCCGTCAGATGGATCAGGGTTGTAGCGTTTGGTTGTGGCTCAGGAGAACGTGGCAGTGAACGGCAGCGGCAGGCTCACGTCCCGGCAGATCGCCGACGTCCTGCGGGAACGCATCCGCACCGGCGAGCTGAAGGCCGGGGAGCGCCTGCCCACCCAGGCCGAGCTCGCCGTCGAGTTCGGCGTGGAGCGCGGGGCCGTACGGCAGGCCCTGCGGGCGTTGGCGGACGACGGTCTGCTGAGCGGCGTCAGCAAGGGCAGTCCACCGCGCGTCGCCGAGCCCGCCCCCGCCCATGACGAGCCCCAGCCGACGATGGTGGGCCTCGCCCCCCGGCTGACCGAGGCCTTCGCGGCCCCGCACGTGCGCATCGACGCCGTGTGCCTGACCGCGCAGAGCCTGATCCCGGCTCTCGGCGAACCGCTGAGGCTGATCCACGAGGGCCGTATCCGCCCCGGCCGGATCGACGTGCGGGTCCTGCTGCCGTCCCGGGACATCAACCTCGCCTTCCCGGTCTCGGTCGAGGCGCGGGGCGACGACGACCCCGTGCACCGGCGCTGGCTGGAGATGCGCAACGCCCAGGGCCAGGTCCTGCAGTACAACCTGCGGGCCCTGCGCTCCACGCACGACATCGACGTCCACGTCACCTTCCGGGCCCTGCCCTTCACCCCGCCGGTCAAGCTGTACCTGCTCAACGGCGTGGAAGCGCTCTTCGCGCACTACATGGTCACCCGCCGCGAGGAGCCCACCGACTCCGGAACACTGGAGATGTACGACACGCTCGGCTCCGAGTCCCTGCTCTTCTCCTTCGAGAGGCGGGCCGGCCAGCGGGACGCCGCATTCGTGGAGCAATCGCAGAAGTGGTTCGACGCCCTCTGGGAAACCATCACGACGGACCTGACACTCTCCTAGTGACTTCTGATGCGACGACGCAGACCGAACAGAACGCGACCGAGATCGAGAAGCTGCGAGAACTGATCGGACGTGCCCGAGTGGTCCTGTGGGACTTCGACGGACCGATCTGCCGCCTCTTCGCCCGGCACAAGGCGGAACGGGTGGCCGACGAGCTCGTGGAGTGGCTGGAGAGCCGCGGGCTGCACGGGCTCCTCACCGAAGGTGAACGCCAGTCGCCCGACCCGCACATCGTGCTGCGCGCGGTGGACCGACGGCACCCCGGCAGCGACCTCGTGACGGAGCTGGAGGAACGTCTCACCCAGGAGGAGCTGCGGGCGGCCGCCTCCGCCATGCCCACCGCCTACGCCGACCCCCTGATCCGCACCTGGACGGCCGTGGACTGCCGGCTGGCCGTCACCACCAACAACTCCCCGCGCGTGGTGCGCGCCTACCTGGACAGCCGGGGCCTCGCAGAGTGCTTCGCCCCTCACATCTACGGCCGCACCACCGAGCTGCACCTGCTCAAGCCGGATCCGCACTGCCTCAACCGGGCGCTGACCGCGATGGGCTCGGCCCCCTCGGCCGCCCTCATGATCGGTGACTCCCCGTCCGACCTGGACGCCGCGATCGGAGCCGGTGTGTCCTTCCTCGGCTACGCCCGCAACGAGCGCAAGGCCAAGCTGCTGCGAGAGGCGGGGGCGAAGTGGGTGATCGGCTCCCTGGAGCCGTTGCTGGGCGCACTGCGAGGGTAGTGTCGGCGAGCCAAGGGTAGGAACGGCTCGTGACGGTGGGGCGGAGCAGCGAGCGCGGCCAGGGCAGGAAGTTCCAGCGTGTCGCCGGTGAGCTGCGCTCCAGAATGACCGACGGGACGTACCGGCTGCGTTCCTTCCTGCCCTCGGAGCGCGACCTCGCCGAGGAGCTCGAGGTCTCCCGGGACACGGTCCAGCGGGCCCTGCGCGAACTGGCCGACGAGGGCTGGATCGAGTCCCGCCAGGGCAGCGGCTGGCGGGTGGTCAAGGCCCAGCGCATACAGTCGGCGACGCCCAAGGCCACCCGGTCGAGCCGAGGAGGGACCCTGGGCCCGCTCATCAGCGAGGTGTTCGAACACGCCGAAGTGAACCTGGACGTCTACACGTTGACGTCCGAGACGCTGGACGCGCACATCCGCCTCCAGGTGGAGCGCATCCGCGCCGGCATCATCCGCCCCCAGCGCATCGCCCTGCGCGTCCTGCTGCCCTCCGAGTCGCTGGTCCTGCCCTATCCGCGGAACAGGGACGACCGGGCGGACGACCGCCCCCAGAAGCGCCTGCGGGCCATCGGCCGGCGCCACACGCAGTCCCTGCGGACCATGCTGAGGGAACTGGCGACGGAGAAGCTCGTCCCGTCCGTGGAGCTCCGGATCCGGCACGTTCCGTTGGTCCCCGTGTGCAAGGTCTACTTGCTCAACGGCGTCGAGGCCCTGCACGGCATGTACGAGGTGATCGACCGCCCGATGGAGCTCGACGACGGAGAGGTGATCACCGCCCTCGACGTGCTCGGCCTGGGCGCCACCCTCACCCACCACGTGAAGGACGGCGACCCGAGCTCGCCCGGATCGGTGTTCGTCGGCAGCATGCAGGCGTGGTTCGACTCGGTCTGGGACCGGCTCAGCGGCCAGGAGCCGCTCCCCACACCGGGTCCGTGATGACGGGCTGTTCCGGTTTGATGTCGGCCAGCTTCTCCCAGAGGTTGCGATGGCACTCCATGTGGTGCTCCGCGATCTGCCTGGTGGAGCGGGCCTTGGAGTGAAGGTCCCAGCCGATGTAGCGGGCCTCGCCGTACAGCGGTCCGAAGCCCTCGGTGTCCAGGATGCGGTAGGTGTTCTCGTGCCAGGTGACGTCCCTGCGCTCGATGCCGTACGGCGTGGAGAACACGGTCTCCTGGTTGAGGATGTACAGCTTCCGCTCGGGTATCTGCGGCGACTCCCGGATCTCGCAGGTTATGGAGATCCCGGGGTTGCGCTGGTGCACCCGCTCCAGCAGGTTCTTCAGCGTCACCCAGTTGTGCTTCGTGAAGTCGTCGCGCATCCGCTGCCGGTTCTCCGGGGAGTCCCGGAAGTAGTAGCTCTCCGCGTCGGTGTCACCGGTGCGCGGGGCGGGGACGAGGCCGCCGGGCAGCCCCATCGGCAGGTTCAGGTGCGCGATGATGACGCACAACTTCAGCTCCACCGTGCGCACCTCGTGGTCGGCCATCTTCTCCAACGGCACACGCAGCGCGTCCAGCAGCGTCTGCATGGTGAAGCCGGAGAAGTCGACCCGTACCAGCCGGGCCTGGAACGCCTCGCGAAAAGCGGCGTGGAGCTCGTCCCGGTCGGCGAAGACATGAACGCCCGACACTTCTCTCGGCTCGGACCCGCTGACGGCGTCGAAGAGGATGAGAGCCATCAGCGCGGCGAACGAACCGCCCAGGAACTGCTGTCCCTTGAGGGCGTCACCCAGTGGGTCCACGACCTCGGCGGCCACGCCCAGCAGGGCGACCAGGGCGAGAAGCCAGCGGACGATGCGCGGCTTCCACGCGTCCAGCGTGTGCCGGAGACGCTCGAGCCGGTTCGGGCCGTTGTCGCCCGGACTGCGAGATGACACACGTACCCCCCGTGCGTGCCGTGATGTGTGAGAGGGGGATGATGCCCCGACAAACGTTCCCGCACACCGAACCGGTCGCGCCGCAGGGCTACTTGGTGGCAGTCACGGACTCCAGGGTCAGTGCCGCGCGAATGACCGGGACGTGCGAGCGCACGACCCAGTCGGCGCCTTGGTCCCGCATCTCCCGGGCGCGCTCCGCCGACGGCGTGTGGCCGAGGAAACGGGTACCGGCCCCCCGGGCGGCCTGGAGGTCGGTGAGCTGGTCACCGATGAGCAGGGTCCGGAGTCCCGGCAGGCCCAGAATCCGCAGCGCGCTGAGCACGGAATACGGGTCGGGCTTCATGCGCCGCAGTTCGTGCGGGTCGCGGCCCACCACCGTGTCGAACTTCGACTGGATTCCCCATCGCTTCAGAAATTCCCAGATCGGACCGTCGGCGTTGTTGCTGACGATCAGCAGTCGCAGGCCGCGGTCGGACAACGTGTTGACGAGACGCACCACGTCCGGGGCCGGCTCGGCCTCTCTGACCGCCTCGTACTCCTGACGGGTGACGACGGCCTCGGCTTCGTACAGGGCGCGGGGATCGAGAGGCGGGGCGACCGGCGAGTCGTACATGTCCCTGAGGCGGCGGAGGATGCCATGGGAGTCGTCGCACTTCTCGACGTCGGGATCCAGCCGTCCCCAGATCTTGCGGACGACGTCCTTGATCTCGGTCGCGACGGGCGCGGTCGACACCCCTCGGAACAGGTCGGTGACGGGGCCGTCGAAGTCGAGCAGCACGGCATCCGCGTCGCTCAGCAGGCCGCGCAGGACCGTTCGTTCCTCGGATTCGCCGTCCATCGGTCTCCTCCCGTCACCCCGGCCAGTGTGGACCACCGTGGGCCGTGCTGCCAGCACCGCAGGTGATGGCGCGAGCGGGGTACCGACAGATACGTAGGGGAACAAACGTGCGCTCATTCGTCGTCCGGAGTGACCGCCCGCGATGATTCGAGCGCGACTGGCACGATGCACACCCGAAAAAGGAGTACCTTTCTGCCACTTCAGCACCCTCCGGAGGCGCGTCCTGCTTTCCTCTCTCCGGAACGGCCCACAGCGAGAGAAACGGGCAATGTCCGCCGAGACGGCTTCGATCGCTCGACTGCACGCGGTCGAGGTGAGCGGTGACGAGAGTGTGGTCGAGGGACCGCTCCACGGATATCACCATGAGACCTATGTGTTTCCGCTGCTCGGTGAGATGGGCCGGGTACGGCCCGGGCGATGGAAGTGCCGGGAGCCGAGGGCCGATCTGCTGTGGTTCGACCGGCGCTGCTTCGTCTCGGAGGAACAGCTGCTGCAGTCCCTGGCCGGCCGAATCCGAGGCATCCCGGAGATCGTCGAGGTCGGCGGCCTGGGCCTGATGCGGTTCATCGAGGGCCGGACGCTCGGATCCGTCTGCTCGTCCGGTTCGCCGGTTCCTGCCGTCTACCGCCGACAGATCATCGATCTGTTCGAGCAATTGGTCACCATGGCTCCCGCGAGCATCTCCGCCGGCCGGAGGTGCGAGCCGGACGACCGCCCCGACGACGGCGATACCGAAGGGTTCCTGGAGCGGCTCGTCCATTTCACCGAACACCGGGTCTACCGGCACAACCTCGACCGCTTCGAGACGCTCTTCTCGGAGCTCGGCCTGGGCGAAGATTCGTTCAAGCACCTGCGCAAGCACGTCTCCGGTCTCACGGAACGCCCGTTCTGCTTGCTGCACGCGGACCTGCACCGCGAGAACTTCATCGTGGACCCCGGCCGCCGTCTGTGGACCATCGACTGGGAACTGGCGATGGTCGGCGATCCGCTCTACGACCTCGCGACCCACCTGCACCTGATGCGCTACCCGGACCGGCAGGCCCGCGGTATGGCCGAGCAGTGGCGGACGACCGTGGAAAGGGTGCGGCCCGGCAGCGCGAACGGCTGGCGGCAGGATCTGAACCGCCTGATCGGCTACAAGAGGGCTCAGTCCGTCTTCACCGACGTCATCCGCGCCGCCCTCTCGCTGGACACCCCCGCGAACGCCGGCTGGCGGCACGTCGTACCCGTGGCGCTGAAGCTGCGCGCCATCCTGGCGGAAGCCGCACGCCCGTTGGGGCTCGAAGCCCTCCCGGGGCCGCACCGCGTCGTGACGGCTCTCGGGCGCTGGTGCCGCGCCCACGGAAGCGGCCGGGAGATGTGAGAGCGTCCCGATTCATTCGAGGAGCCGGACGGGCCGGCCGTATGGTGGTGGTTCGTCCGTCCTCCGTCTGACCCCAGGAGCGGTCGGTGGGTGCACCTCTTGTTCCGGCTCCCAGTTGCGGGGCCGGCGCCGGCTTCACCGCCGAGTCGCATCATGCCGTCAGCGCGTTCGTCGCGGAGGCAGAAGTGCGGGCGGAACCGAGCAGCGGACACCACAACCGGAACTTCGTGGTGCCGGTGTCGTCGGACGTGGCGCCCCACCTCGGGCGTCCGGCCGGGACCGACGTGACCGTGCGCATCCGCCGCGCCGAAGCACTGCCGGTCGTGATCCGAACATGGCAGAACGAGGCGGCCATCCTGCGGGCGATCGAGGACGTGCTGCCGGGCGTCCCGCGGTGCCTCGCAGAAGGGGACGGCTTCGCCGTTCACAGCTATGTGGAGGGCATCCCGCTCGCCGGCGTCTGCGGCAACGGCCAGCGGGTCGAGAGCGTCCTGGTGCGGGCGATGGCGGGTCTGTTCGCCGAGATGACCCGGGTGAACGACAGCTCGTTGCCACCGCTGCCGCCAGGCTGGCCGGCGCGCGACGACGACAGCAGCGGCTTCCTGCGCGCGCTGGCACAACTGGCGGACGTACAGATCCGCCAGCCCAACTGGAGCCTCTTCGGGCCCCTGTTCACCGCACTGGGGGTTCCCGAGGACGCGCTGGCCCGTTACGCGGAGCGCGTTCCCGCGATGGATCGACGGCCCTTCAGCCTGCTCCACGCCGACCTGCACCGCGGCAACGTGATCATGTCGTACGGCGGTGACCCGCCCCTGATCTGGGTCGACTGGGAACTGGCCACCTACGGCGACCCGTTGCACGACCTGGCCGTTCACCTGGTCCGCACCGGGTACCCGGACGACCAGTGGGCCGAGGTCATCGACACATGGGCCGATGTCATGCGGGAGTTCCGTCCCGCAGCCGTCACCGGCCTGGTCAGGGACCTGCCCCACTACATCGCCTTCGAACGGGCGCAGTCCGTCTATCCGGACGTGATGCGCGCCGCGGAAGCCCTGGCGAAGACGAGCGATCAGAAGGGTCTGGACGAGGCGACCACCCGGATTCGCCGGGCCCTGCGGGCGGCGGCCGGGCCGCTGGCGCTGGCGCGGATACCCGAACCGCGGGAGATCGAGGCGATCCTGCACCGATGGCGTGCCTCGGCAGGGGGCGGAGGGCGCGCCACGTCGATCGTCTGGCAGCCCGACGCGCGCGTCCGGCAGCGGGAGGACTTTCCGCACTCCCTGGTACCCGACGTCCTGTCCCTGGAGAGCGCCGCTCCCGCCGACTGGGTGTTCAAGGGGACCACCCACACCAACTCCGTGGTCCGGATTCCGGGATCCGGCCTCCCGGTCGTGGTGCGGCGCGCGTCGGGGCGACCGCTTCGGTACGAACCGAGGTTCCTCAGTGAGCATGCGGTGTTGCAGGCGATCGAGTCGGCCGACGTCAGGGTGATGGCACCCCGGCTGCTGGCTCTGGGCAGGACCCGGGCGACGGACCGTACCGGCGTACGGGCCTCGGCCGAGGCCGGCTTCGCCATCCACACCTATGTCGCGCCGCCGGACATGAGGGGCGCGCCGGAGCATCCCGTCCACGGACTGCTGCCCCATGAGGCGGACCGGCTAGTCGACCAGCTCGCGGCGTTGACCTCGGTCGACCACGCCAGGCTCGATCCGGCCGGGGACCTGCCGGGGTACTACGGCTGGTTGTGCGAACAGCTCGTGATCCTGGTCGAGAACCTGCCTGCGGAGGCACAGCTGCTGGCCGGCGAACTGCGTCTGCCGAGGTCCGAGCAGCTCCGTTTCCTGCTCGAGCGGCACCGGGTCAGTCACCGCGCGCCCACTCTGCTCCACGGTGACCTGAATCCCTGGAACCTGGTGCGTCGTCACGACGAGTCGGCCCTGGCCATCATCGACTGGGAGCGGGCGTTCATCGGCGACCCTCTCCACGACCTCGTCCGGCACATCCATCTCACCCCCACCCGGCCGGAGATCCGGGACCGCATGCTCCGGCGCTGGGAAGTGCTGCTCGACCCTCGGTACACCTGGAACTGGCGCCAGGACTGGAGTGTCTACCGGCTGATCGAGATCGCCCGCTCCGCCTACGTGGACCTGGCGTTCATGGTCGAGCGGGACGCCCAGGACGTCCCCGAGGTGCGGCGGAGACTGGATTCCTACGCCTTCACGCTCCGGCAGGCCATCGCCGGTCTCGGTCTTCGCGCCAGGCCGGTCGCCAACCCCTACCTCGCCGACGCCCTGCGGTACGGGGACGGTGGGGCGGGCGGCACAAGGCCCGCAGGCCGGTGAGCCGCGCCGCGCCGCACGCCGCTGCGTAGGCTCCCCCCATGGAAGAGATGGGCCTGCGCGAGCGCAAGAAGCGGCGGATGTACCAGGACGTGTCGGACACCGCCGTGCGGCTGTTCCTGGAGCGGGGATTCGACGCCGTGTCCGTCGCAGAGGTGGCCGCCGCGGCCGGGATCTCCAAGCCGACCCTCTTCCGGTACTTCCCGGCCAAGGAGGATCTGGTCCTGTACCGGTTCGCCGACCACGAGACGGAGGCCGCGCGGGTGGTGGCGGGAGCGGCTGAACCGCTGGAGTCCCTGCGCCGCAACTTCCTCGACGGGCTCGAGCGGTGCGATCCGGTCACCGGTCTCAACGACCACCCGGCGGTGCTCGCCTTCCACCGTCTGCTGTACGGCACGCCCGCCCTGGCGGCGCGGCTGTACGGACACCTGGAGCGGTCGGAGGCGGCGCTCGCCGAGGCGCTCGGCGGCGGGCTGGACGCGAAGCTCGCCGCGGGCCAGATCACCGCGGTGCAGCGGATCCTCGCCCTGGAGAACTGGCGGCGGATCGCGGCGGGGGAGGGCGTGCAGGAGGTCCGGCCCGACGCGGTGCGGGCCGCCGAGCGGGCCTTCGGGCGGCTGGCGGCGGGACTGGCCGGCCTGCGTGGCGCTGAGACTGAGTAAGAAATGTAACTCGGTCACATAATTGGGTAGGGTGGGGGCATGACCTCCCGCCGGCGCACCCTCGACGACACCCTTCGGGCCGAGCGCGCCTATCACGACACCTGCCGCGCCACCCTCGCCGCCATGGTCGAGGGCGCCGCCGCGCAGGTCGTCACCGGCGAGGACGTCTCCGCGTCCGGCGCCGACGCCGAGGTGCTCGGGTACCGGCTGCGCAGCCGGGCCAAGGCGTTGCGCGAACTGCCCGAGGGGCCGCTGTTCTTCGGCCGGCTGGACTTCGCCGCGGACCACCCCGGGCACGGCGGGCAGAGCTACCACGTCGGCCGCCTCCGGATCAGCGAGGACCCGGCCGCCCCGCCCCTCGTCGTCGACTGGCGGGCCCCCGTCTCCCGCGCCTTCTACCAGGCGAGCGCCGGTGAGCCGCAGGGCGTGGAGGTCCGCCGCCGGTTCGGCTGGGCGGTGGGCGGCCGGGGCGACTCCGCGGACCTCACCGGCTTCGAGGACGAGCGCCTCGGCCGGGGCGAGTCCCGGGTCAGCGACATCGTCGCCCGGGAGATCGAGCGCCCCCGCGTGGGCCCCATGCGGGACATCGCCGCCACCATCCAACCCGAGCAGGACGACCTGGTGCGCGGCGACCTGACCGCCTCCGTCTGCGTCCAGGGCGCCCCCGGCACCGGCAAGACGGCCGTCGGCCTGCACCGCGCCGCCTATCTGCTGTACACCCACCCCCAGCGCGTCCAGCGCGCCGGAATGCTGATCCTCGGCCCCAACCGCACCTTCCTCTCCTACATCGCCGAGGTGCTGCCCTCCCTCGGGGAGAGCGGCGTGCGTCAGGCCACGCTGCTCGACGAGATCGGCCGCCACCCGGTGACCGGCGCCGACCCCGCCCCCACGGCCGCCGTCAAGCACGACGCCCGCATGGCCGAGGTGCTGCGCCGCGCCCTGTACGCGCGCGTGTGCACCGACGGCGTCACCGACCTCGCCGTACCGGACGGCTCCTACCAGTGGCGTGTGTCCGCCGCGCGCCTCGCCGGCATCGTCGAGGAGGTGCGCGCCGAGCGGCAGCCGTACGCGGTCGGCCGCGAGCGGGTGCGGGCCCGCGTGGTGCGCCGGCTGCTGGAGCAGGCGGAACGACGCTCCGGGCCGCCTCCGAACGCGTGGGTGCGCCGGATCGAGCGGGCCCGGGAGATCACCGCCCGGCTGGACGCCGTATGGCCGAAGGCGCGGCCCGAGGAGGTCCTCGCGGCGCTGCTCACCGACCGCGCGGTGCTGGCCCGGGCCGCCGAGGGGCTGCTGGCCCCCGGGGAGCAGCAGGCCCTGCTGTGGGCGCGCCCGCCGCGCTCGTACAAGTCGGCCCGCTGGTCGGCCGCCGATCTCGTCCTGCTCGACGAGATCGCGGGACTGATCGAACACCCCGAGGGGTTCGGGCACATCGTCGTGGACGAGGCGCAGGACCTCTCGCCGATGGAGTGCCGGGCGGTCGCCAGGCGAGCCGAGTTCGGCTCCCTCACCGTGCTCGGCGACCTCGCCCAGGGCACCACCCCGTGGGCGGCCCGCGACTGGGGCGCGCAGCTGCGCCACCTCGGCAAGCCGGACGCGGCCGTGGTGCCGCTGACCACCGGGTTCCGGGTGCCGGCCGCGGTGGTCGGGCTGGCCAACCGGCTGCTGGACCGGCTGGACGTGGCGGTGCCGGCCGCAAGATCGCTGCGGACGGACGGCGAGCTGACCGTCCGGGCCACCGACGACGTGCCCGGCGCCACCGTGACCGCCGTGCGCGCGGCGCTCGCCCGCGAGGGCTCGGTCGGAGTCGTCACGGCGGACGCGGACCTGGCCCGCGTCCGGGACGCGCTCACCGCCGCCGGCATCGACGCGGCCGGCCCGGAGGAACTCGGCGCCCGGGTCGCGGTCGTGCCGGCGAGCGTGGTCAAGGGGCTGGAGTACGACCACGTCGTCGCCGTGGAGCCGGCCGCCGTCGTGGCGGCGGAGGAGCGGGGCGCGAACCGGCTGTACGTGGTGCTGACCCGGGCCGTCTCCCGCCTGGACGTCGTCCACTCCCGGCCGCTGCCGTTCCGGTGACGCTCTTCAGCCGGCGCCCGGCGAAGGGCATCCTGGACGGTGATGCTGCTCTTCCTCGACGTGGACGGGCCGCTCATCCCGTTCGGGGCGTCGGACGGGGCCTATCCGGTGTTCGACCGCGGCCTCGCCGGGCCGCCGGACGCGGGCGGCCATCCCCTGCTGAACCGGGTCGACCCGGCGCTCGGCGCGCGGCTCCGCGGGCTCGGCTGCGAACTGGTGTGGGCGACGACCTGGATGGACGACGCCAACGCGTGCCTGGCGCCGTGGCTCGGGCTGCCCGCGCTGCCCGTCGTGCGGTGGCCGGACGAGGACGAGCCGCCCGGCCTGCTGCACTGGAAGACCCGCCCGCTGGTCGCCTGGGCGGCGGGCCGCCCCTTCGTCTGGATCGACGACGAGCTGACCGAGGCCGACCGTTCCTGGGTCGCCGTCCACCACCGCGCGCCCGCCCTCCTGCACCGGGTCGACCACCGGTACGGCCTGACCGGGGCGGACTTCGGCGCCGTGGCGGACTGGCTGCGGCTGCCGGCCCCGGTGCTCAGCCGGCCGCGGCGTCGGTGACGATCGCCCGGAGCCGGGCCCGGCACTCGGCGACGAAGGCGGGCCAGGTGTGCCAGTAGTAGGAGACCCCGCTGACCCCGACCGCGATCGCCCAGGCGCGGGCGCGCGCCCAGGTCGCGTCGTCGAGGTCCAGGGCGTCCCGGTAGGCCTGGCGCGCCTGGGGCGGCAGGTCCCACACGGGGGCGTGCTCGGCGTCGGGGAAGCCGACGGAGAGCGCTCCGAAGTCGATGACGGCGTGCAGCGCGCCGTCCCGGACCAGCACGTTGGTCGGCTTGAGGTCGCCGTGCAGCCACACATGGGGTCCGCAGGGGTCGGGCAGGGCGAGCGCCGCCCGCCACAGCCGCTCCAGGAGGTCGACGTCCATCTCCTGGCCCACGGTGGCCCGGCAGTCCTCGAAGGCCGCGCCGACCCACTCGTCGCAGGGCCCGAGGAGGCCGCCGCGGTACCAGCTCAGGTCCCCGGCGCGCGTCGCCCCCATGAGGTCGACGCCGTGCAGCTCCCGCACCAGCGCCGCCAGGTCGGCGCCGTAGGCCGCCCAGTCCCGGACGGTGTCCGGGCCGGCCTCGTCGCCGTCGATCCAGCGGTGCACGGACCAGACGGCGGGGAAGGCGCCGGTGGGCGTCCCGGCGTGCACGGGCTCGGGAATCGGGCGGGACAGCAGCGGCGCCAGGCGGGGGAGCCACTGCTGTTCCTTGCGCACGGACCGCCCGTCGGCGGTCCGCGGCAGCCGTACCAGCAGGTCGTCGCCCAGCCGGTGCATGGTGTTGTCCGAGCCGGAGCCCGCGGGCGACAACGGCAGGCCGGCCCACTGCGGGCACTGGGCCCGCAGCAGCGACCGGATGAGCGTCTCGTCGACCGGGATCTCGTCCTCGTGCAGCGTCACCGCGGCAGTCTCACGTCCGGAGCCGCCGGGACGCCAGCGAGTTTCCGTGCGGCTCGGGCCCCGGAGGGGGCCGGCACTGGGACGAGCGGGTGAACTCCGCGCGTGGCGTGGCGCACTCTTGCAAGCAGATGCTTGCAATTGTTAGCGGAAGTGCGGCATGGTGGAGTCATGGCATCGCTCAACGTCGGCAATCTCGGTGAGTACCTGCGCGAGCAGCGGCGAAACGCCCAGCTCTCGCTGCGGCAGCTCGCCGATGCCGCCGGGGTGTCCAATCCGTACCTGAGCCAGATCGAGCGCGGGCTGCGCAAGCCCAGCGCGGAGGTGCTGCAGCAGGTCGCCAAGGCGCTGCGCATCTCCGCCGAGACGCTGTACGTCCGCGCCGGCATCCTCGACGCCGAACGGGACCGGGACGAGGTCGAGACGCGCGCCGTCATCCTCGCCGATCCCTCGCTCAACGAGCGGCAGAAGCAGGTGCTGCTCCAGATCTACGAGTCCTTCCGCAAGGAGAACGGATTCGGGGTCGGCGAGCCGGCGGCGCGGGAAGGGCACGCGGCGGAGCGGACCGAAGGCGCCGAAGTCCCGGGCGACACCGCCGAACGCGGCATCCGCACGGCCGGCGGCAGTGATGCCGGTCCGCGGCGGACGGCCGGATAGCCGGACCAGGGCCCGGCCGCCCAGACCGCGGACACACCAACCTCAGCCGAACGCGAATCCGGGAGGACCATCACCATGGCCATCACCGACGACCTGCGCAAGACCCTCAGCGACCCGAAGCCCCTCTACTTCGCCGCCGGCACCGCCGACCTCGCGCTCCAGCAGGCCAAGAAGGTGCCCGCCCTGGTCGAGCAGCTGCGCGCCGAGGCGCCGGCCCGCATCGACGCGGTGCGCAACACCGACCCGAAGGCCGTGCAGGAGCGGGCCGCCAGCCGGGCCAAGGAGGCCCAGACGACCCTGCAGGCCAAGGTCAACGAGTTCATCGGCACCCTGGACGTCGACCTGAAGAAGCTGGGCGAGAACGCCCAGGACCTCGCCCTGCGCGGGGTCGGCGTCGCCGCCGAGTACGCCGTCAAGGCGCGCGAGGCCTACGAGAAGGTCGCCGAGCACGGTGAGCAGACCGTGCGCAACTGGCGCGGCGAGGCCGCCGAGGAGATCGAGGACCTGGCCATCGCCGTCGAGGGCAAGCCCGAGCCGGGCGAGGTCCGGACGCAGCCGAAGCCGGCCGTGGTCAGGACCGAGCCCGCCGCCGTGAAGAAGCCCGTGGTCAAGGAGTCCGCCGTCAAGGAGCCCGCGGCCAAGGACTCCGCATCGAAGAAGGGCCCGGCGCCGCGCAAGGTCACCCCCACCACCACCGCGAAGAAGACGACGCCGCCGGCCAAGTGAGCAGGTCAGGCAGAACGGCCGGCAGGACCTGAACGGGCCGGGCACCCTTGGGGTG
Source organism: Streptomyces sp. NPDC003720 (assembly GCF_042875075.1). Classification (NCBI taxonomy): domain Bacteria; kingdom Bacillati; phylum Actinomycetota; class Actinomycetes; order Kitasatosporales; family Streptomycetaceae; genus Streptomyces; species Streptomyces sp. NPDC003720. The sequence goes on from NZ_JBIANZ010000007.1 coordinate 67,106, forward strand.
CCCGGCCCGTTCTACGGGTACGGTGACCGCGTACGGATCAGGAGAAACGGGCGGTGGACAGCATGCTGATGTTGGGCTTCGCGGGGTTCATGGGGATCTTGAAGATCGTCATGATGGCCATCGCCGCGTTCGGGCTGTTCGACGCCGCCTTCCGGCGCGAGGACGCCTTCCGCGCGGCCGACAAGCAGAACAAGGTCTTCTGGCTGATCATCCTCGGCATCGCGCTCGTGGTCAGCTACCTGTTCTCGCTCCTGTCGATCCTGCCGATCGCCGGCGTGATCGCGAGCATCGTCTACATCGTCGACGTGCGTCCCGCGCTCAAGCAGGTCTCCGGCGGCAGCGGCTGGGGCCGCCGCCGCGGCGGAAGCAGCAGCGACGGCCCCTACGGCCCGTACAACGGCGGCCGCTGACGGCGGGCCGCCGCGCGGTCAGGCCGTGCGGTCCAGCAGGACCACCGCCACGTCGTCGGTCAGCTCGCCGCCGTTGAGGTCGCGGACCTCGCTCACGGCGGCCCGCAGCAGGTCCTCGCCGCGCAGCCCCTCGGCCAGCTGGCGGCGGATCATGTCCACCATGCCGTCCTGGCCGAGCCGCTCGCCGTCCGTGCCGACGCGGCCCTCGATCAGGCCGTCGGTGTAGAGCATCAGGCTCCACTCGGCGCCCAGCTCCACCTGCATCCGGGGCCAGCGGGCGCCGGGCAGCAGGCCGAGGGCGGGGCCGTTGTTCTCGTACGGCAGCAGCTTCGGGGCCCGGCCGGGGCGGGCGATCAGCGGCGACGGGTGACCGGCCAGGCACAGGCCCGCCCGGCGGCCGTCGGGCGCGATGTCCACCGTGCACAGCGTCGCGAAGATCTCCTCGTCCGCGCGCTCGTGCTCCAGCACCTCCTGGAGGGTGCCCAGCAGCTCGTCCCCGCACAGCCCGGCGAGCGTCAGCGCGCGCCAGGCGATGCGCAGCTCCACGCCGAGCGCGGCCTCGTCCGGGCCGTGGCCGCAGACGTCGCCGATCATGGCGTGCACGGTGCCGTCGGGGGTGCGTACGGCGTCGTAGAAGTCGCCGCCGAGCAGGGCCCGGGAGCGCCCCGGCCGGTAGCGGGCGGCGAAGCGCAGCGAGGAGCCCTCCAGCAGGGGCGTGGGCAGCAGGCCCCGCTCCAGCCGGCGGTTCTCCTGGGCGCGCAGCTTGCCCTCGGCGAGCCGCCGCTCGGCGGTGTCGGAGCGCTTGCGCTCCACCGCGTAGCGGATGGCACGGCTGAGCAGCCGGCCGTCCAGCTCGTCCCGGAACAGGTAGTCCTGGGCGCCGACGCGCACGGCCTCGGCGCCGCGCTCGGCGTCGCCGGAGGCGGTCAGCGCGAGCACGGCGTGCCGGGGCGCGAGCTGGAGCACGTGCCGGAGCACGGCCAGCTCGTCGGCGTCCTCGTCGTGCGCCCGGCCGGGCGCCGGGAGGGCGAGGTCCAGCAGGATGCAGTGGACGTCGTCGGTGAGGAGCCGCTCGGCCTCGGTGAGGTTGCGGGCGCGGCGGACACGGACCGGCTTGCCGGAGGAGTCCAGCATGTCGGGCACGATCGGCAGGCCTGCCGGATCGTCCTCGATCAGCAGCAGGGTGAGAGTGGCGCTGTTGGCGCCGGCCGTGGCGTTGCGGTGAGCCTCTTCCTTGAGGGGGCCGCCTTGGGCGACGGCCTGCGCCTGACCACTCTCCACGGCCGGGATCGCTCTCTGCCGCGGTACGGGTACGGGCATCGTCCTGTTTTCCTTCCCTCCCCCCGAGGGCAGGCGGGGCGAGGGACCTCGACCCACCGACGGGTGACCCTAGCGGTACTGCCCGCCTCGACGGAATGGTGTGAGCCGCGTCGCTCGCGCGCAAGCCCCTGTCATATGCCGCGATTCGTACCGCAGTTGGACAGCCCGCCCGGGCGGCGGGGATGACGAAGCTCACTGATCGCCCCGTCCGTAAGGCGGTTGGCCGTGCGGTGGGTCACACGGACGGGGTGCGACGGGGCCCGCGGGGGCCGCCGGGGGGGGGGCGTCGCCCGGCGTGCGGACCGTCACATGACCTGGGTCACGCGTCCGGCCGTACGACGCCCAGGATCGGCATCGTGCCCGCGCCCGCCACCGTCACCGTCCGCCCCGGCCGCGGAGCGTGGATGATCTTGCCGTCGCCGGCGTACATCGCGACGTGGCTGGCGTCGCCGAAGTAGATGATGAGGTCGCCGGGGCGCATGTCCTCGACGGCGACGTGCGGGAGCTGCTTCCACTGCTCCTGCGAGGTGCGCGGGATGGGCCGGCCGGCGTCGGCCCAGGCCTGGGAGGTCAGGCCCGAGCAGTCGAAGGAGTCGGGGCCCTCGGCGCCCCACACGTACGGCTTGCCGAGCTGGGCGGTGGCGAACTCCACCGCCGCGCGGCCCTGCTTGGAAGCCTTGGCGCCGATGTCGTCGAGGACGCCGCTGTCCAGCCACTTCGTCTGGGCCTTGGCGGCGGCCTGCGCCTCCAGTTGGGCGAGCCGCTCCTTCTCCTTCTCCTCGAGCCGGTTCTCGAGCTGCTCGGCCGCCGAGATCTGCCGCTTGATCCGCTTCTTGGCGGCGGCCTTGGCCTTGCGGTTGAGTTCGAGCTTCTTCCACTGGGCGGCGGCGTCGTCGGCGTAGTCCCGCAAGTCCGCCTGGGTGCGGGTCATTTCGCCGATCAGCTTGTGGGTGGCCCGCTGGCCGTTCAGCACCGTCCCGGCGCCGTCGACGAAGCGCTGCGGGTCGTCGCTGAGCAGGAACTGGGCCGTGGGCGGCAGTCCGCCGTTGCGGTACTGGGCCCGGGCCGACGCACCGGCCTGGTTCCTGAGCCGCTCCAGCTTCTCCTGGCCCTCGGTAATCTTCTTGGTGAGCGCGGCGATCCGGGCCGACTGCTTCTTCGTCTTCTCCTCGGCCGCGTTGTAGGCGTCGGTGGCCACGGCCGCGTCGTGGTAGAGCCGGTCGAGTCTCGCGCGGACCTGCTCCAGGTCCCTGTTCGGCGGGGGAGCCGGGCTCGGGGACGCGCCCGGTGTCGCGCTCCCGCTCGGTGTGGGAGTCGGAGCGGCGAACGCCGTGCCGGGCGCCATCAGCACGGTCACCGCGCAGACCACGGTCACGGCGGCCATGAGCAGGCCGCGCTTGCCCGTCCCCATACAGTCCCCCAAGCTGGTTAACCGTCAGTAACTTGTGGTCGTCCGAGGATCGTGCCATGGCGGCGCGCAAAACGACAGAGGTCATGGGAAGTCGGGTTTCCGCCCGCCGCGGCGCCCTCGGGCACGCCCCGGTCACCCATCGCCCCGTCCCCGCTTCCCCTGGCCGGCGCCCGTCACGAGGATCTTCTCGACGATGTGACGAACGACGCACCGAGATCGTTCCCGGCGGCGAGTCGGCGCGGGTTCGCGCCGGTTGGCGCGGTTTCAGTGGGCGCGCGGCGCCAACGCGTCCCAGGCGACCGTCACTTCACCCTGCCGCCAGCGCGCGGCGGTGTCCGTCACGGGCCAGTCGGCGGTGAGGTCCCGCACCGCGCGGATCCAGCGCTGGCGGGCGCCGTACGAGGCGTAGGGGGCGGCGGCGGCCCAGGCGCGGTCGAAGTCGCGCAGGAAGGAGTGCACCGGCTCGCCGGGGACGTTCCGGTGGATCAGCGCCTTCGGCAGCCGCTCGGCGAGGTCGGACGGCCGCTGGAGCGAGCCGAGCCGGGTCGCGAAGGTCACCGTCCGCGGGCCCTCCGGACCCAGCGCCACCCATACGTGCCGCCGGCCGATCTCGTCGCAGGTCCCCTCCACCAGCAGCCCACCGGGCGAGCCGGCGTCCGCCGGCGCGAGCCGCGCGCACAGCCGCTGCCACACGGCGGCGACCTGGTCCTCGTCGTACTGCCGCAGCACGTTCGCGGCCCGCACCAGCACCGGGCGCCCGGGCACGGGGATCTCGAAGCCGCCGTGCCGGAAGGCGAGTCCGTCCCGCTCGTACGGCCGGGCGGCCGCGACCCGCGCCGGTTCGATCTCGACGCCCACCACGCGGGCGCGGGGCGCGACGGTGCGCAGCCGGCCGAGCAGTTCGACGGCGGTCCAGGGCGCGGCCCCGTACCCGAGATCGATCGCCACCGGGTCGGCCGCGCGGCGCAGGGCGGCGCCGTGCGTGGCGGCGATCCAGCGGTCCATGCGGCGCAGCCGGTTGGGGTTGGTGGTGCCGCGCGTCACGTTCCCCACCACGGCGCCCGCCCCGCTCGGGCGGCGCCGGGCGTGGGGGAGGGGCGTGGCGCGGGCGGTCATGACTACGAGGGTAAGCGGGGCCCCGCGGCGGCCGGCTCCGCTCGGTCTCCGTCCGGGTTCCCGCCGCGGCCCACGCACGCTCCAGTCGAACGGTTGAGCGAGACCAGGTCATGATTCGGTAAAGGCGCGTGATCGGGAAATGGCAGGGCACCCGTCGGCTGTTGCACTCCCAGGAGGGCGCGGTAGGTCCTCCGGCAGGCATGCCCGCACCGAGGAGGAACGCCACGTGAGCCAGTACGCCGGCAGGCTCGGGCGTCGCTCCCCGGCGGCGTCCCCGCGGCTCAGGCTGCACCGCAGGCCGCGCCGCGTCGCCATGCTCTCCGTGCACACCTCGCCGCTGCACCAGCCGGGAACCGGTGACGCCGGCGGCATGAACGTCTACATCGTGGAGCTGGCCCAGCGGCTGGCCGCGATCAACATCGAGGTGGAGATCTTCACCCGGGCCACCGAGGGCGGCCTGCCGCCCCGCGTCGACCTCGCCCCGGGCGTCCTCGTCCGGCACGTCGACGCCGGTCCCTACGAGGGCCTGGCCAAGGAGGACCTGCCCGCCCAGCTCTGCGCCTTCACGCACGGCGTGATGCAGGCGTGGGCCGGCCACCGCCCGGGCCACTACGACCTCGTTCACTCCCACTACTGGCTCTCCGGCCACGTCGGCTGGCTCGCCGCCCAGCGCTGGGGCGTGCCGCTGGTGCACGCCATGCACACCATGGCCAAGGTCAAGAACGCCAACCTGGCCGACGGCGACACCCCCGAGCCCGCCGCCCGCGTCATCGGCGAGACCCAGATCGTCGCCGCCGCCGACCGCCTCATCGCCAACACCGAGGAGGAGGCCGGCGAACTCGCCCGGCACTACGCGGCGGACCCCGGCAAGGTCGCCGTCGTCCACCCCGGCGTGAACCTCGACCGGTTCCGCCCCGCCGACGGCCGCGCCGCCGCCCGTGCCCGCCTCGGTCTCCCGCAGGACGCCCTGATCCCCCTCTTCGCGGGCCGCATACAGCCCCTGAAGGCGCCGGACGTGCTGCTGCGGGCGGTCGCCGCCCTGCTGGACGAGCGGCCCGAGCTGCGCTCCCGGATCGTCGTACCGGTCGTCGGCGGGCCCAGCGGCAGCGGTCTCGCCCGGCCCGAGGGCCTGCAGAAGCTCGCCGCGCGCCTCGGCATCGCCGACGTCGTGCAGTTCCGCCCGCCGGTCGGGCAGGAGCAGCTCGCGGACTGGTTCCGGGCGGCCTCCGTCCTGGTCATGCCGTCCTACAGCGAGTCCTTCGGGCTGGTCGCCATAGAGGCGCAGGCGGCCGGGACCCCGGTGCTCGCCGCCTCGGTCGGCGGGCTGCCGGTGGCCGTGCGCGACGGCGCCACCGGCTTCCTCGTGCAGGGCCACCGCCCGGCCGAGTACGCGCGCGTGCTGGCCCGCTTCGCCGATCACCCCGCGCTGACGGACAGCATGGGCGCGGCCGCCGCCCGGCACGCGCTGGGCTTCGGCTGGGACACAGCGGCGGCCGCGACCGCCGACGTCTACACGGCCGCGACCCAGTCCCACCGCCGTCGCGTACGCTCCCAGCATGGGTGATGTCGAGAAGGCCACGCAGGTCATCGAGGACGTCCTGAAGGACGCCGAGCTGGAATGGGAGAGCCCCGAGACCGGGACGTACGTCGTCAAGCTCCCCGGCACCCGCAAGCTCTCCACCACGGTCAGCCTCATCGTCGGCCGCCACACCCTCTCCCTCAACGCGTTCGTCATCCGGCACCCGGACGAGAACGAGGCGGGCGTCCACCGCTGGCTGCTGGAGCGCAACCTCAAGCTGTTCGGCGTGAGTTACGCCGTCGACCGGCTCGGCGACATCTACGTCACCGCCCGGCTGCCGCTGGCCGCCGTCACGCCCGAGGAGACCGACCGCCTCCTCGGCCAGGTCCTGGAGGCCGCCGACGGCGCCTTCAACACCCTGCTGGAGATGGGCTTCGCCTCGGCGATCCGCAAGGAGTACGCCTGGCGGGTGTCGCGCGGCGAGTCGACCCGGAACCTGGACGCCTTCAGCCACCTCCTAGAGCGTCCGGCCGACTGACGGACGGGACCCGGCCCCGGGGTCCCAAGCGGCCCTTCTCCGCGTGCTGTTAGCCTGCGGCGACCCGGATTCTCACCGGGTCCTTACCGCTCTCTCACCAGCAAGAGGTTGTGCATGCGCGCAGGAAGATCGGGCTCCGCGGTCGCGCTCGCGGGAGCGCTCGCCCTCGGGGCGTACGCCGCGCCGTCCGCGGCGGCGGCGGACACCGGCGTCACGGTGTCGAACCTGGTCGTGAACAAGGGCAAACCCGTCGTCGTGGGCACCACCGCCGAGGTGCGGCCCGGCTTCACCTTCCACATGTCCCTGCCGTCCGGCGTCACCGCCGACGACGTCACCCCGTTCCCGTACCTGTACCACGACACCACGGCCGCCAAGGGCGCCGAGTCCGGCGGCATCTACACGGGCTTCACCAGCTGCAGCCCGGCCGGTCCGCGCGCCGCCGACTGCGAGGGCGAGCTGTACATCGACCCGCGCTCGCGGCTCGACTCCAACAACGACGCGACCACCTGGAAGACGGCCGTCTGGGTGCGCCTGTGGGACTCGAACGAGAACTTCAAGGGCGAGGAGTACCTGACCGGATTCAGCTCCGTCCAGGTCAAGCGCGCGGGCAAGGCCACCGTCAACGCCTCGCCCGAGCCCGTCGCCAAGGGCGGGAAGATCACCGTGACCGGCCGGCTCACCCGCGCCGACTGGGTGAAGCACACCTACACGGGCTTCGGCGGCAAGTCGGCCAAGCTGCAGTTCCGCAAGGCGGGCACCAGCACCTACTCCACCGTCAAGATCGTGCAGGCCGACTCCGCGGGCTACCTCAAGACCACGGTCACCGCTGCCGCGGACGGCTACTGGCGCTGGACGTACGGCGAGACGTCCACGACCGGCGGCGCCACGGCCGCCGGCGACTACGTCGACGTCAGGTGACCCGGCGCTCCCTCACCGGGCACTGAGCCGGTAGCGCCCCGGCGGCACGCCCACCAGTCGTTTGAAGTGCCGGGTGAGATGGGCCTGGTCGCAGAACCCGGTGGCCGCGGCCACCTCGCCCGGCGGCAGCCCGTCCAGCAGCAGCCGCCGGGCCCGGCCGACCCGGCGGGACGTCAGGTACTGGTGCGGGGGGATGCCATAGGCGCCGCTGAACGCCCGCACCAGGTGGGCCGGATGGGCGTGCAGCAGCCGTGCCGCGTCGGCGAGCACCAGCCCCTCGGTGACGTGCTCGTCGAGCAGCTCGCGCAGCGACCGGGCGAGAGCGGGGCCGCGGCCGGGGCGGCGGGCGCCGGCGTCCCGGCGCCGCAGATGCTCCCGCAGCCGCTCCCCGACCAGCGCCAGCCGGCTCTCCGCCTCCAGCTCGTCGCCGGGCCGGCCCAGCACGGAGTGCAACTGCCCGACCCGCTGCCGCAGTACCGGGTCCCGCAGGTCGGGGCCGTCCACGGCCGGGCCGATCAGCTCGTCGCCCAGGTGGCTGCCGTCCAGGTACAGCACCCGCTTACGGAAGCCGCGCGGGGTGGCGGGGGAGCCGTTGTGCGGCACGTGCGGCGGCAGCAGCGAGACGGTGTCGTGCGGGGTGCCGTGCTCGTGCCGGTCGAGGTCGTACCGTACGGCGCCGTCGTCGACGATCAGCAGCGTCCAGGCGTCGTGGACGTGCATCGGGTACGCGTACTCGGTGAAGTGGGCGTGGAAGACCTCCACGACACCCGGGACGCGCGGGCGCCAGGCGGAGACGGCGGACTGGTCGGCGGCCACGCAAAAAACGTACAAGACCGCGGCGCGCCCCGGTCGGCAGTCTCACTCCATGAACACCGAACCGCAGGCCGACCCGGCCGCCGCCCCCGTCCGCTTCGACACCAAGATCGCCGTACTGCTCCGCGAGGACCTGGCGCCCTGGCAGCGACTGAACGTGACGGCGTTCCTGGTCAGCGGTCTGGGCAGCCAGGTCCCCGAGGTGATCGGGGAGCCGTACGAGGACGCCGACGGCGTCTCCTACCTGCCGATGTTCCGCCAGCCCGTGCTGGTCTTCGAGGGCGCCGAGGAGACCCTCACGGCGGCCCACGCCCGGGCCCTGTCCCGCGCCCTGCCCCGGTCGGTGTTCACCTCCGACCTGTTCGCCACCGGCAACGACCGCGACCACCGCGCCGCGGTGCGGGCGGTGGGGACGGCCGGCCTGGATCTCGTCGGGCTCGCCGTGTACGGCCCGCGCAACGGCGTGGACAAGGTGCTGAAGGGCGCCCGGATGCATCGGTGACCGAATCTGCACAGCGCACACGCAAGCCCGCGCCCGCGAACGCGCTTGATGCGCAGTTGTCCGGATCGGGCCGGGCCTGGCAAGGGCTACGGCCCCGCCGCGCCGGACCGCTTGTGGAGAAGCTGCCCGCAACCGATGACCGGGTGTGCACGGATGAGGAGCCGGCGCTCCCAACTGCCCGGTGCCGCACGGCGGTCGACTGGATGCCGGACACGCTCCGTGATTTGATCCATCGCGCCGCCGGGTTCAAGCCAGGGCGTCCGGAAACGGATGCCCTACGCCCGCGCGGTCGCGGCCGAGCCGTCCGTCCCCGGCGGCTCCGCCCTCCCCTTGTGGAACCTCCGACGAAGGGCAGTTTCGACATGACCTCCGCTCCCCAGGTCCAGACCGCCGAGATCTCCGACGCCGAACTGGACGGCGTCTCCGGCGGCCTCAACCCGCAGGCCGGCATCGTCGCCGGGCCCGCCGTGCTCAACAGCTCGGACCTGCTGGCCCAGCTCGACACCGTCACGGACACGGTCCAGGGCGCCGTCGGCCAGCTCCAGGGCGCCGCCGCCCAGTTCGACCGGGTCGGCGTCTACGCCTCCTTCTGACTGCCCTCGCGCCGCCCCACCGGCGCCGACGGCGACGAGCCCCCCGCACGCGGAGTCACCGCGCGCGGGGGGCTCGCCCCTTTTCGTCCCGACCTCCGTCTCGCCGGTGCTCAGGCCGCGCTCAGCTCGGCCTCCGCATCGGCCGGGGCGGTCTCCGCCGGCCGCCGCTCGGCCGGGGTCCGCCGCATCAGCACCCCGTACCCGACGCCGGCCACGGTCCCCACGCCGGCGCACATGGCCCACAGCCACTCGGCGCCGAACCGGTCGATGACCGCGCCGGACATGAGCGGCGCCACCAGCGCGGCCAGGGACCACGACAGCGTGTAGACCCCCTGATAGCGCCCGCGCCCGTGCACCGGCGACAGCCGTACCACGAGCCCGGTCTGGGTCGGGGCGTTGACGATCTCGGCGAGCGTCCAGACGCACACGGTGAGCGCGAAGACGCCGACCGACCCGGCGAAGGCGGTGAGCCCGAAGCCGTACCCGGCGAGCAGGGAGGAGGCGACGAGGAGCGTGCGCGGATCGCGGTGCTCGATGAAACGGGTGACCGGGATCTGCAGGGCGACGATCAGGACGCCGTTGACGGCGACAGCGAAGCCGTAGTCGGCGGCCGTGAACCCGGCCCGGCCCATGGCCACCGGCAGTCCGACGGACCCCTGCTGGAAGACGAGGGCGACGAGGAAGGACAGCCCGACGACGGCCATGTACCGCCCGTCGCGCAGCACCGTGCCGAGGCCCACGTCACCGTCCGCCCGCTTGGCCGTGGCCACGGGCCGCGACTCGGGCAGCTTGAGGAAGACGACCACCGCGCACGCGAGGGTCATCCCCGCCTCGATGAGGAACCCGGCCAGATAGCTGAACTCGGCGATGAACCCGGCCGCCATGGAGGAGACGGCGAAGCCGAGGTTGATCGCCCAGTAGTTCAGCGAGAACGCCCGCACCCGGTCCTCCGGCCGGACGATGTCGGCCATCATCGCCTGCACGGCGGGCCGCGAGGCGTTGGAGGCCATGCCGACGAGGAAGGCGACGCCGGCGATGGTGACCGGGTCCTGCATGAACCCGAGCACCGCGACGGACACGGCGGTGGCGGTCTGGGCGATCAGAAGGGTGGGCCGCCTCCCGAGCCGGTCGGCCATCACCCCGCCGCCGAGCGAGGAGACGACGCCGCCGAGCCCGTGCAGCGAGGCGACGAGACCGGCGTACGAGGCCGAGTAGCCCCGGTCGAGCGTGAGGTACAGCGCCATGAACGTGGCGACGAACGCGCCGAGCCGGTTGACGAGGGTGCTCGTCCACAGCCACCAGAACTCGCGGGGCAGTCCGGAGACGGTCTCCCGGGCGGCACGTCTGAGACGGGCGACGGACGCGACGGACGCGACGGACATGGACGGGACCCCCCACGGGTACGGAGATGTAAGCGGCTCACAAGGCATCCGCAACTTACATCCGCAGGGCGTCCGACGGCCACTCGATTAACGGGCAGCCGCAGGCGAGCCGCACGTGAGCTCCACGAAGGCCGCACGGAGACCGCACGGAGGCCGGGCCGGAGGCCCGAGGGGGGCGGCCCGGCCTCCGGACGGCCTGTCCGCCCACCGGGCGGGCCGGGCGACGGCCGGAACAGGTGGATTACGCTCTGAGGCATGGCCGACGCACCGTACAAGCTGATCCTCCTCCGCCACGGCGAGAGCGAGTGGAACGCGAAGAACCTGTTCACCGGCTGGGTGGACGTCAACCTGAACGAGAAGGGCGAGAAGGAGGCAGTCCGCGGTGGCGAGCTCCTGAAGGACGCCGACCTCCTGCCCGACGTGGTCCACACGTCGCTCCAGAAGCGCGCGATCCGCACGGCCCAGCTGGCCCTCGAGGCCGCGGACCGCCACTGGATCCCGGTCCACCGCAGCTGGCGCCTGAACGAGCGCCACTACGGCGCCCTGCAGGGCAAGGACAAGGCGGCGACGCTGGCCGAGTTCGGCGAGGAGCAGTTCATGCTCTGGCGCCGCTCCTACGACACCCCGCCGCCCCCGCTCCCGGACGACTCCGAGTTCTCCCAGGCGCACGACGCCCGCTACGCGACGATCCCGCCGGAGCTGCGTCCGCGCACGGAGTGCCTGAAGGACGTCGTGCACCGCATGCTCCCGTACTGGTACGACGGCATCGTCCCCGACCTCCTGACCGGCCGCACGGTCCTCGTCGCCGCCCACGGCAACTCCCTGCGCGCCCTGGTCAAGCACCTGGACGGCATCTCGGACGCCGACATCGCGGGCCTCAACATCCCGACGGGCATCCCCCTGTACTACGAACTCGACGCCGACTTCCGCCCGGTCACCCCCGGCGGCAAGTACCTCGACCCGGAGGCCGCGGCGGCGGCCATCGAGGCGGTCAAGAACCAGGGCAAGAAGAAGTAAGCCCGCACGATCAAGCCCCCTGCCTGCGGTTCCTCCGCGAGCAGGGGGCTTGTTGCTGCCTCTGGGCCGTCTCTGGGCCGTCAGGTGCCGGACGAGCCCGGTCGGGCCGTGTCGAAGACGGCGGCGACCGCGTTGCGGGTGCGCTCCTGGCTCGACGGCATGAGGTGCGCGTACACGCGGAGCGTCAGGCCGGGATCCGAGTGGCCCAGGTACTCGGCGAGAGCCTTGATGTTCTCGCCCGCGTCCAGGAGCACCGAGGCGTAGAAGTGGCGCAAGGCGTGCATCCCGTTCTCGCGGGACTCGGCGTACGGCTCGCCCGGCTTCCGCTTGGGAATGACGCCGACCGAGGCGAGAGCCCGCTTCCACGCCTCTTCGTTGAGCGACGTACGCCAGACGTGCCCGCCACGCGGCCCGGTGAAGATCAGCCGCTTGGTCACCGGTGGACCGTCCGCCACCTTCCACGGCAAGGTGACCTCGACCGGCGGGAACCGCTTCATGTGCTCACGAAGCGCATCGGCCACGGGGCCAGGAAGCGGGACGTCCCGAAGCTTGCCGCCCTTCGGCGGGGCGAACACGGCCTTGCTGCGGCTTAGCTTCAGTTGCTGGACCACGTGGAGCGTGTCCGAGGTGAAGTCGATCGCGTCGACGGCCACGCCAAGGATCTCGCCCTGACGGAGCCCGCAGCCGCCGCCCAGGTCGACCATGGCCTGGAAGCGCTCGGGCATGGCGGCCCGGACGGCGAGGACCCGCTCTGGCGTCCAGGGCGCGACGCGCTTGTTGTCGACGGTCGGCGGCCGGACGGACCGGGCGGCACAGGGGTTGCGCGGAAGATGGCCGTCATCCACTGCCGCGCTGAGCGCCGCGCGCACGTTGGAGTAGATGGTCCGGGCGTACGACCCCCGGACGCCGTTCTCCTGGAGTTGCCGCACCCAGTCGCGGATGTGCGCCGGCTGGAAGGAGCCGAGTGGACGTGAGCCGAGGTAGGGGAAGGCGTGCAGCCGTAACTGCGACTCCATCGAGGCTTGCGTGTTCGGGTCGGCGCCCTGCGTGGCGACCCACCGCTCGGCGTACTGCTGGAAGGTGATCCGGGCCGCGCGCGGGTCGATGTACTGCCCGCGCGCCATGTCCGCTTCGACGTGCGCCAGCCACTGATCGGCGAGCCGCTTCTGTCGGTCGGGGAAGCTCTTGGACTTCTCCGTGCCGTCCGGGCCGACGTAGCGAGCCCGGTAGCGGAGACCCGATCCGTAGCGCTCGGTCTTGACCCTGCGCACCTTCCCGTCCGGGCCGGTCTCGGTCCGGTACCACCGGTCCTGAATGTGCCCGGCCATCAGGCGGCAGCTCCTTCCCGCAGGGACTCCACCCAGGCTCGAACGTCCGCAGGGTCGTAGCGAAGGTGCCGGCCGACCCGGAAGCCGCGGGGACCGGTGCGCTTGCGACGCCACTGGTACACCGTCTCGACGCTGGGGAGGCCGAACATTTCCACCAGGTCGTCGGGCGTCAGATATCGCTCGGGCAGAGGGCGGGGTTCGTTGGCGTCGTCGGCTGGGGCGAGGCGTCGGTTAGCCACAGGGTTCCCCTTCGGTATCGGACGCGTCGGTCCTTGAGACGGCGAGCCAGGTTTCAGCGGCGGTCAGGCCGGTGCCTGCGAAGCGCCAGTGGGAGAGGACGAGGACGGTGCCCGGGTCGGGCAGCGGGTGGCCGGCCTCGGCCGCGCGCTCGCGGGCCAGGGCTTCGTTGTGGTCGGCGCGTTCTTGGCGGAGGGCGCCGAGGGTGACGGAGTAGGCGCGGGATTTGGTGGAGAAGTGGCCGCGGAAGCCGAGCATGTGGGCCCACTTGCGCAGGCGCAGGTCTTCGAGTTCGGGGAGAGCGCCGAGGTGCCAGCAGGTGAGGATCAGCCGTCGGGCGTGGTCGGTGACGCCGGAGCCGATCAGGTCGGTGATGGGGTTGCGGATGGGGCGGTCGAGGGTGCCTGCGGTCTCGGCACCCTTGGTGGCGTACTTGGCGATGTAGGCGGCCACGGCACGGCTGGACAGTTCTGAGGTGCCCGCGAAGTCGGCGGAGCGGATGGGGCGGATGTCGAGCTGTTCGCCGAAGCGGAAGGCGTAAGCGTGGCCGTCGAGGTCCGGGCCGGGGGTCTCGGCGAGGTGGGCCGCCGAGCGGATCGCGTCGGTGAGCAGTTCGGTCGTGGCCCAGGCCGGCGGGGCGTCTTCAGCGCCGTCCGGGCCGTCGAGGCGGATGACGGCGTGGAAGTGGACGGCGCCGCGCCGCTGGTACTCGGCGACCTTGGCGTACGACACCTTGAGGCACTCGCGCAGGGCCGAGCGTCCGATGCCTGCGCGGGAGGCGAGTTGGTGGCGCAGGTAGGTGGTGAAGCGGGCCCACAGCGCGCCTGCGTGTGCGTTCCACAGGACTGCCGCGCGGTAGTCGTACCGGTCCGGGTCGAGCGGCGTACCCAGGGCGGGGTCGTCCTCCAGGTGCCGTCGACCGCAGCGGCACCGACCGCCGGCGGGCCGGTTGTGGACGGGGCCGAAGGAGGGGGCGGTGAAGGTGGCGAAGACGCGGGGGTGCTGGGCGACGGTCGGGCAGATGCCCTTGCCGCCGCTCAGACCAGCCGTGACGAGGTGGAAGGTGTCCATGCGGTACACCTCGGCGCAGGCGGCGCACCGGGTGGCGCGACGGTTGTTGCAGCGGATGAGGAGCTGTCCGGCGGGGAGGTCGCGGTCCACGATCTCCCGGACGATCTCGCCGGTTGCGGCGTGGACGTCGAGCCGGTGACCCTCCATCCGTACCGGCCGCTCGCAGCCGCTGAGGCGCTGGATCTGCCGTGCGTAGGTGCTGAGGTCGCCGTGCTGGGCGAGGGTCACCAGGTGGCGGATGGCTCCGGTCGGAGCCGCGGGACGCATGTGCGGTTTCCTCCTTGGAGAGCGGTAGTTGAGCGCCCCGTCCGGCCTGTCCAGGGGGCTAGACATCGTGGGCAAGCCAGACGGGGCGGAGCGGATGAGGTCAGCGCCTGGTGAGAAGGGAGCGCGTGACGACGGCGCAGACGGCCACGGAGGCGGCCGTGATGGCTACGGCGAGGAGCATGGAAACCAGGACGGCGCCGACGACCAGGACCACGGCGGTACCGCCGCCGACGAGGGCGAGCATGGTGCCAGGGGTGAGCTGGACGGCGGGCCGGGTCGGTGCCGGGGTGACTGCGGCCGGTGGAGTCGGGGTGGCCGGGGCGATGGTGGTCGGTTCGACGACGGCGGGCGGGGTGATCAGGCCGGTGGGCTGGGGCATGGTCGGGATGTTCGGGCGGAACATGGGCGGATCTCCTTTCGTGTTACTTGCCGAGGGAGTCGATGACCGGGGCCAGCAGGCTGTCGGCGAGGAGGTAGCCGCCGAGGAGCAGCACGGCGATGAGCCACCAGGGCGGGCGGATGAGCTTGACGCCCAGGACCCCGATGCAGAGCAGGGCGAGCCAGAGCGGGACGTCCATGCGGTGGTTTCCTCTCAGGCCGAACAGCGGTGGGTGCGGGCGGCGAGTTCGGCGGCGGCGCGGCTGTCGTACTCGGCGGAGAAGTCGCAGCGGGGTGCGGTGCAGGCGGCCAGGTGGCGGTTCTTTCCGCGGTCGAGGTAGGAGGCGACGTTCACCGGGCCGATACGGCGGACGTTGCGGAAGCGCCGGTGCATGGTGGTGCTCCTCTCAGAGGTGGGCGGCGACGGATGCGGTCATGGACGGGGGCAGGCCGAGTCGGGCGCGTACGGCG
This sequence comes from Streptomyces sp. NPDC003720, assembly GCF_042875075.1. Classification (NCBI taxonomy): domain Bacteria; kingdom Bacillati; phylum Actinomycetota; class Actinomycetes; order Kitasatosporales; family Streptomycetaceae; genus Streptomyces; species Streptomyces sp. NPDC003720. Next base: position 82,397 of record NZ_JBIANZ010000007.1, read on the forward strand.
TCGGGGTCGGCGGGACGACCGGTGGCCGAGCGGTGTTCGTCGGCCAGGGCACGAGCGCGATCGATGAGGGCGGGCGGGAGTGCGACGGCGGGAACGGGAGCTGGGGAGGGCTCAGCGACCGGTTCGGCGGCCGTGGCCGTAGCGGCGGGTTCGGGATCGTGGGACGGTGCCGGAAGCGCATCCCGATCGGGTACGTCGACGGTGACCGAGGCCCGGTGCGACTTCTCGGCCGCGTCCGCACTGTCGACCGGTGCGGTCGGCGCTTCCGGGCCGTGCGGGGCGTGGGCCAGGAGTGTTCCGCCGAAGAAGGCGACGGCGGGCCAGCCGGCGACCACGACACGGAGCGAGGCGGGAACGTGGCCCAGGTCGAGGAGTCCGGCAGTGGCGACGTTGGCACCGAGGGACGCGGCCAGGGCGACCAGGAACCACAGCCGCGGCCCCCCGGCCGGTCGTCCACCGCGTTGCTGGTCGCGCATCCGGCGCCAGGCGGCGACCAGCAGCAGGTCGACACTGATCGGGTAGGCCCATGCCTTCCACCCGCCCTGTCCGGACGCTTCGGCGAGATCGTGCAGGTGAGAGAAGGACAGGGCCCCGGCGATGACCGCCTGTACGAGCACGGCGTCTACGCGGACCAGGTGGGCACGCATGGGCACGGCGTTCCTTCCGGTTTCGGGCATGGCGGGATAGGGACGTGGCGTGAGGGGCGCCACGCCGACCGTGGGAAAGGAGCGCGGTTACCCGGCCACCGGTCGAGCCGCGGGCGCGGTAGCGGCAGGTGAGGCCGGACCGGCGGACTCCACGGTGATGACGGGCCGGAAGGAGTCGAGCCGGGGCAGGTCCGGCATCAGGCCGGAGGTGTCGCGGCACACGGCCGCCGCATCGTCGAGGGTCAGGTGAGGCGAGCGGACGCGGGACCAGCCGCCAGAGGAGTCACCGACGATCGCGATACCGGGTCGTTCGGCGGGGATGGAGGTAGCGGCCAGGGCCGCCTCGGGGGCGATGTCGGCCAGCGCCATGTTCGCCGACGACTCGTCGTTGACCCGGTGGCAGACCCGTCCGGTCAACTGGGCGCGAAGCATGGTGGCGCCCTTGCCGAGTTCGGAGCCGAAGCGCTGTCCGCACACCTCCAGATAGATGCCGGCGGCGCGGCCGAGCTGGGCGAGGCGGATCAGCTTGGTGACCATCGCGTCCCGCCGCTTCTCGTCGTCCTTGCTCGCGGCGAGGAAGAGTTCCGCCACCTCGTCCACGACGACCACGACCGGCACCGGCCGTACGTCATCCGGCAGCCCCCACACATCCGACGTGAGCACGGCGTCCGGACCGGCCGCGCCGCTAAGGCCGATGAGGCGGAACCGTGCCTCCATCTCCGCCAGCAGGGCGTCTAGGAGGTCGTTCGCCCGGTCCGGGTTGTCAGCGAGCGCGGACAGCCGGGGTGCGAACGGGGCGAGTTCGACGCCCCATTTGCAGTCGATGCCGACGAGGACGACCGATTGGCGGGCCAGGCCGCACAGCAGGTTCCGCAGGTAGACGGATTTGCCGGACTGAGTAGCGCCGAGGATCAGTTCGTGCGGCACGGTGCGAAAGTCCCTCACATGCCATCGGCCGTCTTCCCGCAGCGCGAGTGGCAGGCAGAGCGGACCGGCCGCCAGCCGACGGCGGGAGGGCCGTACGTCGGCGAGTACGTCCCAGCCGACCAGCCGCAGTTCGAGCCACCCCGGTTTGGTGGGGTGCACGTACACGGCGTGGGAGCCCCAGGCGTGCCGAAGCCGGTCGGCCGAGGCGGTGAAGTCCTCGGGCGCCTGCCCGGTCGCCATGCGTAGGCGCATCACGAGCCCGGACCCGGTCGGCAGTGGGAACGAGTGGCGAGGCGGTAGGGGAGCCGCCTGCCGCCCCATCATTCGGGCCGTGGCCCGGCGGACGGCCGACGCGGGTACCGTCAGGCCGCAGGCGTCCATCGTCGCCCGGTACGAGATGAGTACCCGCAGCGCGACGACCGGGTATCCGACGAGCCACCAGAACAGGACCGGCATCCGCCGGCGCAGCACCAGCAGCGCGACCAGGACCAGCAAGACCGGTAACAGCGTCTGGACGGTGTCGGCCATGGCGGTCAGCCCTGCACCGCGGCCGGGGCGTTGACCATGACGGCGTCCGCCCGGTAGGCGATGCCGTGACGGGTGCGGCCGCCGAACTCACTCTCCCAGGGCCGGGCCACCAGGCCGGACAGGATGACCGGGGCGCCCATCACCAGGCCCTCACCGATGCCCTGTTCGGGGACGGTGACCTTGATCATGTCGGAGCCGCCGGCCGCGATGAACACCAGCTCCAGCGTCATCAGCCGCTGGTTGGTCACCGGGTCCACAGCGATCTCACCGGTCTGCCGGTCCTTCACCTTGACCTCGGGCAGCTTGGTGACGAGGAGTGTCGCGGCCGAAGTGTCCACGGGGATTACACGCATTGTCTGTACCTCACTGGGTTGGCGGCGCCATGTTGCTCGACGCCATCCGATTTGGATACCCCCCTAGACAGCCAGGGGAGAACCCGCCCCGACTGTCTAGGGGGGTTGACGGTAAAGGTAACCGACGACCCGTCAACTGTCTAGGGGGGTATACGTACGTGTCTCAGGGTCCGTGGGGTGAGCTACCGCAGGACCCAGTGGAGGACGGTTGCGTCGTCGCACGCCTTGCCACGCGGCCAGCGCCGACCGTCGGAGTCGCCGGCCTCGGCGGCACGTACGCGGCCGATCAGCCCATCCGGGCCGGACGAGTTGAGGAGACCCAACGCATCTTTCCAGTCGGCGAGTTCGAAGGTATCGACGAGGCGTGTCGCGCCATCGCTCAGCAACGTGACGGAGGCCAGTGAATCAAGCGGCACCGTCCCCGTCAGGGCATGCTCAGCCGCCTGCGGATCAGGACCGGCGATCCAGAAACCGCCCGGCCGATTACGCAGGCCCGTCAGGGCGTCACGGTATTCCGCTAGGGCAGCGGAGTGTTCGGCCGACCCGGTGGGCAGGGCGTCAACCGGTCCACGCAGACGCTGGCCGACGCCGTCCAACCGCTGGTCGGTGATGGCGGCCGGGCTCCCGTCCGTCTCGGCGAGGAGAAGGGTCGAGTCGCCGAGAACGAGGTACTCCAGAGCTCCCGCATCGACCCGGACAGCGACGACCGTGCTGGTCGGACTGGCTCGATAGTCCAGATCGCATGTGTCCACGTGCAGGGAGCGGACAGCCCGGATCGAGTCGGCGAGACAGTCGGCGAGCGGCCGGGCGGGGCGCGACGCGATCTCAGACAGCAGCAGGCCGCCCAGCGTGGAGGAGAACCAGGCGATGCCGTGTACACACCCGGTCTCCGCCCCGGCGACGCCGGCGCCGTCGAGGAGGACGGCCGCACCGAAAGAAGCGGCAGCGAAGTCCTCGTTTTCCCGTCCCGGGTCGGCCGGCTGTGAGGCGAGGGCGACGTTCACGCCATTGCCTCCTCGTCGTGCAGGTAGAGGGGGCAGAGCAGTTCGACGGATTGCGGCTCGTCGGTCTCGGGGTCGTATTCGACGCTCACCAGCGTGGAGAAGTGGCGCTCGCCCACCTGCCCCCAGAGCGTACTGAGGTCCGAGGCGAGCAGGTGGACCACGCCGAGGGAGCCTGCCGTATGGATTCCGGCGATGGCTAGCACCGAACCGTTGCCGTCCGGTCTGGGCAGCCTGCCGAGGTATCCGACGTCGTGCGGCCGGCGCGGCTCGATGTCTGCCCCCGCGTGGTACGCCGTGCCAGTGCGCCGGTCCACCAGCGCCCACGGTTCGCCCTCCGGATGCTCCCAGCCGAGTACCGGGTCCTGGGCGTACAGGTCGCTCATGGCCTGAGACATGCCCGGCCCGCAGACGACGATCAGGCCGTCACGGTTCAAGTCGATCTCACCGCTCACCAACACATGACCCGAGCTGACGGCAAGCCCGTAGGACTTGGCCAGCTCCTCCAGCCGCTTGCCAGAGTTCATGTCGGCCATGGCGACGACCGGACGCTTCTTCTCGGCGTCCCACCGCAGCGGCGTCACCACGCTGACGGCACCCAAGCCCAGGAAGGCTCCCTCGGGTGCCGGGCCGGTGTGCCGGATCTGGTGAATCCGCCCACGGCTCAGGCCAGCCTTTTCGGCAATCTGCGCATAAGACAACCCCTGCGCGTGGAGGTCTTGGACTACGCGGCGGCGGAGCCGGGCAAGCTCGGTCACCTCCTGCTGCGCGTCGGCCAGCCTCTTCGTGACCTCACGCAGGAGCAGATACGGATCATCGATCGCTGTGATCCGCTGCAGCTCGTCCGACATGACCGCACCTCCTAGAAGTAACCAGGAGTCTAGGGCCCTAGACGGAATGGGCGGGAGGCGCCGACCGGTACGAACGCCGACCACAAAGAATCGGGACCGCCGCCGAGGCACACCCCGAGGACTCACCCCCCACCGCCCGCAGGGCGACCGCCGACCGCCGTCGATCCGAGCGCGATCACACCTCCTCCCGCGCTAGCTCGGCCCAGACCGAACGCCCGTCGGGCCATTTCTTCACACCCCAGTCCTTGGCGCAGGCCGCGATCAGTAAGAGCCCGCGACCGCCCTCTTCCTGACTGGTCGAGTCGCACAGGTGCGGTTCGCAGTCGCCGCCCTGGTCGACCACCTCGATGCGCACGAGGTCGTCGCCGAAGCCCACGATCACGAGGAACCAGCCGTCGGGCGAGCCGCTCAGCGAGTGCCGTACGGCGTTGGTCGCCAGCTCGCTCACGACCAGGGCGGCCTCATCGACTGGGCCATGCTGTGCGGTGAGCGATGCGACGAAGTGCCGGGCGTGAGCCACCTCCTCTGCGAGGCCAGGGAAGGCGCGGCACCACTTAGTGAGCATGGGAAAACACCTCTGTTCGTCTAGGGGGCTAGACAGCGCAGCGGCAGCGTATTCCCAAGCACGGTCAGCAGGCCAGGCATCTAGAGGAATTATTCCTCTACCGGGTGACTGTGTCTCCCAAGTCGCGGAAATCCTTCATCACCCGCAACAGCAGCTCACGTACCTCACCACCGAAGACGGCAGCCCGCTCGAAGGCGCCGAACATCTCCTCGTACGCAGCTACCTCGGCCGGGTCAGCCAACATCTGCTCGCCGGCAAACGACTCAACAACAACCGCCTGTTGATCGCACACCGTGAAGCCATGCCGCGGCAGCACCGGCACAGCCCGACGCCACGGGATGACCCCGAGCCGGACCGAACTCAGACTCTCGACAGCCAGCAGCCGGTCGAGCTGAGCGAGCATCAGCGCTGGGGTGCCGGGCCAGGTTCGCAACACTGCTTCCGTCAGCACGAACACTGACTCCCGCCCCGGCTCGTATAGCGCACTCTGCCGTTCCACCCGGGCAGCCACAGCCCGGCCGACCGCCTCAGGCGTCGAGTTCAGCGCACTCTGAAAGACGTGCCGGGCATACTCCGCGCTCTGAAGCATGCCCGGCAGAACCACACACTGGAACGACCGCACCAGCCGAGCCGCCCGCACGGCATCATTGAGAACGGCTCCGACGATGCCGTCATCATCGGATGCCAGCCCGGCGTCGGCGGCAGTCTCAACGGCGACCAGGAGGTCACGCACCCCACGAGCCGACGAGTCATCAAGGCCGAGAGCACGAGAGAGCCGGTCGAGGACATCGAAGCTCGGCACCATGCGCCCGTTCTCCACCTTGGAGACGGTCGGCTGTCCTACGCCGGCCCGTTGCGCCAACACGGCACCAGTCAGGCCAGCTTCAGCACGCAGCCCCCGAAGACGCGCCCCAAGCGCCTTCATCCGCTCCTGTCGCTCACTCCCCATACTTAGGGTTCTACACCACGGAGCAGCAGAGGCCGGGGCGAGTGCGCGAGCTGCGGTGATCAGCAACAGCCCAGAGCTTGATTCAAACTTTCTCTACTGGTTCAAGGCCCGCGCAGGGCGCGGGCGCGCGCCGCCTCTGCGGCGCGGCCTGCCTCCTGTCTCCGCCCCGGCTGGCCGCGCCCGGCGGCGCGCTCGGCGACTGCGGGCATGAAGTTGGAGACACCCTCTGTGGCTGGGGCGGTCGGCTCCACGGCTTTAGGCAGCCACTTCGGGGCGAGCCTCTAAGATCATGGCCCCAACGTCGTGCTTTACCGGGCAGGTCCACAGACTGCCCCACGCGCCGGAAGCTTACGGGGCCATGATCACTCGCCCCAAAGCAGCTCCAGCCCAAAGCCGCTCCGCCGACCTAATTGACCGGTAGGCCGTACTGCCTCAAAAGGACGACCCGCCTTACAACCGAACGAACGGCAAAAGCTAGCCATCTCGCCTGGACATCAAGAGACTCCTCAAAATATCAATCTTTCTCGCGAGATTTGCGTTATCTGCAGGACTTGACCACCGAACCAGTTCGAAGGGTCGACCATTTTCAATAAATTCACTCAGATATCGATCAATATTCCTGGAGATCGATCCATTAGTGACGATCAGTACAGCGTCTCCCATCTCTTTGGGAATACGGGAAGCCCGCACTAGATCACTGAGCCCAAGCTTCGCCCCCCACTTAACTGAAACCGCAATTACTCCTTCCGGAGTTGCGATCACAGCATCCCTTCCCATATCACCTGAACCGTTCGTGAAAGCGACGGATTTGCTGACGCTTTCCAGATTCCTGAGGACATCTATTTCATACGAGTGCCCACGATTCTGCCATGTAAAGGGTTCAATTCCGAGGTCGCGCGAAAGATCATCATCGGCAGCCACGTCTCGCCTCAGGACTTGGCGATATTCATCAAGGATTGCAGCGTCACGATCCGCTGTCATCTCTTCCTCGAGTTCACCCCTAAGCTCCTCGTTCAGATCTTCGAAGGCCATCGGAGAAAAGCTGCCGCTCCGCAATAGGGAAATCGCCGCTTCTTCTTCATCGGGAAGCAGTATAGAGGTATCCCAAGCCACGATAAGCGGATCAGCGGCACCCCTCTTCAACATGTAAACCTGCCACTTCACCTGAGCCCAACTCCAAACGGACTCTCCGACCTTTCGGCACTCAATCGGCCCCATTGAGTCGACGGAAACCCTCAGCAGAACACCATTAGGCAGCCGCCGGAAACCTTTCTTCCCGTAACCGTCGGTCAACCGATCCCAAGCTTCACGGGCAATCAAGTCACGGGCCGCAGGAAGGCTGAGCTTCTGAAGCAAGACACCTCCCGCCTCATGCTGGATAGTTGCCTCCTCCGTGAACTCCCGAAGAATCTCTTCGAATTCAGCGACCTGCTTGATCCTGTGAACCTTTCCAGTCAAGTCAGCATCGAGGGGGAATGGCCATTCGTCGGGCTGCCCAAAATCAGCCGTATTACTCGTAACGAATTGCACTTCTTCGTTAGGATTGGCGTCCAGGTAGCTTAGTACCGAAAACCAAACGGCCACGTCACGCCCACCGGACTTTTTAGTCTTATCGACCTTTGCCGGCTTCATGCAAGCAGCTTCCCTCAACACCGCCGCTCGAAGCGCATCGATCCCCGTCGGAATTACCTCGAAAACGCCCTTGTACTGCTCACGCCAATATGCGGCGAACTCGTCGCCCCGGAACTTCGGTTCCGGCCCCAAGAGGCTAGGCTCCAAGTCGACCACTTTTCTGTAGTGGCGCAGCATCAACTCAAATTGACGTTGGTACTCATGTAGCTTATGAGCCGTTAGCTCTTCAAGCACAACCCAGGGGACCCCTATTTTCAGGCCGACCTTCCCCAGCATGCGAATCAGGTCGGCCCGACTTCCATGTGGGTCCAGGTCGTGAACAGCGTTAGTGTCGAGAATAATCATATTCCCCCCCGTTCTTCGATCGATCTAAATGCAGTGGAATAGGAGGCCGGCGCATCGCTGCCTGCCCGCCCCCGAGTCGCGCCATGTGCTTTCGCTAGTTGCTGTCAGCGGCCGTAGGCGGACGCTTAGTCCTCGTTGAGTATCGCTATGAAACAGTTTCAAGTCTCGGATTGACACTCGGTCCAGGTTGGATGCGGCTACTAGTCCACGGAACCTCCCTGCGGCCACCCCGATCATTGCGGCGTTTGACTCGCGTCGGCATCGAACAGATCTATCTGTCCAACCGAAACGTCCCTTGAGGATCGCGTCGGTCGCTGATACTCGTCCACGTGACCCATCGTTCGAATAACGGTCGCATTGTAGAGCCAGCTCAAATTACCCTCTTTCTCAAGTTTTCCAGAAACCTGCAGAGCCAGGTCTTCCTCATGTGCCCTGATGGCCTCGTGATAGTCCTCCTCGTCAGCCAAACGAACACGCACTTTCCTTGTCGGCCCTGAAGTCAATGCTTCGACTCCAAATACTCCTGGACTACCCACGTCTTTTTTGGCGAGTAGATGTACACGGCCAACCATAGTCACCATTCGAGATGACTTATCCTCTGCAAGTCTCACGGCCGCTTTGCCCAGAGGTTCCGCGTCTGATCCCTTAAACTCAAAGTGCACAGCTGCAGGAGTCAGCTCTGGGGTACTGGTATCCCACTCGACGGTGATATCGGCGCCATCCGAATCGGTGGCGATACCCAAGAGGGCTTGGGTCATCTCATAAGAGATGCCCCGTGGCACCCCAGCTTCAAAGCCAGACAGCGATCCACTATTGCGATAGTGCTCCACCGCCTCCGCAGTTGCTTCCACCGCACGGACGACCGCCTGTGAGATTTCCCGAGCACGGGCGATGCCCACATCGGGTAGGGACGACATCTCTCCGCCCGAGCCTGACAGCGAGATCCCAGCGTACGGCGGAGCGTAGGCGGTGACGATGTAGCTACCCGGAGCCGTCTGACCCATGAGAACTTCGTCCAAGTAGCGACCTGCGAAGCGCCCATGTCGATTCACGAAATGCCGACCGGGGCCCAGGAAGAACTTAGCCCCCGCCAGCAGCGTACGGCGGGCGGACTCGATTAACCGTTCGCCGCTTCGCCAATCAATGAATCCGCTGGGCGCTGCAGATTCTCTTCTAAATCTGAACTCATCAGAGGCATCAACAGCAAGGCGTGGATAGATGACCCGAGTCCATGATTCGCGGTCCTCTGCTATCTGCATAAGCGCAGAGTGCATAACGTCACCGAACTCAGGCGCATGGACGTCGAGGGGAACCAAGAGACTAGCCACGCCTTCGGATCCCGGTGGACGGTACCGCATATAGACGCCGCGCCTACCACCTGCGGGTCGCCAGCCAGCCTCCTCAAGTAGGACCGCGAGCTTACCCGGATCGACTTTCGAAGGGATCGTCACGCTGGGCCTATTAGCCATTTAGCGGTTCCCCCCTATCAATCTTGTCCAGGATTCTCACCAAGGACCTCGCGTCCAAAATGTTCTTAGTCGCAATTCGGACGGTCGGCTTCTTGACCTTGGAGTCCGCCTCCAAGCCTTCTAAGTATGCCCAATAGCAGCAACGTCTAGTCCACAGGCCATCATGCGTGACCTGCGTCCATTCGGATTGCCTTGGAGGCGCCGTCATCACGATCAATATGGCCTTCGGATAACTCCTAGCCTTCACCATATGGTCAAAGTACTGGCGCTTGCTGAACTGGTAGCTAAAGAAGCCTTTAGTGGGGTCTGGCACGGTCTGCGTGGTGCATTTGAGCTGCGCGAAGACCATGGTCTCTTGCTCAAGAGCCGTGTGCGGCGGCCTGATCAGCTGGGCGTCAACACCCCACTTGTCCTTATTGATCAGCTCCATCGTGCAACCTGCCGTCGCAGCGATGCTCGCCATGTACCCCTGTTGAAGCTGCTCCATCATGTCCGTCACCGTCAACGGATCAACAGCTTCGATGTGGCTTGTGCGCGGTTTCCCGATCCCGCCCGCACCAACCAGCTCCACCACTGGCAGCCCCCCGCCCGAGTACAGAGGCTGGCAGGATAGGTCACCGGTGGTTGGTCTGAGTAGATCCCCGATCCACCGCATGGTCACAAGGTAGAACTGAGCGCTGACATCCGTGGTTCAGCGCCAGTGGTGCGCGGCATGACCGACGACACCTCCGTCTGTCCTCAGTGCAGCCGACCGATGCAGTCGGGCGGCTTGCTCACTGCTCAACAGGAGACAGATGGCCGGCAAACCCGCCGGGCGAGATGGAGGAACACCAGACGGCATATCTGGTGGCACGCTGGGCCGACCGTCCGGACGAGCCTCCAGAGGTCTGCTCGACGCCAGGACTGTTTCGGTGACATCCAACGCCGACATCAACGCCTCGGGTCGACGGCAACACACAGCAGCCGCGTGCGCACCTGTCGCCGGGCAGGCCCCAACCAGGCCAAGGAGCGATCGGACCCCCTAACGCGGTGGTCACACGGCGCCGCCGACGGCAGTGACGGCAGTGCTGACGGCAACGACGGCAGCGGCACTCGGCGACCCGACACGGTGCTGGCACCGTCGATCGGACCGGCTCACCACGGCGTGCCCGCATCTTTTGAACGCCTGTCCCGCCAAGTCCCGCCGGCTGCGGCACCAGAGGCATTGCGCATCGACACACGGATCCCACACCAGAGACGCCCGGTCCGGTCGCAGCTTCTGACACACCTCCGACACACTCCGGGTCGCAGACACCCTCCGACACACTGTGCCGCAGGTCAAAATGGGCCGAGGGGCGATCTGCGCATTCACTCCGGAGCCGCCCCCTCGGTCGGTCTCACCCAGGAAGCGAAAGACCTACGGAGTCAGTCTGAATAGCTCCTTAGCGTGCGGTGTAGGTCCTACACGGGAGGTTCGTCGCCGCCGAACGGACGTCGGTACCGATTCAGTGCGGCGGCTCTTTCGTGGAAGCGTGTCCGGGAGAGCCGCGAGACCATCCGCCACATCTCCCTCTCCTCTTGAATATCTTGTGGCAGGGTCAACCCCATAGCTCTAGCCAAGGGCTGTCGTCCCAGGTTGATCAGAGCTCGTACGGCCGCAGCCCATTCGTCGGTGGCGATTACTGCGGCCCTGTACCAGAGGGGAACCGCAGCGCTCAGTGATACCGCCGTACCGAGCAGGGTAGGTACATCGGCGCTGGAGGCCGAGATGGCGGAGATCGCCACGACTATAAGGACGGCGTGTCCGTAAAGCAGGGCGATGAAGAAGTCGACACTGGTGCGGGCGATGTCCACCTGGCGGCGGGCTTGCTCTGGAGCTGTCGCTGTGAGCTCATTCCATAGCACCTGGGAATCGAGTCTATAGCGGTCGTGGCCGTACTCCTCCAAGCGGCGGATTGCATTGCCCAGTCTGGTGGGCGTGATCTGGTCGTCGTCCACGGGATAGCGGGCCAGGCGTTCGGCCAACAACGCCTGTTGCGTCGCAGTGCGCTGGTGGTTGGGCCTCCGTCGTGCCCCTGGTATAGCCGGGGTGGCTTGACGCTGCCGGTTCCGCGCAGCTTCAGGCGACAGTGCCGCTTCAGACTCCGCTCGACGTGCCTGACGCATCTCCATCAGGCGGTCCGTGAGGTCGTTGCGCCGCTCGCGGTGGCGGCGGCTGCATCGAACGTAGAGCCGTGGCGGCCACAGGAGGTACCCCTCCAGGATCCTGTACAGAGGATTTTGCAGGGCACTGAGGACGAGGCCGAGCAGTACAGCACAGGTGAGCAGCAGTAGGGTCTTGGTACTAGTCGACGCCAGGTAGACCTGGTCCATAACCGGGACGTTGCGCAGACTGGGGGCGATGGCGATGGCGATAATGCCCAGGTTGATTGCTGTAGGCAAGATCCAGCCGACCAACAGGCTCCAGCCTCCGCCCAGGACTCCTTTGGCAATGTCGCCCAACTACTCGTCCCATTCGTCATCATCATCGCCAAGCGGGGGGCCCGGCGGCGTGTGCCCTACTGGTAGGTCGCCGAAGCGCGCAGAGTCCGCTTCCTCGGATGGAGAGGCTCCCGGCTCAGCGGCCTCGTCGTTGGCCTGCCGCGTCGAGGCCCCTGGATCCGTACCAAACGGGTGCGAGTGCCGCGGACCTTGGCTCAGGACCGTTCTCTCCACAATCCGCAGGAACATGCCGGCTGCCCAGTTCATCTCGTCCGCGTCAGCGAAGCTGACCGCGCCTTGGATGCCGGCTTCCGCACGGGCGCGATTCCGGGCGCCTGCAGCGAACAGCAAGCTCCACTCAGTCAGTTCGGGGGCAATCTCAGGAAGTACCTCCCAGGCAGAACGGATGCGCTTTCGACGCCCCGGTCGCTCCTCAGGACGTCCCCGTACAGCGAGAACTGCGGCGGCGGTGCGCAGAGCTGCCAGGTGAGCGGTTGCGTACCGCTCGTTGGCGCTCTCCAAAAGCTCCACCTCTTCGAGGTTGGCCCTTGCCTGTGCCAGCAGCTCCCGAGCAGCGGGGGGCGTCGTGCCCCGGCGCCCACGCGCAGTAGCGGCTATATCGACCAGTTCCTGGAGTCGTTGCACCAGAGCTCCGGGGACCCGTGTGAGTGCCAGCGCGTCAACTAATCTTGCTACGGCCGCCCCTGGAACTCTCTCGACATCAGATATCTCGTCGAAAGCCCGGTACAACCGCTCAATGGCCGTGACCGTTTGCACGTCCGACCCAGCTCCGAGCTGTAGACGGATCTCCGCGAGACACTGAGCTACCGCGGTGGATGTTCCCGGCACCTCGTCTGAGGTGTGGGAGTACGAGAAGTAGATGACATTGCCGCCAACATCCCCCGACACAACCCCATCTAGCAGGTCCGCACGCTCCGCTCGCTGCCGCCCGCCGCCCGATGTCATAGCACCCCCGAAGATTCGTCCGCGACCCCGACACACACGGACGCTGTCGCTACCGACGACACCCCGTGGTCGGGGCAGAGGCTACCCGTACACGCCAAACCACGCTGCGCCGTAGCGCTGCCGAGACATCTGGTGTCCTAGGTGTCCGACTGTCCGTTTAGATGCTGGCCAGCACAAATAGGCCGGACGCCGTCAACGGCGTGGTACTCGGGGTGCCGCAGCAGGGCGCTCAGCGATGCCGCCGGAATGCTCGCTTCCGGTAAGTACGCGGCTAAGGCGGTTGCTCGGAGCGAGTCTCCACCGGCAAAACACCAGGTCAGCGGCTTAGACAATCCGAAGCGCCTACCTCCGTTCTAAGCACTTGGACTCAGGCCCAGGCAAGAGGCGCCCCCTCCCTCGCGGAGGGGCCGTTCGCTGCTCACAGCACATGCGAACAATGTCCGGACACGTCCGACGAGCCCGGCTCAGGTATCCGTCACCCGGTCAATCAAGCCCCGGTGCGTCTGGAAAACCTCACATAGCTCGGTCCGGCTCTTGCGAGGCCACGCGCTCCAGCGCCTCGAGGAACTGCCGGCTCTCCAGAATCCATCCTCCCTAGCTCAGCGGCGATGACTTCTAGGGTGCTCGACGTCATGTGCGAGTCGTGCCCCATCTAAGGTCGCCATCGCCGTCAGAAGGTCCTTGACCAGGGCAGCCGAGAGCATCGGCCGATGGTTGCCGTACCGCAGCGGAGTACAGCAACCACCGCAACCGCAGTCGACCGACGAAGGCCTTCGAACACCCCACGATCAGCGTCCTGGACCATGATGACCGTCCGGCCGACAGTTCGGGACGAAGAGGTCGTGCCAGACCCGTGCCAGATCGTGCGGAGAGCCACGGGGGACACTGGGGAGCCAGCCGACCTCGCACCAGGCGCCGGCGCCGCTCAGCCTCGGGGTAAGCCCTAGACGCCCTTAGCTTCCCAAGCTCAGGTCTCGTTTACGTGACCGTTCAGATGGAAGAGGAGCCATTCGAGCCAGTCCGGTGTGACACCAAGCTCCGAGGCCCAGACGTGCATGGCACTGACGTAAGTGGTGTATCGGGTGGGCCAACGGCGGGTGCCCGCCGCCTTCCAGCTCGACCACCCGAGGGCGTTCAGCGAACGAAAGACGCGGTCGTCGAGGATCAAGGCCCGTTCACATGTGCCTTCACGATCGTCCACGGCCGCGAACCACTTGGTGAAGAAGGATCGTCCCACTCCACTAAGGACGAACTGCCGGTAGGCCCAGCTCAGGTCTCCGCTTCGGACGGCATGGCGTGTGGTCCGAAGGACTCTGGGCAGGCGCGGGTCGGACAGGGCCGCTTCGGTGTACCGCGGCCCGCGTCCGTTGGTGGTGCCTGAGCCCCAGACCATGACAGCTACGAACAGGTCACGCAGGCCGTCGGGGTCATCACCAGCGAGGTCACGGAGACGAGCCAAGTCGCCGCGTTCGACGAGACGGTCACCGGCTGGCTTACCCAGGGATTCAACGCCGATATCGAGTACATGCGCCGCCCCATGCGACGCCAAGCGCGGGTGCCAGGTTCCTGGACGGAAGCGCACGGGCTTCTGTACACATTCGCCGTAGCGGACAACGAGCCTCTGAAGCTGCTCCACCATGCTCCCCCTGGCCATGACGGCGGCATGCCGTGGGCCGTAGCGTATGGGAAGTCGACCATGAGCGCAGGTGAATGGCCTCGTCCACCGCCTCCTGGAGCACCCACCGAACACTGAAGGCTGGTATGCGCGACGTGCTGTACCTACTCGCGCGCGCACGGAGCTTTCACACCGTTGATTGTGCGCCCTACACAGTGCTTGCGCGACGCTGCACGCTGAGTGCCGGCCGCATCTTCAAGCGGACTACCGGGGGGAACGGTGGGCGAATGGAAGCAGAGCAAGTGCGGCTGGCCGACGGCATCTGGAGGGCGTTGCCAGAACAAGACGCTGAAAGGCACCTCACGCTGCTACCGACACCAAGGCGACTGGACGAAGCGCGGCCAAGCCGAGCTGAAGAAGAGGGCCAGCAAGCGTCGCAAGAAGTAGGGCGCGGTCGGGGGTGAGTGTTTAACTGCGTGACAACGCCGACGGACAGCGGCGAACGAGCGCAGACGCGGACGGACCATCGACGCAGGTGAGGAGCACACCACCCCCAGGCGCAGCCCCTGCCCAAGTTGCTTCGGGACGAAGAGGTCATGGGTTCATCCGCAGCAGGCATCGGCCCGCGCTGGGCACTCCTCCCGGGTGCCGGCACACCTAGCCAGGGGTGGGCCCACAGGCACGCGCCGCGCCTCCTGCTGCTACCAGCAGGAAGCGGCTGGGGTGAAGAGCCATGTAGCGAACCCGTTCCGACGTCAGTGCTCCGCCTGGTCGAGGGCGCCCCGCTACGGGTGAACGGCGAGGGCTCGATGGCCTTCCGCACTCGCGCCATGGTGGCTTCGGCTACAACATCCGACGAGGACGTTGGACACGCACGGAAAGGAGCCTGCACTATTCACGAACGACACCGAACTGTCTCCGCAAGGCGATATCCTTAGCTTCCAGAATTATCTGGACCCGACCCTTAACAGTCTCATGCTTAGACAGGTCTAGAACCGCGTCCTTTTCCTCACGCGAAACCGACTCATTGGCCAAATACTCGCTCAGGTCGCGCTCCACCCCTCTAACCAGGGTGAGCACCATTAGATCCTCCGCATGATTGACCATTCCAGCGTCGAGGAGATGGACACATGTCCGCAAAGCAACGGGAGGAGCGGAACGTCCGAACGCGACTCTAATTCGATGACTTATCGCCTCGACTACCGCGCCACTCCTTCCCATCTCGTCAAGCAAGGACGCAAATTCAACAAAATCAGAAACGAAAGGTGTATTCCCCGAGAAAGGTTCTCTCAGCTCCCAGGGTGCCACGTCGACCTCCAGGAGCGCTCCATAAAGATTTGCGGCATCATGAGTTTTTCTGACGCGCAGGAACGCATGCAGGACCGACGCCGCATCCTCGGTGCTGCCAGCTACACAAAGCAGTCTCATCAGTTCCGCAACTTCACTTACTGACCTGGCACGTCCAAAACCTTCAAGCACTCTTAGCGCATCCCACCCGTAGTGCCCATAAAGGCGCATTTCAGCAACAAGTGTTGGCACATTCGGAGGTGCGAAGGTCACGCATAGTGATTTCTTCACATCCTGAAGGAAAGCACTCCATTTCCGTCGTCCGATTTCATCCAGCACGCGCAGAACAATTGACGGGTCCGCGTTCGTGCACATCTTCACCAACGGCTCAGCCGTGCCTTGTGAACTCGCCTCCCGGAGTGCGAGTTCCACTGAATCTCCGCCTTGGCCGGAGAGGTCGGATTTCCTCTGAGGGGCGCCGTTCGCATCCATCCACAGGGCGAGCAGACGATCGCTTTCCTCATCGGGATTCAGCCTATTAACCGCTCGCTCGGCAAAGAATCTAACCAAACTGTCCAACTGAAGAGCATTGGCAGCAGTTTTTCCGGTAAGGATTCTCGAAATTAGATTCCTATTCAGGGTGGACGAAAAATCTTCCCTATCTGCTATGCCAGTGCTGATCTCTCGGAGCCCAGGGGTGCCAGCAAGCAGGTAGAGCTTGTGCAGTTCGGAGAGGACGTCACGTGCCGGCCCTGGAGGAACGATGTCCTCGGATGGCATGTCCACGCCTTTCGCGCCTCGTGACCTCATGGACAATCCCCTTGCTGGCACAAAGTGGCACGCTCTGTCTCGGAGTGGCGATCCTAGTAGACACACACTCTCGTGAGCAGCAACTTTGCAGCGCAGTAGGGAAGTTGTGGCACCGAGTCGCCACCCACTCCGCCCCGCACCGCTCAATGGAGAGACCGATCCGAGTCGCGCCAGCGCTGTGCGGTCGGCTACGACCACAGATAAGACCTGAAGGCGGAGGCATGGCTAAACGCAAGAACCGAGCAAGACAGCGACGCGAGACGGGGCGCCGCGAAGTACTGTTGACGGCCCTGGGAGGCCTCTGCTCAGGGCTCGTTCGCGGGCTGTTTGATCTCCTGAGGTAGGGACTGCGGGCGCTCCGTGGTTGGGAGACAACTGGGAGATGTTGTCGGACGGGGTGTACGGCGGCTCAGAGCTCTGCCCGGACCCGATGCTGACATCCACGTCTGACATCAACGACAGCGGACATGGACATCCCGGCGCGGTCGGTCGCGGCCATCAGGTCTTGCAAACGTCATGGGCATCCTGACTGTTGATCGAACTCCTAAAGCGGTGGTCGCCGGAACCCCCGGTGGTGGCAGAGGAACGCCTACTCGAGAGTCGGAGCGGCTGCCACCAGCATGCTGCTGATCGATCCTGGGTCGGCGGCGGCGCTCGTGGGATCGATGCTGGACTCCTCTGCTACCGTCGTGGCCCAGCAATCCCCCCAAGTGGCCGCCCAGTCGCCGGCCAGATCGCTGGCGGGATCGAGATGCTCGGGCTTGCCCGTGATCCCGTAGGCATCGAGGAGTCGTCGCTCCACACCGAACGGTTCGCCCATGGCGAGCTCTGGGTACTCACTGATCCAACGCCTGAGAATCCGTCCGCTTTCGGCAATCAGCCACGCCTCCCCGTCGTTCTGCTCACTGTGGAAGAAGAGTTGGGCCTTACCGAAGCGCGCACTCAAATCTCGGCACAGGTGGGTGACGTGCGCCGTCTGCTGTGTATGGGGCAGGCCGAAGTACGGTCCGACGACCAGGGTCCACCCCTGCATGGGCGGAGTGACGACAACGGTGCAGAACGGCTCCTCCTCGTCGTGCGCCACCTCGTCGATGAGTTCCACGCCGTTGGCCCAGCTCGTCTCCTGTACCTCCGTCAAACCGAGGGCCTTTACCACCTCCGCCTGATCGACAGTCTCGACCGCGAGCCATGAAAGCCAACAGGCGCGTATGAGCGGTACGGAATCAGATGTCCCCATGGCCAGCATCGTAGAGGCGTAGACGTTCGCCGATCTGGGGCCGTCTCTGGGCCGTCCGAGGCTGCTCGACGGTGGCCAATGACGACCGACGACGACCACCAGGCGCACAGTCCAACTGCCGCTAAGCAGCGCACACTTAGCTCACCAAGCTCCCCGGCAAGACCCAGGCCACGAAGACACCCGTCGAGGGGACCCGCCTTCCTGCATAATGCCCCTCTGAAACCAGGGAGCAGCCAAGGGGGCAGGGTGGCGTCGCGGCGTCAGAGGCCAGGAACATCCGGAACCCACGCAAGACTCCGGCGGGTCCGGGCTCGAACGGCGACTCAGCAACGAGAACGGCCCAGCACCACCGGGCTGGCACGCACACCGCGTTGGAGAACGTCAATCGTTCGCAGTGTGGCTCTGCGCTCGGCGGCTCGGTCTGTTCCAACGTCTCAACCTGACCCGGTAGAGCACCGTGCCGCATGGCTCTCATCGTGGGGCACCTTTGCCTCGGCCATCGCGGCTGTGGTTGGGCTGGTCATTTCAGCCGTAGCCACCTACTACACGGGGCTGACGCTGCGGGACCAGCAAACACTCAATAGGGCTCAGAATGAACGCGATCATCGGTCGCAGGCGGTACAGGTGGGCTTCTGGTACAGCAACAGCCAACCCAGTAAAGAAGAAGTTGCCGTGGTCAGCAATCGCTCACCCGATGCGATCTACCAGCTGACAGTGCGGTTCTCATTCCTGCACATGCCGTCCGATCTGATCACTGCAAAAGAGTCCGGCCTGAAAGTGCATGAAGTTGAGGCGGAGTACGCGTCAGCTAGCCTACCGCCCTGTACGCAGCTAGTCTTCACCAAGAAGGCCCTACACTCGGCTTTCGATCAGATAGCAAAGAAGAATCATGCGGACGTTGAACAGCCAGTGTCAACGACTCTTGCGTTTGAAGACGCCCAGGGGGCTAAGTGGGCGCGCGGAACCACGCTTCGCGAGGTCGGCTCCTTTGAAGGAATCGGATTGTCGGCCAGGGATTGGGGAAAGCGCCTACGCTCAGGTGAACTCGTCGCGGAAATCCCGAATAGGGAGTTGGCTACGACACGACCTCACCCAAACTGCGGAAATTCTTAATGTCATAGAGCATTGGTAAGGCGCTGAGGCTGCCTGACATCCACACTTGTCATCGAAGACGGCGCACGTCGGTGATCCGTTATCCCTCGTAACTCACAACGTCACCATCCGGCAGAGCCTGCCCGATCGAACTGCTAATGCGGTGCTCGCGCGACGTCGCCCGCAGCAGTGACAGCAGCGCTGACGGCAACGACGGCAGACGGCAGCGAGCGAGGCTAGGTAGGTCGTGCGAGCCCAGCTGCGTGCCAGATTGTGCACGTGCCGTTGAATACGCCGGCCAGCGCGATCGGCTCCAGCGGGCCCTGGGTCGTACAAGGTCATCCGACGCCGACCAATAGCGACAGAGGCCCACGGCGTCTGGACTGGTCAGAGTCGAAGGCTTCGTCGACCTCACTGGTGGACGGGACTCGTGATCAGTAGACGGAGAGGGGGGGTACGACCACCCGCGAGCCCGCATCGCGCAGCTGCTCTTGCCATCGCGCTTCAATCTGCGGACGTCTATTCCGTATCTCTTTCCAACCTTCGATGGAGTCTGGCAGATCCTCGCCTCTAGACCACGCTCCCATCAGCATCCGAGTCTCACTTCTGGAGAGGAAACCCACTTCTGCAAGCGAGTATTCGGCCACGCCGTCCTCTGTCGCGATATCCAGAAAGTAACCGATCTCAGCAATCCGGTGGCGCAAATCTCGGTCGAGAATAAAGGACTGCTCAAACCCCAATATCACGCATATTTTGGCGATGCTCGCAATTGTCTCCTCTCTCGCTTGATTCAAGAGGGTGATGGGATTTTCAAGGTAAGCACCTAGTATATTTTCTACTGCACGCCGCTCCCTATCCTTTTTCACCGTCCTATCAATGTCCTCAATCGCTCGCCTTCGCGCTATCTCGGCATCCTCCAATGCCTCTTTTCGGGCCCTTCGAGCTTGACGAGCAGCCCCTATTCTGCCAATAGCGTCGCCACTCAGTCCTATAATTCCACCGATGAGGACCGTAGCGATTGTTCCCCAATTCATAATTCTCCCATGGCTACCCGTCGATCTCGGCCTTCCCTAGACGCCGGCTCCTGGTAACGCAGACCTGTGAAGAGCTAGCTCTCGACTAGGGCGTCCCCACGCGCAGGGGACGGCATGCAACATCGCCCGCAACCGTTTCTGTCGGCTGTGTTCTGCCGCATGCCAGAGGCGGGGAGACCAGGCATGGTCCGTTCACGCCACTTGTGTCGCATGCGTGTCGACGGAGCCCAGTCTCCGCGCTTGACGTCCAGAGAATGCCAGGTCAGAGGGGACGCGCCTGCGAACGCACCCAGCGCCTTCTAAGCCCTGCGCCGCAGTCCTACCGATCCGGTGCTAGTCGTCGGCGTAGGTCCATTCCTCAATGACCCAGTCATCAGCTGCAGTTGATCGCCATGCGACGCATCCAGGTGGCATGGTGGCCAGCTGGGCAACTGATGGGTCCAAGTCCAAGACGTGCTGGAGGTGGAGGACCGATGAGGCATCACTGCCGTTGGGATCGTGGACGCCGTCGCTCACGAGCCAGTCATCCTCGTTATCGTGGATCACAGTGAGGGCCGGAAACTCTCCAGCCGAGACCGTCCTTTGGATGATCGCAAGCAAGTCATGGGGGAAGGCTTCCTTTTCAAACGGCCAGGTCAGCTGAGGCTGCATGGATCCCATGCGGGTGATTCTGCGTACAGCAGCGAGGTACAGCAACCACAGCAGCCGTCCCTGCTCAGCAGTGGGCGCCACGGACTCAACTTCGTCCGGTATGACCCTGATCGACCGTTCTCTCTAGAGCTACGGATCAGAAGGCGCCGTGCCCCAGTCGTGCCCGAGCAAGCGGTAGTCCATCTCAGCTCTCCAGGTCCGGCCATCCAGCCCTGTTGGAGTAGCTCTCGAAGCAGTACCGGGTCGGGCGGTCCCACTCCTTCCCGGTGGCGAGTTCGTACGCCTGATCCGGCACGTACAGCAGCCACTCCCCGTCAAACTCGGTCGAGGTGTACGGCGCGAACTTGTCGACGTCGAAGAAGACGCCTTCCCATACGGCTCGTCCCGCGGCGACGACAGCGCAACGGGCGTACAGGAACACGTCGGCAGACTGCGGGAAGGGCTCGCCGTTCCGGTCCGTCATGTCAGCGACCGGAAGCGTCCCGAACTTCTCTTGGTCCAGGCGGTAGAGAGCCTCGGCATGGCGTTCCGCGAAGCCGATGATGTCGGGGACGGAACGGCGGCTCAGCTCCTCGGCCAGGCGCCGGCAGTTCGCCTCCGTGGCTTCGCCGTTCAGGGTGGCTATCAGAGCCCAGAAGGCGGCCCATGTCATGGTCACTGGCGCAGGATGCCAGAGAGGTCTGACATCCACGGCTGACATCAACGAAGCCGGACGGGGGCATACGGCAGCGCCCCCGCACGACGGCCGGACCTGGCGGCGGCGGCATCAGGGGCGGGTGTCGATCGAACTCCTAAAGCGGTGGTCGGCAGTGATTACGCTGGTCATGATGGCGCCGACACCGGGCAATACCGCTGGTGGCAGGCTGCAGACGACAGTGCACACAATGGGGGCTGTCGGAGGGAAGTGGGAGAAAGGCGATGGCAGGGGAGGTACACGACATGCTGTGCTGGCGAGGTCCGGTCTCGGTGAACGTGTTCGTCATCGGCTCCGGCAACACCCCCTTGCCGAAGGAGGCTTTTCACCTCGCGGGGCTGGTCCCCGACGCCTACCTGCCGTTCCCTCTGTTGGAGCAGCCCGAAGCCGTTGAGCGGCTCGGTCTGGTGTCGTACGACCTCGACTTCGATGACGTCTCGCTCGATCTGCGTGAGTACATGCGAGCAGTACTTCGACGTGTCTGCGCAGACACCCGGGCAGTGGCCTGGACGGCTTTCGAGGGGACGTTCCACTACGACGAACTCCTCACCGATGAGGTGGCCCACCAGGTCTACGGCTACTGCACGACCGGCGCCGAACCGGTGGTCGAGTGGGACACCGCGGCCCTGCAAGGCGAAGAGTGGCGCCGTGGAATCGCCGGAGCTCGAGCGGCTTTGGACGCCTTGCTGTCCGCCTCGGAGACTGCGAGGCGGGAAGAGCCGCAGCGACCGAGTGTCTCACTGCGTGACAACGCCGACGTACGCCAGCGAGCGAGCGCGGACGCCTGCGGACCATCGGTGCAGGTGGGTGCCACAGCGACCCAGGGCCCAACGCCCATCCAAGTTGCTTCGGGACGAAGAAGTCCGGAGCTAGAGGCCATCGCGCTCGACGAGCGAGCCGTCAGGGCCCAGAGAGAAGAAGCGCGGTGGGCCCATGGCGTCCACGGCCTTCTGCAGCGCCGCTTCCCGCTCCGCGGGATCAGGGCCGTGTGGGTCCCGGACCCGGAAGCCGTGCAGTCGGATGCTATCCGTGTCGATGTCGTCCGGCTCGGGGTGGCCCTCCAGTACGAAGCCGCAGAGCGCGCGCAGTGCGTCTTCGCCCAGTTCCAAGGGGTGGAACGGCAGTGGGTACGGCTCTTCATCCGCGTCCGGCCAGGGGATGACGTCGGCCGGACGGTCTCCGGCCCAGTAGGGCAGTTCAAAGGAGAGTGGTTCGCCGATGTTCTCGATGATGCCGCTGTCCGGGGACAGGCTCAGAGAGCGGACGAGTCGGCCGTCCTCCCATACGGCGAAAGCGAGCCAGTCCACGACGCTGTGCATGGCGTGCAGCACGAGCCGCCGGCCGGCGCTCGACGCTACGAGGTGTTCCGGGAGCTGGGAAGGAAAGTCGATCATCACCCTCTGGTCGCCGATGACCTCGACGCCGGGCCAGCTCGCCGAGTACGCCGTCCCCTCCGGGGGGTATACGCCGTCCCAGAGAGTCGAGCCCTCGCTCTCCTCTATCTCCCAGCCCGGGTAGAGCAGCCGCATCATGCCGGCCGTGCGTGCGGGGTCCGCTGTGCCCGCTTCTCGCAGCAGCCCCGGTACCTCGCCGTCGGCGTACACCAGAAAGCCCGTCTTGGCTCCCAAAGCACCTCCCCAGGGGGTGGCCCTCGTTGGCGGATGCACAGAGCCGCCCCCACTGACAAAGCGAGATGACGAAGCCCGAGGGCCCCCGGCTGGGCCGTCTCTGGGCCGTCCGCGGCCGCTCAACAGTGGCAAATGACGACCAACGACGACCACCAGGTGCACGAGCCCACCGCCCCTGACCAGCAAAAACCCAGCTCACCAAGATCCCCGGCAAGACCCAGGGCAAGAAGAAGTAGGTATTGCGATCATGCCCCTGAGCTGCGCTTACGGCGCGACTCGGGGGCATTCTCATGGCCCGGGTACTCGGCGAGGGCCGTTTCAGCGACCGTAGACGTGACCTCGCACCAACGGGTCGTGTTCCAGGATGAAGTCCGAGACCTGCCAGAACTCCGCCAGGCGGGGATGCCGCAGAGCGGCTTCCCGGTCCAGCTTGCGGCCGAAGAGCGGGCCGTCGGGATGCGCGAGTCCCGCCGTGACGAGGGTGGACGCGGGCTGGTCCTGACCGGCGACCGGTCCCACCCGGCATGCGAACGAGACGTGATCGTCCCACCGGTCGGATCCGGCGCCCCAGGTCCCGAAGATCACGTCTATCCACGCGTCGTGGTCCCGGTCCTCGTGGTGGTAGCAGTTCGCGAAGTACACCGCGCACGGCGCGCCGTCCGCGTACACGAAGTTCCAGGCCCGCTCGATGGGGGCGTTGCAGCAGTCGCACCGGAACTCGCGGGTCTGCCGGTCGGGGCCGAAGGTCAGAGGCATGAAGCACATGATGGGGCAGAGCCCAGCTCTGGCCTCGGGAGGCCCGGGCCCTCCGCTCACGGCCGCCATGAGTCCGAGAGATCTACCCGCATTCGGGGTCTACTGAGAAGTCCGCTGCTCGAAGCGCTCCAGCTCGGAAAGCGCCGCCCGAACCACCTCGACAGAACTCGGGCCCGTCCGTGCCATTTCGTCCAGCCGCTGCCGAAGCGTGTTCAGCAGCTCGTCAGCGATCAACCCGGAGCCCCGCTGGTGCCTGGCCTCCCGAAGGAGGTCGACGAGAGAGGTGGTGGCGGGTGCCGGCGACAAGCGCTCGAGGTCCTGCAGCAGCTCTGGGAAGGATTCCACCAATGCCGAGTGGAGCATTGCGCGCCGGATGATGGACTCGTCGTCCTCCGCCGGAGGCCGGGACCAGAACGCGGAGAGGTGGAAGGTCCAGTTCCCCGAGGGTGCTGAGATCACGAACGGGTTCAGCTCTTCGACATCCCGGACTTCCACTTGCACCGGGGGGCCGAAGCCGAGCAGTACCGCCGCCCGCAGGGGCCGCTTGTCCACGTCGGACCAGGTGATGCCCAACGTGGGCAGCGTTACGGTCTGTCCCGGCTGCAGAACGAACGGGAACTGCACCCGGTCCCGAGGGTCGGCGTATCCCGCTGGGGCGCTGAAGGTCAAGCACGGCGAGAAGATGAGAAGCCGCGCACGAGCATCCACCCAGCCGATCCGCGCGATGAGCACCGCTCGCCAGGCGAGCCTGCGGAGGCGTCGTCCGTTCACCTGTGCCCAGATGGCGACGCCCTCCACCGACGCGGCAAGCCGGCCGGCATTGGTGACATTCACGCGCACGATCCACTGGTCGTCCAGTTTCTCGCGGGTGGCGAATATCCGGACTCTTCCACCCGTGAGCCTGTGGGTCAGGATCTGCCAGCCGAGGCCGACGGCACCGGTGATGAAGCCGAGTACGGCCAGCCATGTGGTCAGGTCCATGCCGGGCTCGACGTCTCCATCTTCCGCGGACGACCCGACAAGTCGCCGTCGGCGTACGTGAGTAGTCCCGCCTTCGCCCCCATGGCACCTCCCCCGGAGCGTCGCGCTCGCTCGCGGTACCAACATAGCCGCAGGCACTGATCGTCAGGGGTCCGTATGACACGTTCTGTCCGCCGTTCGTGCCGTGCCGTGGCCGCCGTAGGCGTCTGCCGGTGCCGGGGAAGGGGATATGCGGTTCAGTTTTGGCTTCGGTGGGGTCGAAGTCGCAGGTCAGCGGCTTGGGGTGGGGGTGCTCGTGTGGATCTGTGCCGACGGCCACAGCAAACAGGTCGAACGAAGGCGCATACTGAGCCATGACAAAGCCTGCTGCGCCGAAGCGCCATCTGCCCACGAGCCCCTTCAAGGCGCCGGTCGCACCGGCTCCCAAGTACTTCGCCGTGGGCGACCAGGTCACGCACGACATGTACGGCCTCGGCCGAGTCGTCGGCATCGAGGACGGAGTCGCGGTGCTCGTGGACTTCGGCTCGTCGCAGATGCGGATCCTGAGCCCGTACGCCAAGATGACCAAGCTGTAGGACCGCTGTGCCCGGTCACGGCACAACCAGGTTCCCTTAAGGGACCTGCACCGAGAGAGAGTTCTCCGATCGACATGACGTCGCTTTTCTCCGCCCTGGAAGCGCAGCCCGGCCGCTCCGCGGCGGTGTCGCCGCCTCCGGCGACCAACCCCTTCCAGGCCCCCGACTTCGGGGACGACGAAACCCTGCTGCTCGACGACACGCTGGAGCCGGACCCGGCCGTACGCGCGCCGGGACGCAAGGCGGCCTAGCGCCACGAACGACGGGGGCGCCGGCCGCCGGCCGCCCCCCGCAGCTCCGATCACCCGGCCGCGCGTCACGCGGCGCGTCGGCTCATCGGCGGCTGAACAGTATCTGCCTTTCTTCAGCGACCCGTTGAGGAGCGTCCTCGGTGGCGCGAGGCCCAGGGTGACGCTGGGCGAGGCCGATGAGGAGTGCCCTAAAGGCGACGGCCCCACGCCGTGCCTGATCCGGCGTCACGCGCCGTCCCCCGTGCGGTCTCCCGGAGAACAGCGCGACCAGCTGGCTCTCCTGCGCCCGTACGGCGTAGGCGAGCCGGGACCCCGGCTCCGGGTCGTGCAGGGCCATGTCCGGCAGGGTGATCCGCGGTGAGAGGGCGGACCCGCGCGTGAGGTGCCGCTGACCGACCTCCCGCCGTCGCGCACATGGCCGCGCGGACGCCTCATGCTTCACCCGCCTCGGTGACCGTGGGGCCCCTGGTGATTCGGCCGCGCGGGTTCTGGAAACCCGTAGCGGCATGATCCGGAGCATCTTGTGGGGGTGTGCCGCGGGGGCTGCCGGTACCACCGCGCTGAACGCAGTGACGTACGGGGACATGGCGCTGCGCGGCAGGCCTTCCAGCGGGACCCCGGAGACCGTGGTGGACAAGGTCAGCTCGGGCCTGGGGCACCCGGTCCCGGAGTCGGAGGGCCGGGCGAACCGGCTGACCGGGCTGGGGGCGCTGTCGGGCATCGCCGTGGGCGTGGCGGCCGGGGTGGCCGTGGCACTGGCTCACCGGGCCGGTGCGCGCGTACCGGTGTGGCTGGGCGGCCCGCTCACCGGGGCCCTGGCGATGGCGGCGGCGGACGCTCCGATCGCCGGTCTCGGGGTGAGCGATCCGCGCACGTGGTCCGCGGTGGACTGGGCCTCGGACGCCATCCCGCACCTGGCCTACGGCCTGGTCACCTACGGGGTCGTGGCGGCGTCAGCGGACCGGTGATCTCCGCAGGACCCCACGCTCAGGACGGCTCCGCCAGGCGGCCGGTCCCGGCGGCGAGCGGGCTGTCCCTCGGCGAGCGGGCTGTCCCCTCGGCGAGCGGGCTGTCCCCTCGGCGAGCGGGCTGTCCCCTCGGTGAGCAGGCTGTCCGCCTCGGCTGGCAGGCTGTCCCCTCGGCGAGCGGGCTGTCCCCTCGGTGAGCAGGCTGTCCGCCTCGGCTGGCAGGCTGTCCTCTCGGCGAGCAGGCCGTCCGCCTCGGCCGGCGGGCTGTCCGGCTCCGGAAAGCGGGCGTTCGGCGATTTTCCGTGCTACTTCCCGTGAGCGGGGAACTCGGCCGCCGTAGCGCCCCGGACAGCGATCCGGGGACGGGATACTGAGGGATCATGTCTGCTGACCGCTTGGCCCGACGGGGGTGATGACCATGCCGCCCGGGCAGCCCGAGCAGCCGGACGGTGGTGGTGTGCCGCCCGATGTCAGGAGCCGGATCCATGTCAGTGACGCGCTGGCCGCGGCGGCCCGCGCGGTGCGGGACGACCCGCAGCGGATGCCGGAGGCGCTGTGCCAGGCGTGCGTACGTCTGCTGCCGGTGACCGGCGCCTCCGTGTCGATCTCCGGGGGACGCGGCGTCCAGGTGACCTGGTGCGCCAGCGACCGCGTCGCGGCACGGCTCGCCGAACTGCAGTACACCCTGGGCGACGGCCCCTGCCAGACCGCCCTGGACCAGGGCGCGCCGGTGATCGCCGCCGACCTGACCGCGGGCCGTGACGCCCGGCGCTGGCCGGTCTTCGCGCACGAGGCGGCCGGGCTGGGCGTGCTCGCGGTGTTCTCCCTCCCCCTCGGGGTCAGCGGCGCCGCCGTCGGCACCCTCGACCTGTACTGCGACCAGGTGGGCGGCCTGTCCGAACCCGATCTGCGGACCGCGCTGTGGGTGCGCGACGCGGTCACCTACGCCTTGATGAGCGTGCAGCCCGCCTACGGGACCGATGACGAGGCGGAGGAGGGGGTAGCGTCCTGGGTGGAGGCCTCGGAAGCGGACCACACCGAGGTCTACCAGGCGGTCGGCATGGTGATGGTGCAGATCGAAGTGGACCCCGAGCAGGCCCTGGACCGCATGCGCGCCCGCGCCTTCGCCGAGGGCCGTACGGTCAGCCAGGTGGCCCGGGACGTCCTGGCCCGCAAGCTCCGCTTCCAGCCGGAACCGGACGACCCCGACGACGAGCAGGGAAGGGACGGTGACCGGTCATGAGCCGGGAACAGCAGCTCGCCGAGGCGCTCGTCGGGCTGGCCGACTCCTTCGCCGACGACGTCGACCCGGTCGTGCTCGTCGACCGGCTGGCCCAGCACTGCGTCGAGATCACCGGGGCGGACGCGGTCGGGATCATGGCCGTCACCGCCCGCGGCGATCTGCGCACGCTCGCGGTCACCGACGACCAGGCCGGCTTCCTGGAGCTGTTCGAGCTGCAGACGGACGAGGGGCCCTGTCTGGACTGCTTCCGCGGGGGGCACCGCGTCGACGCCCGGGACCTCGCCGCCGACACCGACCGCTGGCCCCTGGTCGTCCCGTTCGCCCTGAACAGCGGCTTCCGCGCGGCGCACGCGCTGCCGTTGCGCGTCCACGGGCAGACCGTGGGCGCGGTCAACCTGCTGCTGCGCAGGCCGGGCGGGCTCGCCCCGCTGGAGCTGGACCTGGCCCAGGCGCTCGCGGACGTGTCGGCCGTCGCGCTGGTCAACTGGACCCCGGACCCGCTGCGGGCCACGGACGTCGCCAGCAGCGTCCAGGCCGCGCTGGCCGGCCGCGCGGCGGTCAGCATGGCCACCGGGATGATCGCCGAGACGGCGGGCGTCTCCCTGACCGAGGCCCACGGCCTGCTGCGCGCGTACTCCCGGGACCGGCACCAGCGCCTCGTCGACACCGCGCACGCCCTGATCCGCCGCACCCTCGCCCCGGACGCCGTGATCACGCCCCGGAGCTGACGCCCGCACCCCGGTTCGCCGCGGGTGTCGCTCTCGTGCGCAGGGGCGCAGCCGAGGGCTTTCGGGGGGCGGGTCCGTTGGAGAGGGGCGGCGGGTGCTGGGGGAGCGGACCTCACACCCCGGGACCAGTCCCGCCCCGCCCCCTGACCCACCGAGGATCTGCCGTCCCGTCCGGGCGCGACTACGCTGAGAAGTGCCGGGAAGCGCCCGGCAGCGAGGCCCGCAGGTCCCGTCGCCCCCCAGCGCAGGGAGCGGCCATGCAACAGTTCTCCTGCGAGACCGTGGCCGACCTGGCGGTCCCCGGACTGGCCACCGGCAGACTCACGGTGCTCGCCCTGCACGGCGTCGCCGACGCCACGACCAGTGCCGGTCTCGCCGCCGCCCTCGCCGCGCCCGGCCCCGCCCAGCTCGTCGTCGACCTGACCGGGCTGTACCGGCTGGAGCCCGCGGGCGCCGAAGTCCTGTACCGGTTCGCCGAGGAGTCGGCCGACCTGGGCCGCCCGCTGCGCCTGACCGGCTGCACCGCCCAGGCGGCCGCCGTGCTCGCCCGGACCGGGGCGGCCCTCGAGCGGGCCGGCCGGGCCGGGCCCGAGCTGTACGCGTCGGTGTCCGAAGCGCTCGCCGGGGTCATCGCCGCGGCCGCGGCGGCCCCGGAGCCGTCGCCGGCACCGCCGTTCGCGCGCACCGACGCCGTGGAACTGCGGCACCGCCTGCTCACGCACGCCGTGGTCGCCCGCGCGCAGGGCGTGCTCGTGGAGCGCTACGGCCTGCCCGGCCCGGACACCGCCGGCACGCTGCTGCGCACGGTGGCCCGGCGGCACGGGATGCGGGCGGTCCGGCTGGCCGGTGCACTGGTGCAGGCCGAGCCGCCGCGCTCCGGCGAGCCCTGGTTCCCCGGGCGCGCGCACCCCGCCGAGCCGGCCGTCGGTTTCCTGCCCCTGCCCGTCGGCCAGGCGCTGCCGCTGCACGTGTTCCTGGACGCGCTCCGCGACACCGCCTGCGCGATCACCCACACCGACATGGCGAACGTCCAGCTCCTGGACCCCTGCGACAACACGCTGCGCCTGGAGTCCCACTGCGGTTTCCCCGCCGACTTCGTGCACTTCTTCGCGGTGGTCGACGGCACCACGACCCCCTGCGGCCAGGCGGCCCGTAAGAGCGAGCGGGTCGTCGTGGACGACGTGGCCAGCGCCCCGGACTTCGACGAGCCCTCACGCGCCGCGGCGCTCGCCGCGCACAGCCGCTCGGTGCAGTGCACGCCCATCCCCGGCCCCGCCGGCCGCGCGCAGGGCATGTTCTCCACCCACCACGCCCAGCCGGGCCACGACTTCACCGGCGCCGAACTGGACGCCCTTGACCTGGTCGCCCGGGAGGCGGGGGCCTGGCTCGACTGGTACCGGACGTCCACGGTGCTGGACGCGCTGGAGGACCTGCACCGCAGCGCGCAGGCGCCCTGAACGCCGACGCGTGAGCGGCGGGAACGCCGAGGGGCCGGTGTGAAACGGGTTCACACCGGCCCCTCGGCGTTCGTCCGGGTCAGCCGCACTGGCAGGGAGCGCCCGACTGGCACCCGCAGCCACAGCCCGATCCGCAGCCGCACGCGGCGACGAGCGGGAGGTGCCTGCTCTCGGTGGGCTGGTCCGACTCACGCGCTTGCGTGGGATCGGGCGTGGTGCCGGGGGATTCGGCCATGGGTCCCCTCCTCAGAGGCTCGGCAAAATGCCTTCGCCCATTCCATGCCCGTTCCGCCGGGCGCATCAACGGCGCATCGAGGCGTCCGGCCGCCCCGCCCGGCCTCCCCGCGAGCCGGTCGCGATCCGGCCGGGAGACCGGCTCGATCCGGCGGGAGGCGCTACGCCCCCTCGACCTTGGTCACCGGCTGGATGTCCTGCTGCAGGTCGTCCGCGTGCTCGCCCGTCACCAGGTAGACGACCCGCTTGGCGACGGCCACCGCGTGGTCGGCGTAGCGCTCGTAGTACCGGCCCAGCAGGGTGACGTCGACGGCGGTCTCGATGCCGTGCTTCCAGCGGTCGTCGATCAGGTGCTGGAAGAGGGTGCGGTGCAGCAGGTCCATCTCGTCGTCGTCCTGCTCGAGCTGCATCGCGAGGTCGACGTCCTTGGTGATGAGCACCTCGGCCGCCTTCGCCATCAGGCGCTGGGCGAGCTGGCCCATCTCCAGGATCGTGGCGTGCAGGTCGTACGGCACCGCGCGCTCGGGGAAGCGCAGCCGGGCCAGCTTCGCCACGTGCTGGGCGAGGTCGCCGGAGCGCTCCAGGTCGGCCGACATGCGCAGCGAGGTGACGACGATCCGCAGATCCGTCGCGACCGGCTGCTGGCGGGCGAGCAGGGCTATCGCCCGGGCCTCCAGGTCGTGCTGGAGCTCGTCGACCTTCTTGTCGGCCTCGATGACGTTCTCGGCCAGCTTCAGGTCGGTGTCGAGGATGGCGGTCGTGGCGCGCCCGATCGCCGACCCGACCAGCCGGGCCATCTCCACCAGGCTGTCGCCGATCGAGTCAAGTTCCTCGTGGTACGCGTCCCGCATCAGAGATTCCCTCTCGTACGTTCTTCCTTCGGGGTTCCCGGGGGCCGTGACACCAGGCGCCCCGTGGCGTGACCGGCGGTATGAACCCCACGCTCCCACGTTCTGCCCCGTACGCGTCCGTTTCCGCCACCCCAAATGAACCGGTCCTGGCTCCAAGGTGAACTCTGGGCGACGAGTGTTCGAGGTCGCACCTCGACGGCTGTGGTCACGTCGCACGCCATGCCTAACCTTGTGGCATGGACGTGAACGCGGCGGTCGCCGCAGCGGCAGCGATCGCCGGGGTGCTCACCGGTGTCATCGCCATGCTGGCGTTCCGCTGGAGCGAACGCGACCAGAAGCGACCCACCAGGACTTCCTTGCACACCGATGCCGTACTCCCGCCCGGCGTGGACACCGTGCTGTCCGTGCTCCGCTCCTCGGCCGTCGTCCTCGACGAGGCCGACGCCGTCGTCAAGGCCAGCTCCGCCGCGTACGCCCTCGGGCTGGTCCGCGGCGGCAGGCTCTCCGTCGAGCCGATGCTGCAGATGGCGCGGGACACCAGACGCGACGGCGAGATACGCCAGGTCGAACTGGACCTGCCCCGGCGCGGCACCGGACGCGGCGAGGCGCTCGCCGTCTCCGCGCGCGTGGCCCCGCTCGGCTCCCGGCTGGTCCTGCTGCTGGTCGAGGACCTGACCGAGGCCCGCAGGATCGAGGCCGTGCGGCGCGACTTCGTGGCCAACGTGAGCCATGAGCTGAAGACGCCCGTCGGCGCGCTCTCCCTGCTCTCCGAGGCCGTCATGGACGCCTCCGACGACCCCGAGGCCGTCCAGCGCTTCGCCGGCCGCATGCAGATCGAGGCGACCCGGCTGACCAACCTGGTCCAGGAGCTCATCGACCTGTCCCGGGTGCAGAACGACGATCCCCTCGAGGACGCCGAGCCGGTCCGGGTGGACGAGCTGGTCGCCGAGGCCGTCGACCGCTGCCGCCACCAGGCAGGCGCCAAGCAGATCACCATGGCCTCGAACGTGTGGTCCCCCGAAGGGCCCGACCAGAC
This sequence comes from Streptomyces sp. NPDC003720, assembly GCF_042875075.1. Classification (NCBI taxonomy): domain Bacteria; kingdom Bacillati; phylum Actinomycetota; class Actinomycetes; order Kitasatosporales; family Streptomycetaceae; genus Streptomyces; species Streptomyces sp. NPDC003720. Next base: position 114,218 of record NZ_JBIANZ010000007.1, read on the forward strand.
CGGCGGCGGACGGCGCGAGGACGGCGCCGACCTGCACGTCTGGGGCAACCGCGGCCAGCTCGCCGCCGCGCTCGGCAACCTGGTCGAGAACGCCGTCAACTACTCCCCGGCCCGCACCCGCGTCGGCATCGCCGCCCGCCGGGTCAGCGCCCCCGGCGGCGACCTGATCGAACTGGCCGTCACCGACCAGGGCATCGGCATCTCCGACCGGGACAAGGAGCGCATCTTCGAGCGCTTCTACCGCGTCGACCCGGCCCGCTCCCGGGCCACCGGAGGCACCGGTCTGGGTCTCGCGATCGTCAAGCACGTGGTTGCCTCGCACGGCGGGGAGGTCACGGTGTGGAGCGCCGAGAACCAGGGCTCCACGTTCACCCTCAGGCTGCCGGAGGCGGGCGTGGCCCGCGACCGCGCACAGCAGCACCCCGACCTCGATGACGAGGCCGGCGGCGCGCCCGACTCATCTCCTTACGAACCGCTTCCCGCCCCGGAGGTCCTTCCGTGACCCGAGTGCTCGTCGTCGAGGACGAGGAGTCCTTCTCCGACGCCCTGTCGTACATGCTCCGCAAGGAGGGCTTCGAGGTCGCAGTCGCGGCCACCGGCCCCGACGGACTCGACGAGTTCGAGCGCAACGGCGCCGACCTCGTTCTCCTCGACCTGATGCTGCCGGGTCTGCCCGGTACCGAGGTGTGCCGTCAGCTGCGCGGCCGCTCCAACGTCCCCGTGATCATGGTGACCGCGAAGGACAGCGAGATCGACAAGGTCGTGGGGCTCGAGATAGGAGCCGACGACTACGTCACCAAGCCCTTCTCCTCCCGCGAGCTGGTCGCCCGCATCCGCGCGGTGCTGCGCCGCCGCGGCGAGCCGGAGGAGGTCACCCCGGCCGCCCTGGAGGCCGGTCCGGTCCGCATGGACGTCGACCGGCACGTGGTGACGGTCTCCGGCTCCAAGGTCGACCTCCCGCTGAAGGAGTTCGACCTGCTGGAGATGCTGCTGCGCAACGCGGGCCGCGTCCTGACCCGCATGCAGCTCATCGACCGGGTCTGGGGCGCCGACTACGTGGGCGACACCAAGACGCTCGACGTCCACGTCAAGCGTCTGCGGGCGAAGATCGAGCCGGACCCCGGGGCGCCCCGGTACCTGGTGACGGTGCGGGGCCTGGGCTACAAGTTCGAGCCGTAGACCGGCAGGCCCGACGACCGGTGAGGCTGCCGGCGGGCGGACACGCGGACACGACGAAGGGCGGCACCCCGTACGGGGTGCCGCCCTTCGTGTCGCGGCTGCTCAGTTGCCGGCGGCCGACTGCGACGCGGAGTCGCTCGGGGTGGCGCCGGTGGCGTCGCCGCCGGCGGCGTCACCGCCCGAGACGGACGCGGCGTCCGAGGCGCTCGCCGAGGCGCTCGCCTTGTCGTTCTTGCCCTTGCCCTTGCCGGAGGCGTTCGCGCCCGGAGCCGCGGAGGCGGAGGCCGACGGGACCTCGCTCGGGCCCCAGCCGCTGAAGTAGCTGGTGGCCGGCACCACGAAGGCGCGCAGGCTCACGTCACCGGCCTTGTCGAAGGTGAAGGTGACCTTCTGGGCGTTGCCGTCCCGGACCGCCTCGCGGCTGCTCTCCAGCACCGCGGAGGCGTTGTCCTTGCCGCCGAGGATCAGCGAGCCCTGCGGCGGGATGGTCAGGCTCTGGCCCTTGGCGGGGTGCAGCGTGGCGGTCTTGCCGGTGCCCGGGACGGCGATCGACTGCAGCGTCTCGGCGGTCTTGCCGGTGTTGAAGATGGTCGCGGACACGACGGCGGGACCGGTGGACGTCAGGTCGGGCTGCGTGATGACCGTGGCGTTCTGGACCTTGATGTTCCCGACGCTGGTCGCCGCGTTGTCCGGCTTGATCTGCAGAGTCTGGGCGTCGTTGCCGGAGCCGCACGCGGCGAGCGAGGCGACCGAGAAGGCGATGGCGGCGGCGCCGAGGGCGCCGCGTCGAAGGCTGCTGCTCACGGCGGCGGCATCTCCTTGAACGCAGGGGCGGCTCCCGTATAAAGCCGCCCTAAGTGTCTGTCAGCGGCCTCAGGTTACCGAGCCGTTCCCACGCGATCGCACCCGACCCTCCCCCAAGCGCCCCGCTTCCCTCCGGCTGGGGGTACCCCGCGGCCGGAAGCGACCCGCCGGTCACATTGCCGGAGCGGGCCGTCCGCATTCGTATAACGCGCCCGTGACGCCGGGGTCCGCATCCCGGCAACACGCTGCGCGAAATTTCCGTGAAGGAATGCGCGACCACCCCGGATATTGATCACCGACCGCCCTTCCCGGCCGTTGTGATCAATTCCGGAATCGTCCCGGACCCGACCCCCGCCGCCGAACGGAGTAGCGGAAGTCGTACGCTTGGGAGCGGACATATCGGGACGTTCAGCCTTCTGGAGGCGGCTCGGCGCGTGTGTGGCGTACGTGTTTCGCCTCGCCCGAAGAGCCCCTCCGACCTGCGAATTCCCGCCGCCTTCCGGCTCGGACGCCACCCTCGCAGCACGTTCCTGTTGCTGTTGTCAAGCCCCGAGATATGCCCTGACCTGCGAAAACGCCATTCAGAACACGCCGTATCCGTGTTACCCTGGATAGCCACGGAAGGGGTACCTGTCACATGACGTTCAAGGTTGGCGACACCGTGGTCTATCCCCATCACGGGGCCGCGCTGATCGAGGCCATCGAAACTCGTCAGATCAAAGGCGTGGACAAGACCTACTTGGTGCTGAAGGTCGCCCAGGGTGACCTCACGGTGCGTGTGCCAGCGGACAATGCGGAGTTCGTCGGCGTGCGTGATGTGGTCGGTCAGGACGGGCTGGACCGGGTCTTCGAGGTACTGCGCGCGCCGTACGCAGAGGAGCCCACGAACTGGTCCCGTCGCTACAAGGCAAACCTGGAGAAGCTCGCCTCCGGCGATGTCATCAAGGTCGCGGAAGTCGTGCGTGACCTGTGGCGTCGCGAGCGCGAGCGCGGACTCTCCGCCGGCGAGAAGCGCATGCTCGCCAAGGCCCGCCAGATCCTGGTGAGCGAGCTCGCCCTCGCGGAGAACACCAACGAGGACAAGGCCGAGGCCCTGCTCGACGAGGTGCTCGCCTCCTGACGCGCGACGGACGGCACCCGCCGCCGTCGACTCGCTCAGCACAGTGAAGATGCCGCGGTGCCCGATGACACTCACCATGTCGCCGGGCGCTGCGGCATGTTCGTACCCGGACATACCGTCCGCCGCGAGCGCCTGCCGTTCATCTCGGGTGAGGTCCCCCGATACTTGGTGTGCCGGGCCCGGGCAGACGGCTCGACCAGGGTCACGGAAGGGTCCGGTCGAGCGGTCGTGCCCGGCACTCCCCAGGCCATACCCACGTAGGTCGAGCACACAAACCTGACAGGAACCGATGTCTGACGATTCGCGCCCCGCACCCGCGCAGATCCCCGTCGCCGCCGTGATTCCCGCCGCCGGCCGCGGCGTACGCCTCGGCCCGGGCGCCCCCAAGGCGCTGCGCACGCTGAACGGCACGCCCATGCTGATCCACGCGGTGCGCGCCCTCGCCGCGTCCCGCCACGTCTCCCTGGTGATCGTCGTCGCGCCGCCCGACGGCGCCGCCGAGGCCAAGTCGCTGCTCGACGCGCACGCCCTGCCCGACCGCACCGACTTCCTCGTCGTGCCCGGCGGGGACAGCCGCCAGGAGTCGGTCCGGCTCGGCCTCGACGCCCTGCCGCCCGAGTACGGCGTCGTCCTCGTGCACGACGCGGCCCGCCCACTGGTGCCGGTCGACACCGTGGACGCGGTCATCGAGGCCGTGCGCGACGGCGCGCCCGCCGTCGTCCCCGCGCTGCCGCTGGCCGACACCGTCAAGGAGGTCGAGCCCGCGGCCGTCCCCGGCGACCCCGAGCCGGTGGTGGCCACGCCCGAGCGGTCCCGGCTGCGCGCCGTGCAGACGCCCCAGGGCTTCGACCGGCAGACCCTGGTCCACGCCCACGAGACGGTCACCGAGGACGTCACGGACGACGCGAGCATGGTCGAGCAGCTCGGCCGGCGGGTCGTCACCGTCCCCGGCCATGAGGAGGCCTTCAAGGTCACCCGCCCGCTCGACCTCGTGCTCGCCGAGGCGGTCCTGGCCCGCAGGAGGCTCAACGATGGCTTCTGACGCCCCCGTGCTGCCCCAGGTCGGCATCGGCACCGACATCCACGCCTTCGAGGACGGCCGCGAGCTGTGGTGCGCCGGACTGAAGTGGGAGGGGGAGGGGCCGGGCCTGGCCGGGCACTCCGACGCCGACGTCGTCGCCCACGCCGCCTGCAACGCGCTCTTCTCCGCGGCCGGCCTCGGCGACCTCGGACAGCACTTCGGCACCGGCCGTCCCGAGTGGTCCGGCGCCTCCGGCGTCACCCTGCTCACCGAGGCCGCCCGGATCGTCCGCGAGGCGGGGTTCACCATCGGCAACGTCGCCGTCCAGGTCGTCGGGCCCCGCCCGAAGATCGGCAGGCGGCGCGACGAGGCGCAGAAGATCCTCTCCGAGGCGGCCGGGGCGCCGGTGTCGGTGTCCGGCGCGACGACGGACGGGCTCGGTTTCCCCGGACGCGACGAGGGACTGATGGCGGTCGCCACCGCGCTCGTGGTGCGGGTGCGCTGAGGGCGTGCGAGGGTACCTGCCAAGTCACCGCAGACCCGAAATTGTGGAGGTACCCATGCCCGCCGCCCTGTCCGACCGGCTCAAGTCCCTGCTCGACGGACCCGTCTTCATCGTGGTCGGCACGATCCAGCCCGACGGCAGCCCGCAGCTGTCCCCGGTGTGGGTGAAGCGGGACGGCGACCAGATCCTGTTCTCCACCACCGTCGACCGCCGCAAGAAGAAGAACATGGACCGCGACGCCCGGGTGAGCGTCGTCGTCCAGGACCCCGAGATGCCCTACGTCTACGGGGAGATCCGGGGCACCGCGGAGTTCACCACCGACGGCGCCGACGACCTCATCGACGAACTGTCGGTGAAGTACACCGGAAAGAGGTACGCCGAGTTCAACCCGGCGTCCGTCGACGACGCCGACCGGGTGGTCGTCCGGATCACCCCCGAAAAGGTCGTGGGCATGTTCTAGCCAACCGGCACGAGGCACCGCTCCGGGCCCACTACCCTGGAGTGGTGACTATTCGCCTGTACGACACCAACGCCCGGCAGATCCGCGACTTCACCCCGCTCAAGCCGGGTTGTGTCTCGATCTACCTCTGTGGCGCGACCGTGCAGGCGGCTCCGCACATCGGGCACATCCGCTCGGGCCTGAACTTCGACATCATGCGCCGCTGGTTCGAGTACCGCGGCTACGAGGTGACGTTCATCCGCAACGTCACCGACATCGACGACAAGATCATCGCCAAGGCAGCGGAGCAGAACCGGCCCTGGTGGTCGATCGGCTACGAGAACGAGCGCGCGTTCAACGACGGCTACACCGCCCTCGGCTGCCTCCCGCCCACCTACGAGCCCCGCGCCACCGGCCACGTCACCGAGATGGTCGAGATGATGCAGGGCCTCATCGAGCGCGGGCACGCCTACGCGGCCGACGGCAACGTCTACTTCGACGTGCGGTCCTTCCCGCGCTACCTGGAGCTGTCCCGGCAGGAGCTGGACAACCTGCTCCAGCCGTCCGGCGAGGGCGAGACCGGTAAGCGGGACCCGCGTGACTTCGCCATGTGGAAGGCGGCCAAGCCGGGCGAGCCCACCTGGCCCACCCCGTGGGGCCCGGGCCGGCCCGGCTGGCACCTGGAGTGCTCCGCCATGGCCCACAAGTACCTGGGCAGCGCCTTCGACATCCACGGCGGCGGCCTGGACCTGATCTTCCCGCACCACGAGAACGAGATCGCCCAGGCCAAGGCCTACGGCGACGACTTCGCCCGGTACTGGGTGCACAACGCCTGGGTCACCATGGCCGGCGACAAGATGTCCAAGTCGCTCGGCAACAGCGTCCTGGTCTCCGAGATGGTCAAGCAGTGGCGCCCGGTCGTCCTGCGCTACTACCTCGGCACCCCGCACTACCGGTCGATGATCGAGTACAGCGAGGAGGCGCTGCGCGAGGCCGAGTCGGCGTACGCGCGCATCGAGGGCTTCGTGCAGCGCGTGGTGGAACTGGCCGGGGGAGTGGTCGAGCCCGCCGCCGAGGTCCCGCCCGCGTTCGCCGACGCCATGGACGACGACCTCGGCGTCCCGCAGGCCCTCGCCGTGGTGCACACCACCGTCCGGCAGGGCAACAGCGCGCTGGCCGCCGACGACAAGGAGGCCGCCGTCGCCCGGCTCGCCGAGGTGCGGGCCATGCTCGGCGTCCTCGGCCTCGACCCGCTGGACCCCCGGTGGGCCGGCGAGGGCGACCGGGGCGACGACCTGCACGGCGTCGTCGACAGCCTCGTCCGGCTCGTCCTCGGGCAGCGCGAGTCCGCCCGCGCGCGCAAGGACTGGGCCACCGCCGACGCCATCCGCGACCAGCTGGGGCAGGCCGGACTGGTCATCGAGGACAGCCCGCAGGGTCCGCGCTGGAGCCTCGGCCCGCGCTGAAGCGGCGGGCGATCCGGTGATCGATTGTGCCGTCCGGCCCTCCGGGCGGCACACTGCATAGACGTACGAACACTTCCGTCAGAGAACAGGTAGGTCATGGCCGCGAACAACCGCCGCATGTCCGGCAAGAAGGGCGCGCAGGTCGGCAGTGGCGGCCAGCGGCGCAAGGGCCTCGAAGGCCGGGGCCCGACCCCGCCCGCCGAGATGCGCAAGGGCCACAAGAAGAACCGCGTCGCCAACGCGAAGGCGAAGCAGGCCGTGCGCCGCCCCGTGGCCCGGGGCCGCGGCGGCAAGTCCGCCTCCGAGCTGGTCGTCGGCCGCAACCCGGTCGTCGAGGCGCTGCGCGAGGGCGTGCCCGCGTCCACGCTCTACGTGCAGCAGTTCATCGACAACGACGAGCGGGTGCGCGAGGCCCTCCAGCTCGCCGGCGAGCGCGGCGGGATCAACCTCATGGAGGCCCCGCGCCCGGAGCTGGACCGGATGACCAACGGCCTGAACCACCAGGGCCTGGTCCTGCAGGTCCCGCCGTACGAGTACGCGCACCCCGAGGACCTCACGGCGGCGGCCTACGACGCGGGCGAGGACCCGCTGATCGTCGCCCTCGACGGCGTCACCGACCCGCGCAACCTCGGCGCCGTGGTCCGCTCCGTCTCCGCCTTCGGCGGGCACGGCGTGGTCGTCCCCGAGCGCCGCTCGGCCGGCATGACCGCCGGCGCCTGGAAGACCTCGGCCGGCACGGCGGCCCGCACCCCGGTCGCCCGCGCCACCAACCTCACCCGCACCCTGGAGGCCTGCAAGAAGGCCGGCATCACGGTCGTCGGCCTCGCGGCCGACGGCGAGGTGGAGCTCGGCGACCTGGAGGCGCTGGGCGGTCCGGTGGTCATCGTGGTCGGCTCCGAGGGCAAGGGCCTGTCCCGCCTGGTCGGCGAGACCTGCGACTACCGGGTCCGCATCCCGATGCCGGGTGGCGCGGAGTCGCTGAACGCCGGTGTGGCGGCGGGCATCGTGCTGTACGAGGCGGCGAGCCGCCGTAGCTGACGCGACGTCACGCGGACGGGCCTGAACACCCGTCCGCGGCTTCACTCGCACGGGGGAATTCAGGTGTCCATGGGGTGTTCGGGACACCTTTGACGGAGTCCGGACACATCCGCCCCGTCGTGGCAGTGTCCTAACTCCACGTCACTCGGTTAGATGAGTGTGGACACCAGAACACCCCGCACACCCACGGGGGACCGCTCGTCGGGGTACGACGACGCTCCCGCGCTGAGCATGGTGAAGGTGCCGAGCGATCCGGCGCAGGTCATCGTCACCCACGCCAGTTTCCGCGTGCAGCTGGGCGCGTCGTCGAGGCGCAGCCAGTCCCCGCGGATCGCCCGCCACCTGAGTGCCGCCCAGGACACCGCCCGCATGCCGTCCGTGGGCGCGGCGGGCCGGGCCGGGGCGGCCGGGCGCCGCCGGCCCGTCGTGTGGAGCGGCAGGTCCGCCCCCGACGACACCGGCGCCCACCGGCTGCTCCAGGCCGTGCGGGGCAGCAGCGTCCGCCACACCGAGGAGCCCGGCCTGGCCGGCGCCACCCAGGTCATCCCGCGTGTCGGCGGCGGGTACCCGGACGGCTACGGCGACCTCGACGGGACCGTGGAGACCCCCGTCGTCGGCCACCAGCGCACCTCCTCCGACGACGGCACCCGGCTGCTGCCGCCCCTGCGCGGCGGCGGCAGCGTCTACGACGAACCGGGCTACGCCGAGTCGGCGTACGGCGACTCCGGCTACGAACAGCCGGACTGCGACGACGAGTTCGAAGACTACGAGGACTCGGCGGAGACGGCCGGCGACCGCCCCCGCCGCGGCAGGCGGCACAGCGACGACCCGGCCCGGCACGCCTACTACCCGGGCCGCCGGATGAACCTCGGCGTCGTCCTGCTCCCGCTGCGCATCTTCCTCGGCTTCATCTCCATCTACGCCGGCATGGGCAAGCTGTGCGACCCCGTCTACTTCGACGGCGGCAAGCGCGGCTCCATGGTCACCTGGCTCAACACCCTGCACCCGTGGGAAGTCGCCGAGCCGCTGCGCCAGTTCGCCCTGCACCACCCCATCGGCTCCGGGCTGGTCATCGCCTTCCTGCAGGTGGTCGTCGGCGTCCTGACCATCGCCGGCTGCTGGCAGCGGGTCGCGGCCGTCGTGGGCGCCCTGCTCTCCGCCGCGCTGATCGTCACCGTGAGCTGGAAGACGGTCCCGGCCTACGACGCGCCCGACATCATCTACCTCGCCGCCTGGTCCCCGCTGGTCATCGCCGGCGCCCCGGTGTACTCGGTCGACGGCCGGCTGGCCGGCAGCGCCTGGCGCAGGCTCGGGCCCCGCTCCGACATCTGGGAGCTGCGCCGCTACGTCCTGCGCCGCGGCGCCCTCGTCACCGCCGTCACCGTCGGTCTCACCCTGCTCGTCGGCTCCCTGCTGGGCGGTGCGGTGCGCGACTCCAGCCGGGTGGTCGTCCCGGGCCCCGGCGAGGCCCCGCGCAACAACGTGCCCGGCTCCCCGCTCCCGCACAAGCCCGGCCAGGACCGGCGGTCGTCCCCGCCGGCCTCCAGGGCGCCCAGCGGGGGCGCCACCACCGGCCCGTCCGGTGCGGCGAGCACGCCCGGCGCGAGCCGCAGCAGCGCCGGCACCACCACGACGACGCCCAGCCAGACCCAGGGCACCACCGGCCGGATCCCGCCCCGCCCGACCTCCCCGACCGGCGGCGGAGCCCCGAGCACCACGGCGGGCCCGACCAGCACCGGCGGCGGCTCGACGGGCGGCGGCGGCTCGACCGGCGGCACCGGTTCGGGCGGCAGCACCTCCTCCGGCCAGCCGGGCCTGGTGGGCGGCCTGCTGGGCTAGCGCGCCCGTCGCGACGAACACCGAAGGGCCCGTACCGGCGCGGTACGGGCCCTTCGCTCGGCTCGGGCCGGGTCTACCGCCCCAGAGCCGCCAGTTCCTTGGCCGCCTCGGCGAGGTCCTTGGCGGTGTCGATGGCCCGCCAGTAGGCGCCCTGCGGGATCGTGAAGCCCGCCAGTCGGCGTTCCCGGGCCAGCCGGGGGAACGTCGTCCGCTCGTGGTCGCCCCGCTCGGGCAGCAGGCCGGCGAACTCGGGCGAGAACACGTAGACACCCGCGTTGATCTCGAACGTCGACGGCGGGGCCTCGATGAAGTCGGTGATGTGCCCGAAGCCGTCGGTCCGCACCGCGCCCCAGGGCAGCCGCGGCCGGGCCAGAGCGAGCGTGGCGACGGCGTCCCGCTCGGTGTGGAAGTCGGCCATGTCCCGCAGGGAGAAGCGGGTCCAGATGTCGCCGTTGGTGGCGTACCAGGGCCGGTCGGGGTGGGGCAGACGCGCGGCGGCGTACTTCAGGCCGCCGCCGCGGCCGAGTGGCTCCGTCTCGACGACGGTGGTGACGGACACCGGCAGATCGGCCGAGTCCAGCCACTTCTGCAGGACCTCGGCGAGGTGGCCGCAGGAGACCACCACGTCCGTCACGCCCTCCTCGGCGAGCCAGGCAAGCTGATGGCCGATGATCGGAGTTCCCGTGCCCGGGATCTCGACCATCGGCTTGGGCCGGTCGTCGGTGTAGGGACGCAGCCGTGAGCCCTGGCCACCGGCCAGGACGACGGCTTGAGTGGGGCGCGACGCCGCGTTCGGATGGGTCATGCCCGAACTGTACGTGGCGCCCCGGCGGCTCAGCCTCGCGCGGTCAGCACCCCGGAGGCGAAGGACGTGTCGCAGACCGGGCGGGCGTACGACTGGGCGCGCGTGGGGCCGTAGATGCGCACGGCGGCCTTGCCGAGGGCGCGGGCGATGGAGCCGCAGTGCCTGGCCAGTGACGGGTGCCCGTTCACCGCCTGCTGGAGGTGGGTCAGGACCACGCCCGGGTTCTTGTCCTGCAGCTCGGTCATCAGCCGGTCACGGAGCAGGTCCTGCGGGGCGCGGGAGACGGCCTTGGAGGAGACGGACGCCGAGGAGACGTCCGAGGCCATGAGCACCGAGCTGGAGGAGCTCCCCGTCCAGTTGACCCGGGTGACCGCGAGGGTTCCGGAGAGCACCAGGACGACGGGCAGGACGAGGGCGAGAGTGCGGCCGATACGGCGGGCAGGGCCGCCCCGGTGGCCGCGTCGCGTCTGAGGGATGGTGGAGTGCTTCACGCGTGTGAGGGTAGCGCCCGGTAATGATTTGGCGACATTTAGTCACCCCTATGGGGGATGAAGTGCCGCTACTTTCTGGGTAAGGGGTTGACGCCCATCGCCCGAAATGATCGCTCTGCCGGGGTATGTCGACACAAACGGAGAGGCCCCGCGGCGGTTCGCGGGGCCTCTGGCGTCAACGTGACCGGTTCATCCCGGATTCACCCGGGGTTCCTCGGTCCGTCGGGGCTCAGTCGGAGAGACGCTCGCCCGTGGAGGTCGAGAACACGTGGGTCTCGCCCGGACGCGGCACGACGTGCAGCGTGGCGCCCTTCTCCGGGACCTGGCGGCCGTTGACCCGGACCACCAGGTCCTTGACCTCGCCGCTGACCTCGGCGGTGCCGTAGACGTAGCCGTCGGCGCCCAGCTCCTCGACGACGTTCACGGAGACGGCGAGACCGGCCGGGGCGTCCTCGGTGTCCTTGGACAGCGAGGTGGCGGCGGCGCCGCCGCCCAGCTCGACCACGTCGAAGTGCTCGGGCCGGACGCCGACGGTGACCGTGCGGTCGCCCTTGTCGGCGGCGGCCTTCAGCGCGTCCCGGTTCACCGGCACCACGCTGTTGCCGAACTTCACACCGCCGTCGGTGATCGGCACCTCGACCAGGTTCATGGCCGGGGAGCCGATGAAGCCGGCGACGAACAGGTTCGCGGGCTTGTCGTACATGTTGCGCGGCGAGTCGACCTGCTGGAGCAGACCGTCCTTGAGCACGGCCACCCGGTCGCCCATCGTCATGGCCTCGACCTGGTCGTGGGTGACGTAGACGGTGGTGATGCCGAGGCGGCGCTGCAGCGAGGCGATCTGCGTACGGGTGGACACGCGGAGCTTGGCGTCCAGGTTGGACAGCGGCTCGTCCATGAGGAAGACCTGGGGCTCGCGCACGATGGCGCGGCCCATGGCGACACGCTGGCGCTGGCCGCCGGAGAGCGCCTTCGGCTTGCGGTCCAGGTACTCCGTGAGGTCGAGGATCTTCGCGGCCTCCTCGACCTTCTGCCGGATCTCCGCCTTGTTGACGCCGGCGATCTTGAGCGCGAAGCCCATGTTGTCGGCGACCGTCATGTGCGGGTAGAGGGCGTAGTTCTGGAACACCATGGCGATGTCCCGGTCCTTGGGCGGCAGGTGCGTGACGTCGCGGTCACCGATGCGGATCGCGCCGCCGTTGACGTCCTCCAGGCCCGCGAGCATGCGCAGGGAGGTGGACTTGCCGCAGCCCGACGGGCCGACCAGGACGAGGAACTCGCCGTCCTCGATCGCGATGTCGAGACCGTCGACGGCGGGCTTGGTGGAACCCGGGTAGATCCGGGTCGCCTTGTCGAATGTGACAGTGGCCATGGTGAATGGGCCCCCTTCTACCGGCAGGAACGTGCCGGACGATCCGTTGTAGGAAGGTGGTTGGTGTAGTCCACCGAAGTGAACCGGCTCAGGACGCTACCCGGCGGCACGCGGTCTGTCAGTACCCCGCCCCTGTGAACTTCGCGGATTTTCCCTCCGGGGCCCGGCCCGGACGTGGGTACACTGCTGGCACGCCCGCGCCACGCGCGCGCGTGCAGGCCTCCTTAGCTCAGCTGGTCAGAGCGCCGCTCTTGTAAAGCGAAGGTCGTCGGTTCGAATCCGACAGGGGGCTCCGCGAGACAGGGCCACCCGCACCGGTGCGGGTGGCCCTGTCGTCGTCCCGGGTCAGCCGGTGCGCAGCACCGCTGCGAGGACCTCGCGCAGCACGCCCTCCGGGTCCGGTACGGCGCCCGTCGCGCGCCACGCCACGAAGCCGTCCGGGCGGACGAGGACCGCGCCGTCGGCGGTGACGCCGTGCAGCTCGGCCCAGTCGGCGGCGTCGTCCTCGTAGGTCAGGTCCGCGTCCGCGCCCGGGCCGATGCGGTAGGCGTCCAGGCGTACGCCGTCCGCCGCGGCGATCGCGCGCGCGGCCGTGTGCCAGCCCGCGTCGTCGGGAGCGTCGCTGAGGAGGACCAGGGAGCGCTCGTAGAGGTCCAGGGTGGACAGCCGGCGGTTGGCCTGGCGCAGCCAGAGGTGCGGGGCGCGGGTGCCGGGCCGGCCGGTGAGGTCGAGGGCGTCGGAGACGACCGGCCGGCCGGGGTCGGCGCCGAGGACGGCGCCGTCCGGGTAGTGGTAGCCGAGGACGACGTTGAGGATGCCGCCGCGCTTGCCGCCGCCGACGCCGGGGGCGGGGGCGAAGCCCGGGTGGCTGTGCTCGACGGAGCGGGCGGAGGCGCGGGCGCTGGTGGCGGTCGCGACCGGGCGGCGCTCGGTGTCGTAGGTGGCGAGGAGGGCGGGGCCCGCCCAGCCGTCGAGGACGGCGGCGAGCTTCCAGGCGAGGTTGTGGGCGTCCTGGATGCCGGTGTTGGAGCCGAAGGCGCCGGTGGGCGACATCTCGTGGGCGGAGTCGCCGGCGAGGAAGACGCGGCCGCTGGAGTAGCGGTCGGCCACCCGTTCGGCGGCGCGCCAGGACGCCTTTCCGGTGATCTGGACGTCGAGGTCGGGGACGCCGACGGCCCGCCGGATGTGGTGCTGGAGCCGTTCCTCGGTGAACTCCTCCAGGGTCTCGCCGCGCTCGGGGTGCCAGGGGGCGTGGAAGACCCAGTGCTCCTTGTTGTCGACGGGGAGCAGGGCGCCGTCGGCCTCGGGGTCGGTGAGGTAGCAGCAGATGAAGCGGCGGTCGCCGACGGTGTCGGCCAGCCGGGTGGAGCGGAAGGTGGCGCTGACGTTGGCGAAGAGGTCGCCGGGGCCGCTCTGGCCGATGCCGAGGGCGCCGCGGACGGGGCTGCGGGGGCCGTCGGCGGCGACCAGGTAGTCGGCCCGGACGGTGTAGCGCTCCCCGGTGCCGCGGTCGAGGACCACGGCCGTCACCCCGTCGGCGTCCTGTTCGAAGGACTCCATCTGGTGGAAGTAGCGCAGGTCGCCGCCGAGTTCGCGGGCACTGTCGACGAGGACGGGTTCGAGGTCGTTCTGGCTGCACAGGCACCAGCCGGTGGGGCTGAACCTGGCGAGTCCGCCGCCGGGGTCGATGTGCTTGAAGAGCCATTCGCCCGCGTCGCCCACGAGGGTGGGCGTCTGCAGGATGCCGTGGTTGTCGGCGAGGAGTGAGGCCGCCGCCTTGATGTCCGGTTCGATGCCGGCCACCCGGAAGAGCTCCATGGTGCGGACGTTGTTGCCGCGTCCGCGCGGGTGGATGGAGGTGCCGGAGTGCCGCTCGACGAGCATGTGCCGGACACCGAGACGGCCCAGGAAGACGGACGTGGACAGGCCCACCAGGGAGCCGCCCACGATGAGGACGGGGACCCGGTGGTCGGCTTTCTGATGCATCGAAGCCTCCAGAGGCAAGGGGGGCGCGAGATGGGGGGCCTGTGTGTGTTCTTGCCCGGTGGCGGTGGCTCCGCGTGCCCAATCACCCACGTGGTTCATACGAGTCGCGGGCGTGAGGGGTCCGGCACAGGATCAAGGAACGCTGCCGTCGCGTCAGTCGCGCGGCGTCGACTCTGCCCCGCGAAGGAGATGTGTACAGGATGACCACGACGTCTGAACGTCCTTCAGCAACGCCGGCCCGTGAGGTGTCGAAGCGTGTCTCGCAGTCCGTCTTCGACGGCTCGCGGCTCCGGGTGGTGCTGCTGGTCGATGTCCACGACGGAGCGCAGCAGCAGTTCCTGGAGGCCTACGAGCAGCTGTGCAACCAGGTCGCCTCGGTGCCGGGCCATGTGAGCGACCAGCTCTGCCAGTCGATCGAGAACCCGTCCCAGTGGCTCATCACGAGCGAGTGGGAGAGTGCGCCGCCGTTCCTCACCTGGGTGAACAGCGAGGAGCACGTGCGGATGGTGGAGCCGCTGCACAGCTGCGTCCGCGACACCCGGTCGCTGCGGTTCCACGTGGTGCGCGAGACCGGCGGCGCCGCGTCGCAGGCCGAGCAGGGGCAGCGCCGGCTGCAGGCCCACCCGCGCATCGGCGACGGTGTGATCCGCCACGCGCTGACCTTCACCGTGAAGCCCGGCAGCGAGAAGAAGGTCGCGGAGATCCTCTCGGACTACGCCTCGCCCGAGGCCCGGGTGGACGACACCACGCGGCTGTGCCGGACCTCGCTGTTCATGCACGGCAACCGGGTGGTGCGGGCCATCGAGGTGCGGGGCGACCTGCTCGCGGCGCTGCGGCACGTGGCCCGGCAGCCCGAGGTGCGGGCCGTGGAGGAGGCGATCAACCCGTATCTGGAGCAGGACCGGGACCTCGACGACCAAGAGTCGGCCCGGATGTTCTTCACCCGTGCGGCGCTGCCCGCCGTGCACCACGTGAGCGCGGGTGACCAGCAGGAGGGGCTGCGCCAGGCCCTGTACTACGCGGCCCGGCCGGGCCGGGGGATGCACCTGGCGGAGCTGCTCGCCAAGGCCGACTCGGAGTCCGCCGACGACCCGTCGAGCCCGGTGCTGCGCAGCACGGTGTTCCAGCGGGACGACGTCGTGGTGCGGCTGGTCGACGTCCGTCCCGACCAGGGCGCCGATGCGGTGCCGCTGCCGGCGCGGGTGGCGGCCGAGGCGCGTGCGCTGCTGGACGCCGACGCCGCGCGCATGGACCTGATCACCGACCGCCGTTCGCCCGAAGCCTGATCCTGCGGCGGCTCCCACCAGCACCCAGCGCCGTACGCGGCCCAGACACCGGAGGAAACGTTGTCCATCAAACCCCGTCCGAAAATCGTGGACCTCAGCGAGGTCGAGCCCAACGTCCGGCGAGGTGGCGACCTGCGCGCCATGCTCACCCCTGCCACGGTCGGCTCCACCAGCGGCTTCATGGGCGTGGCCATCGTGCAGCCCGGTGACCGCATCGGTGAGCACTACCACCCGTACTCCGAGGAGTTCGTCTACGTCGTCTGCGGTCAGCTCGAGGTGGACCTGGACGACGAGCCGCACACGCTGCGGCCCGAGCAGGGCCTGATGATCCCGGCGCACATGCGGCACCGGTTCCGCAACGTCGGGAAGGTCGAGGCGCGGATCGTCTTCCACCTGGGTCCGCTGGCGCCGCGTCCGCAGCTCGGCCATGTCGACACCGAGGAGACGGAGATCATCGGGGCCGCCGCGGTGATCACGGAGCCGGCCGCGGCGGGTGCCGGCCACGACCGGGGTCAGGTCCGGTCATGACCCGGCGCGTGGCGGTCACTGGCATAGGCATCGTGGCTCCGGGTGGTATCGGCGTACCTGCTTTCTGGGATCTGCTTGCCAACGGCCGGACCGCGACGCGGGGCATCACCTTCTTCGATCCCTCGGGGCTGCGGTCACGGATAGCGGCCGAGTGCGACTTCGACCCGGCGGCGCACGGCCTGGGCGAGGACGAGGCCGCGCGTGCGGACCGGTACATCCAGTTCGCCCTGGTCGCCGGGCAGGAGGCGGTCCGGGACTCCGGTCTCGACCTGTCCGCCGAGGACCCGTGGCGGGTGGGCGTCTCGGTGGGCACCGCGGTCGGCGGCACGACCCGGCTGGAGCACGACTACGTCCTGGTCAGCCACCGCGGTGAGCGCTGGGACGTGGACCACCGGGAGGCGGAGCCGCACCTGCACCGGGCGTTCTCGCCGAGCACGGTCGCCTCGGCGGTGGCGGAACGGTTCGGCGCCCAGGGTCCGGTGCAGACCGTCTCCACCGGCTGCACCTCGGGTCTGGACGCCGTCGGATACGCCTTCCACACGGTCGAGGAGGGCCGGGCCGACATCTGCATAGCCGGGGCGTCGGACTCGCCGATCTCCCCGATCACCATGGCCTGCTTCGACGCGATCAAGGCCACCTCCCCGAACAACGACGACCCCGCGCACGCCTCCCGGCCCTTCGACAACAACCGTGACGGGTTCGTCATGGGCGAGGGCGGCGCGGTGCTCGTCCTGGAGGAGCTGGAGCACGCCCGGGCCCGCGGCGCGCACGTCTACTGCGAGCTCGGCGGCTACGCCACCTTCGGCAACGCCTACCACATGACCGGCCTGACCAGCGAGGGCCTGGAGATGGCCCGGGCGATCGACATGGCCCTCGGCCACGCCCGGCTGGACCCCACGGCGATCGACTACGTCAACGCCCACGGCTCCGGCACCCGGCAGAACGACCGCCACGAGACGGCGGCCGTGAAGCGGGCGCTCGGCCACCACGCCTACGACACCCCCATGAGCTCCATCAAGTCGATGGTGGGGCACTCCCTCGGGGCGATCGGGGCGATCGAGGTGGTCGCGTGCGTGCTGGCCCTCGCCAAGCAGGTCGTCCCCCCGACCGCGAACTACGAGATCCCCGACCCCGAGTGCGACCTGGACTACGTCCCACGCGTCGCCCGCGACCGGAAGCTGAACAGCGTCCTGTCCGTGGGCAGCGGGTTCGGCGGCTTCCAGTCCGCGGTGGTCCTGACCCGTTCCAGGGAGTGAGGACAGGATGAGTGCTCCGCATGAACGGCGCGCGGCCGTCACCGGCATCGGGGTGGTCGCGCCCAACGGAACCAGCACCGACACGTTCTGGAAGGCCACCCAGGAAGGCCTCAGCGTCCTCGACCGGGTCACCCGCGAGGGCTGTGAGCACCTTCCGCTGAAGGTGGCCGGCGAGGTCCGCGGCTTCGAACCGGCCGCGACCATCGACGAGCGGTTCCTCGTCCAGACCGACCGGTTCACCCACTTCGCCCTGGCCGCGGCCGACTTCGCGCTGGAGGACGCCCGGCTGGGGCAGGCCGACACCTCCCAGGAGCCGTACTCCATCGGGGTGGTCACCGCGGCCGGGTCCGGCGGCGGCGAGTTCGGCCAGCGCGAGCTCCAGCAGCTCTGGGGCAAGGGCAGCCGGTTCGTCGGCCCGTACCAGTCCATCGCCTGGTTCTACGCCGCGAGCACCGGCCAGATCTCCATCCGCCGGAAGTTCAAGGGCCCCTGCTCGGTCGTCGCCTCCGACGAGGCGGGCGGTCTGGACGCCCTGGCGCACGCCGCCCGGGCGGTGCGGCGCGGCACCGACGTGATCGTGGCCGGTTCCACCGAGGCGCCGCTGGCGCCGTACTCGGTGGTCTGCCAGCTCGGTTACGAGGAGCTGAGCACCGAGACCGACCCGTCCCGCGCCTACCGCCCGTTCACGGACGCCGCGTGCGGCTTCGTGCCGGCCGAGGGCGGCGCCATGCTCGTGGTGGAGGCGGAGACGTCGGCCCGCGAGCGCGGCGCGGACGTGCGGGCCTACGTCGCGGGCCACGCGGCGACCTTCACCGGCGCCTCCCGCTGGGACCGGTCCCGGGACGGTCTGGCGCAGGCCGTCAGGCAGGCGCTGGACGAGGCCGGCTGCGCTCCCGAGGAGGTCGACGTCGTCTTCGCCGACGCCCTCGGGGTGCCGGAGGCGGACCGGGCGGAGGCCCTCGCGCTCGCCGACGCCCTCGGCGCGCACGGCACCCGGGTACCGGTCACCGCGCCGAAGGCCGGCATCGGCCGGGGCTACTGCGCGGCCCCGGTGCTGGACACCGCGGCCGCGGTGCTCGCGATGGAGCACGGCCTGATCCCACCCACCCCCAACGTCGCCGACGTCTGCCACGACCTCGACCTCGTGACCGGCCGCGCCCGCGTCGCCGAAGTGCGCACGGCGCTGGTGCTCAGCCGCGGACTCATGGGGTCGAACTCGGCGCTCGTGCTCCGGCACGGCGCCGCGCAGTGAGGACAGCAAAGGAGGAGAGCAATGCCTCAGATCACCGTGGAAGAACTCGCCGCGCTGATGAAGAAGGCTGCCGGGGTCACCGTCAGCCCGCAGCAGCTCCAGGACACGCCGGACACGGGCTTCGACGTCCTCGGCATCGACTCGCTCGGCCTGCTCGGCATCGTCGGCGAGCTGGAGAACACGCACGGCACCCCGATGCCGGTCGACGCGGAGCGCTGCAAGACACCCCAGCAGTTCCTCAACCTCGTCAACAGCACCCTGATGGCAGGAGCCTGAGATGGCAGGACACACGCAGAACGAGATCACCATCGCCGCGCCGTTCGACCTGGTCTGGGACATGACCAACGACCTGGAGAAGTGGCCGCAGCTCTTCAGCGAGTACGCGTCCGTCGAGATCCTCTCCCAGGAGGGGCGCAGGACGACGTTCCGGCTGACCATGCACCCGGACGACAACGGCACCGTCTGGAGCTGGGTCTCCGAGCGCGAGCCGGACCGCAAGGCCCGCACGGTGAAGGCCCGCCGGGTCGAGACCGGCCCGTTCGCCCACATGGACATCCTCTGGCAGTACGAGGAGGTCCCGGCGGGCACCCGGATGGTCTGGACGCAGGACTTCGCGATGAAGCCGGACGCCCCGGTCGACGACGACTGGATGACCGACAACATCAACAAGAACTCCAAGGTCCAGATGGCCCTCATCCGGGAGAAGATCGAGAAGGCGGCCGCCGGACGGCGTCCCGCGCCGGCCCTCGCCGACTAGCCGGAGGAAGGACCGAGCCCATGCACCAGGCACTGATCGTCGCGCGCATGGCCCCGGGCTCCGCCCCGGACATCGCCAAGGTGTTCGAGGAGTCCGACCGGGGGGAGCTGCCCCACCTCGTCGGTGTGGTGCGGCGCAGCCTCTTCCAGTTCGGCGACGTGTACATGCACCTCGTCGAGTCCGAGCGGGACCCCGGGCCCGCCATCGCCAAGGTGACCGGCCACCCCGAGTTCCGTGACATCAGCGAGCGCCTGACGGCGTACGTCAGCGCGTACGACCCGGAGACCTGGCGGTCCCCGAAGGACGCGATGGCACAGCGCTTCTACGTCTGGGAGCGCGACTGAGCCGTACGGCACCCCCGGACGGCCACCGGCCGCCGGGCCCGCAGCGTCGCGGGCCCGGCGGCCGGTGGCCTGTGCCGTCGTGTCCGCGTCACGCGGGCACGTGGCAGTCGAACGCGTGCAGGTAGGGGTTGACCGGACGGATGTCGCCCACCTTCAGGCCCGCCGCGGTCAGCCGGCCCACCATGGAGTCGGTGGTGTGCTTGGCCCCGCCGACGTTGAGGAGGAGCAGCAGGTCCATGGCGGTGCTGAAGCGCATCGAGGGGGTGTCGTCGACCAGGTTCTCGATGACGACGACGCGGGTGCCCGGGCCGCCCGCCTCGACGACGTTGCGCAGCGTGCGGGACGTGCTCTCGTCGTCCCACTCCAGGATGTTCTTGATGATGTAGACGTCGGCCTGGACCGGGATCGCGTCCCGGACGTCACCGGGCACGATCCGCGCGCGGTCGGCGAGGTCGCCGCCCTCGCGCAGCCGTGGCAGGGCGTTCTCCACCACCCGGGGCAGGTCGAGCAGGCTGCCGCGCATAGACGGGTACTTGTCCAGCAGGCAGGCCACCACGTGGCCCTGGCCGCCGCCGATGTCCGCGACCGACTTGGCCCCGGACAGGTCGAGCAGGGCGGCGACCTCGCGCGCGGACTGCTCGCTGGAGCGGGTCATGGCGCGGTTGAAGACGTCCGCTGACTCCGGGGCGTCCTCGTTGAGGTAGGTGAAGAACTCCTTGCCGTACAGGCCCTCCACGACGTTGTCGCCGGTGCGCACCGCCTCGTCGAGCCTGGGCCAGGCGTCCCAGGTCCACGGCTCGGTGCACCACAGGGCGATGGCGCGCAGGCTGTTGGGGTCGTCGTCGCGCAGCAGCCGGGACATCCCGGTGTGCGCGAACGTGCCGTCCTGCCGCTCCTCGAAGACGTCGTAGCAGGACAGCGCCCGCAGCAGCCGGCGCAGGGGCTTCGGTTCGGTCTTGACCGCGGCGGCGAGGTCCTCCGCGGTCATCGGGGTGTCGTCGAGGGCGTCGGCGACGCCCAGCCGGGCGGCGGCCCGGACGGCGGCGGCACAGGCCGCGCCGAACACGAGTTCGCGCAGCCGCATGGGAGGCGGTGGTGCTGTTTCAGCGGACGTCATCTGCCGCCCTCTCTCTTTCCTTGGCCTTCGTCGGTCCAGCAGTGGCAGCGCCCGTGCGGTCAGCACAGGCCCGCGGGCTTCGAAGCCCGGCAGGAGTTGCGCTCGAAGGAGTTGGTTTTGCCGGTCTCGGTGCTCACCAGGTCGGCGGGGGAGTTCTCCGAGAGGACGTTGCCGTCGACGCGGTTGTTCGTGCCGGCCACGCCCACGAAGCTCTTGAACAGCACGATGCCGCCGGACAGCGGGGACTTGCCGGAGTTGCCGGCGACCCAGTTGCGCGACACCCGGGTCTGCTCGGTGCCGGTCAGGACGATGCCGGAGCCCTTCAGGGCGGGCAGCCGCTCGGTCTTCGCGCAGGACTTGTTGTTCGCGACCACCTGGTTGGCGGTGACGTCCAGGTGTCCGGCCTTGGGCTTGTTCTCGTCACCGACCACGAACACCCCGGCGCAGTTGCCGGAGACGTAGTTCCGGGCGACGCTCAGGTTCCGCAGCCGGCGCACGGTGACGCCGATCCGGTTGCCCTCCAGCCGGTTGTGCGCCACCAGGGTCTGCTTGGCGTCGTAGGCGCCCGCCTCCTCCTGGATGGTGTTGGCGAGGAACACGCCGGCGTCGCCGTTGCCGTGCGCGTAGTTGTCCCGCAGCAGGCTGCGCACCGACCGCTCCTCGGCGATGCCCCACACGCCGTTGTTCGCGGCGTTCACCCCGCGCACGGTCAGGCCGTCGGTCGCCATGCCGAAGACCCCGGTGCGGCTGAACTTGGTCACCTTGAGGTCGGCGACGGTGACGCCCTTGACGTCCTTGGTCTTGGTGCCGAGCACACAGATGCCGTTGCCGCCCTCGGCGCAGCTCTTCGCGACCTTCTTGGGCTTCTTGGAGGCCTTCTTCGAGACCTTCTCGGCGGCCTTTCCGGCGCTCGCCCCGGCGGGCTTCTTCTTGGCCTTCTTGGCGGCGGGCTCGATGACCGTCCCGGAACCCACGCCCCGCAGGGTCACGTAGGGGGTGCGGATCGTCACGCTCTCGTGGTAGGTGCCGGCGAGCACGAGGACGGTGTCGCCGGCCTTGGCGGCGTCGACCGCCTTCTGGATCGACTCGCCGGGGCGGACCACCAGCGTCGAGTGGGCGGCCACCGCGGGAGCGGCGCCGAGGGCGGTGCCGACGAGGGCGGCGGTGCACGCGAGATATGCGATGTGACATCTCTTCATATCGCGTACGGTATGGCTGTTTTATCCTGCTATGGCCGTATGGGCCATCCGGCGGCGTGTCAGGGGCGGCGCGGACGGCGGGCCGGAAGCGGGCGCGCCGACCGGTGTGCCGGGGCCGGCGGTGACCCGTTCGGCCCCGCCGGGCACCGCCCCGGCTTCACCCGGACGGCGCAGCGCGCGAAGCGGCGGGGACGGCCCCGGGCCGGAGTCGCCGGGCGCCCCGGACCCCGCGGCGACCATACTGTCGGTTGTGAACCGGGTCATCCGCGCACGGCGAGGGCTCCGGGCGGCCGCGGCCTACGTGCTCAGCGCCCCGGGCACCTACGTCTGGCTGACGATCCTGTTCTTCACCACCGTCGCCCTGCACCACATGTCACCGGCGTTCGAGCAGGACTTCCTGCGGCAGCGCTCGACCAACATCCACGAGCTGTCGCGGAACCCGGTGCGGGTGCTCATCACCAGCGCGATGTGGATCGACAGCGGGCGCTGGCTGCCGTACGCCGTGCTGTACACCGTCTTCCACGCCCAGGCCGAGCGCTGGCTCGGCACCCTGCGCTGGCTCGCGGTGTGCGTCGCCGCGCACGTGCTCGCCACGCTGATCAGCGAGCTGGCCCTGCTCCAGGCGATCCACGCCGGCCATGCCCCGCCGTCCGCCGTCAACTCGCTCGACATCGGCGTGAGTTACGCGCTGGCCGGGGTGATGGCCGTGCTCACCTACCGGATCGCGAAGCCCTGGCGGTACCTGTACCTCGCCTGTCTGCTCGCCTTCTACGCAGTGCCGCTGGCCGCCGGCCGTACCTTCACCGACTTCGGGCACTTCCTGGCCGTCCTGGTCGGTCTCGCCTGCCGTCCGCTGGTCAGAGGCCGCGGAAAAGCATGGAATCCGAAGGAGACACTGGCCGCTCCCAGGGGTTAACGTCCCGGCCATGAGCAGCTCGGCAACCAGTGTCGTCAACGGTGGGATCTCCTTCTGGTACGCGGACGACGGCCTCCCGGCCGCGCGCGAGCCGCTGTCCGGGGACGCCTCGGCGGACGTCGTCATCGTCGGCGGCGGCTACACGGGGCTGTGGACCGCGTACTACCTGAAGAAGGCCGCCCCCTTCCTGCGGATCACCGTCCTGGAGCAGAAGTTCTGCGGATACGGCGCCTCCGGCCGCAACGGCGGCTGGCTCTACAACGGGATCGCGGGCCGCGACCGGTACGCGAAGCTGCACGGCCACGAGGCCGCCGTACGCCTGCAGCGGGCGATGAACGACACCGTGGCCGAGGTGGTCGCCGTCACCGAGGCGGAGGGCATCGACGCCGGTGTGCACAAGGGCGGGGTGCTGGAAGTGGCGACCACACCGGCCCAGTTGGCCCGGCTGCGGGCGTTCCACGAGCACGAGCTGTCGTACGGCGAGAAGGACCGCGAGCTGTACGGGGCCCGGCAGACCGCCGAGCGGATCAGGGTGGCCGGCGCGGTGGGCTCCAGCTGGACCCCGCACGGCGCCCGGCTGCACCCGGTGAAGCTGGTCAAGGGGCTCGCGGCGGCCGCGGAGGCGCTGGGCGTGGTCATCCACGAGTCGACGCCGGTCACCGAGATCCGGCCCAAGCACGCCGTCACCCCGTACGGCACGGTCCGCGCGCCCTACGTGCTGCGCTGCACGGAGGGCTTCACCGCCTCGCTCCGGGGCCAGCGGCGGACCTGGCTGCCGATGAACTCCTCGATGATCGCCACCGAGCCGCTCGGCGACGAGCAGTGGGCGGCGATCGGCTGGGACGGCCGGGAGACGCTGGGCGACATGGCGCACGCCTACATGTACGCGCAACGCACCGCCGACGGCCGGATCGCGCTGGGCGGGCGCGGGGTGCCCTACCGCTTCGGCTCGCGCACCGACAACGACGGCCGCACCCAGAGCGAGACGGTAGAGGCCCTGCGGGAGATCCTGACCCGCTTCTTCCCGGCCCTCGCGGGGGTGCGGGTCGAGCACGCCTGGTCCGGGGTGCTCGGCGTCCCGCGCGACTGGTGCGCCACGGTCACCCTCGACCGGGCCACCGGACTCGGCTGGGCGGGCGGCTACGTCGGCTCGGGCATCGCCACCGCCAACCTGGCCGCCCGCACCCTGCGCGACCTCGTGCAGCAGGACTCGGGCCAGGCCGGCCGGACCGAACTGACCGACCTGCCCTGGGTGAACCACAAGGTCCGCAAGTGGGAGCCGGAACCCTTCCGCTGGCTCGGTGTGCACGGCATGTACGCCACCTACCGGGCCGCCGACCGCCGGGAGCTGCTCCGCCCGGGCGCCGGGTCCTCCCGGCTGGCCAGGGTGGCCGACCGGGTGGCGGGCCGGAGCTGACCGGGGTGACCGGGCCGGACGCGCCCGGTTAGCCTCACCCTCATGATTCGCTC
The DNA here is from genome assembly GCF_042875075.1 of Streptomyces sp. NPDC003720. Taxonomy (NCBI): domain Bacteria; kingdom Bacillati; phylum Actinomycetota; class Actinomycetes; order Kitasatosporales; family Streptomycetaceae; genus Streptomyces; species Streptomyces sp. NPDC003720. The sequence goes on from NZ_JBIANZ010000007.1 coordinate 138,405, forward strand.
CGCTACCCCCGCCGACGTCCCCGTCATCCACGCCCTGATCCGCGAGCTGGCCGAGTACGAGAAGGCCCCGCAGGAGGCGCGGGCGACCGAGGAGCAGTTGCGCGAGGCGCTGTTCGGGGAGCGGCCGGCGGCGTACGCGCACATGGCCGTGGACGAGGAGACCGGGGAGAGCGTCGGATTCGCGCTGTGGTTCCTGAACTTCTCCACCTGGCGCGGTGTGCACGGCATCTACCTGGAGGACCTCTACGTCCGCCCCTCCGCCCGGGGCGGCGGGCACGGCCGGGCGCTGCTGACCGAGCTGGCGCGCATCTGCGTGCGGCGCGGTTACGAGCGCCTGGAGTGGTCGGTGCTGAACTGGAACCGGCCCGCGATCGGCTTCTACGAGGCCCTCGGCGCGCGCCCGCAGGACGAGTGGACGGTGTACCGGCTCACCGACGGGGCGCTGGCCGGGCTGGGCCGCTCAGCCGACTGACTCCGGCACCGCCGTCTCGGCCGGGGCCCCGCGTCCCGGGGCCCGGGCGGTCACCATCAGGCCCGCCACCAGGCCGGCCAGCAGCATCACGCCCGCCGCCCACGCGATCGCGACCGTGTAGCCGTGCACCACGCCCGCCGGGACGACCGCGGCCTTCGAGGCCGGACCGCGCAGGTGGGCGCTGATGTAGGCGGCGCTGCTGGTGGTGGCGACGGTGTTGAGCAGGGCCGTGCCGATCGAGCCGCCCACCTGCTGGGAGGTGTTGACGGTCGCCGAGGTGACGCCGGCGTCGCGCGGGGCCACGCCGGCGGTGGCGGTGGCGAACACCGGCATGAAGGTCAGGCCCATGCCGAGGCCCATCAGGATCAGCGCGGGCAGGATTTCGCCCGTGTAGGAGGAGCCGACGGTCATCCGGGTCAGGAGCAGCAGCCCGGACGCGGCCAGCAGCATGCCGGGGACCATGAGCAGGCGCGGGGCGACCCGCTGCAGCAGCCGGGCCGATATCTGGGTGGAGCCGATGATGATCGCCGCGGTCAGCGGCAGGAAGGCGAGGCCGGCCCGGACCGGCGAGTAGCCGAGGATGACCTGCAGGTAGTAGGTCATGAACAGGAACAGCCCGAACATGCCGATCACCGCGAGCATCATGGTCAGGAAGCAGCCCGCGCGGTTGCGGTCCCGGACGATGTGCAGCGGGAGCAGCGGGCTCGGCGCCCGGGTCTGCCACCGCACGAACGCCACGAGCAGCACCGCGCCGAACGCGAACAGGGCGATCACCAGCGGGTCGCTCCAGCCGCGCGGCTCGGCCTCGGCGAAGCCGTAGACGATCGCGACGAGCCCGCCGCAGCCGAGCAGCACGCCGGGCACGTCGAGCCGGGACTCGCGGTGGCCCGGGTGGTCGCGCAGCAGGGCGAGCGCGCCGAGCACCGCGACGACGGCGATGGGCACGTTGACGTACAGGCACCAGCGCCAGTTCAGGTACTCGGTGAGCAGGCCGCCGACGATGAACCCGATGGCCGAGCCGCTGCCGGCCAGCGCGCCGTAGATGCCGAAGGCCCTGCCGCGCTCGCGCGGGTCGGTGAACGTCGTGGTCAGCAGGCTCAGCGCGGAGGGCGCGAGCAGGGCGGCGAAGACGCCCTGGAGGGCGCGGGCGCCGAACAGCATCCCGGAGCTGGTGGCGGCGCCGCCGAGCGCGGAGGCGGCCGCGAAGCCGATGAGGCCGACGACGAAGGTGCGTTTTCGGCCCACGAGGTCGGAGACCCGGCCGCCCAGCAGCAGGAGCCCGCCGAAGGCCAGCGTGTAGGCGGTGATCACCCACTGCCGGTTGGCGTCGGACATGTGCAGGTCGTGCTGGGCGGAGGGCAGCGCGATGTTCACGATCGTCGCGTCCAGGACCACCATCAGCTGGGCGAGGGCGATGACGACCAGGCCCCACCAGCGGTGGGGGTCGGTTCGTCCGGCGTCGGCGGACGAACGCGGGGCCTCACCCTTTCGGCCGCTATCCATCTGGTCAGAACACCACGAATCGGTGCTTGTCGCATCCGCGTGCGCCGGAGCTCTCGCGCACGCGGGCCGGTTCCCGCAGGCCGGCCCGACTGTCAGTGGTCCAGTGCAGCATGGGGGCATGGCGAGGAGAGCGGCGGGCGCGGACGGGACACGGGTGAAGGGCGCGCGGCGGCCGGAGGTGCGGCTGCCGCCCCTGGAGCCCTGGACCGGCGGCGGCCTGGAGCCGGACGGCGACTACGACGGTCTCGAGTTCCGCGCGGCGGACCTGGCCGGGCAGGACGGCGCCGGCGCCCGCTTCATGGACTGCGCGCTGACGGAGTGCGCGGTGGACGAGGCGGTGCTGCGCCGCGCGCGCGTGCTGGACTCGGTCCTGCGCGGCCTGCGGGGCGTCGGCACCGACCTCGCCGAGGCCACGTTCCGGGACGTGGAGCTGCTGGACCCGCGGCTGGGCGGCACCCAGTTGCACGGCGCCGTGCTGGAGCGGGTCGTCATCCGCGGCGGCAAGATCGACTTCCTCAACCTGCGCGAGGCCCGGCTCAGGGACGTGGTCTTCGACTCCTGCGTCCTGGTCGAGCCGGACTTCGCCGGCGCCCGTCTGGAGCGGGTGGAGTTCACCGGCTGCGCCCTGAAGGAGGCCGACTTCGGCGGCGCGACCCTCAGGGACGTCGATCTGCGCGGGGCCGCCCCGCTGGAGATCGTCCGGGGCCTGGACCGGCTGGCGGGGGCGGTGATCAGCACCGGGCAGCTGCTGGACCTGGCTCCGGTGCTGGCGGGCGAGCTGGGGATCAGGGTGGAGGACTGAGGGCTCAGGCCACGCGGGGGAAGCGGGCCTGCAGGGTCCAGATCGCCGGGTTCTCCGACAGGTCCTCGTGGAGGTCGCTCAGGTCGGCGATCAGGTCGTGCAGGAAGTCGCGGGCCTCCCGGCGCAGTTCCGAGTGGGAGAAGGACAGCGGGGCCTCCTCGGCCGGCATCCAGTCGGCCTCGATGTCCACCCAGCCGAAGCGGCGCTCGAAGAGCATCCGGTCGGTGGACTCGGTGAAGTCCAGTTCCGCCTGCTGCGGCCGGGAGGCACGCGAGCCCATCGGGTCCCGGTCCAGCCGCTCCACGATGTCGCACAGCGCCCACGCGAAGTCCAGCACCGGCACCCATCCCCAGGCCGTGGACAGCTCCCGGTCCGATTTCGTGTCCGCGAGATAGACGTCCCCGCAGAACAGGTCGTGCCGCAGCGCGTGGACGTCCGCACGGCGGTAGTCGGTCTGCGGCGGGTCCGGGAAGCGGTTGGAGAGGGCGTAGCCGATGTCGAGCACGCAGGAGATGGTGTCACGCCCCGCCACGGCGCCCCGATCCGGTGCCGCGCCGCGCCGTAGCATCGGTGACATGTCCGGAGCCGCACGCCTTGTCCCGGCCGCCGCCGCCCTCCTCGCGCTCGCGCTCACCGGCACCGCGTGCGACGCCGGCGTCCGCGGCACCCCGGGCGGCTCGGGCGTGCACGACCCCTACTTCCCGAAGGCGGGCAACGGCGGCTACGACGTCACCCACTACGCCCTGACCCTCGACTACACCCCGGACACCCGCCGGCTCACCGGCCGGGCCGTGATCACCGCCCGCGCCACCCAGGACCTGACCGCCTTCGACCTCGACCTCGACGGACTGGACGTCGCCGCGGTCACCGTCGGGGGCGAGGACGCCCGCTGGAACCGGGCCGGCCAGGAACTCACCGTCCGCCCCCACGACGACCTCCGCGAGGGCGAGACCTTCACCGCCGCCGTCCGCTACTCCGGAACCCCGCGGACCCTCACCGACCCGGACGGCTCCGAGGAGGGCTGGCTGCCCACGGCCGACGGCGCGCTCGGGCTCGGCGAGCCGGTCGGCTCGATGGCGTGGTTCCCGGGCAACCACCATCCCTCGGACAAGGCGACGTACGACATCACGGTGACCGTCCCCGAGGGCCTGCAGGTCGTCTCCAACGGTGAGCTGACCGGACGGACCGGAAAGGGCGGCCGGACGACGTACTCCTGGCACGCCGCCGAGCCGATGGCGAGCTACCTGGCCACCGTCGCCGTCGGGCACTACGACATCGGCCGCGGCACCGGGCCGCACGGCCTGCCCGTCCTCAACGCCGTCGATCCCCGGCAGGCGAAGGCGAGCAAGGACGTCCTGGCGAAGATCCCGGAGATCCTCGGCTGGGAGGAGCGCGCCTTCGGTCCCTACCCCTTCTCCTCCGCCGGCGTGATCGTCGACCGCCCGGGGGACGCCGAGTACGCCCTGGAGACGCAGACCCGCCCCGTCTTCCCCGGCGCCCCCGACACCGGCACGCTCGTCCACGAACTCGCCCACCAGTGGTACGGCGACTCGGCCACCCCGCTGAGCTGGCAGGACATGTGGCTCAACGAGGGCTTCGCGACATACGCGGAGTGGCTGTACCAGGAGGACCACGGCGGCAAGAGCGCCCAGCAGACCTTCACCGACCTGTACGACGGCGACGACGACGCCGTCTGGGACTTCCCGCCGGCCAGGCCGGCCGGCGCCGCGCACATCTCCGACACCCCGGTCTACGAGCGCGGCGCGATGGTGCTGCAGAAGATCCGCCAGAAGGTCGGCGACGGCGCGTTCCGCGACCTCCTCAGTGGCTGGGCCGCAGCCCACCGCCACGGCACCGCCGACACAGCCCAGTTCACCGCGTTCGTGGAGAAGCGGGCCCCGGGCAAGGACTTCGGCGGGATCTGGAGGGACTGGCTCTACGGAGACGGCAGGCCGGACCGCCCGTGACGGACGGCCCGGCTGCCCTTGCCCCGCTGCGCGGTGCTAGTTGACGTTGACCGCCTTCCAGGCCGCCGCCACCGCGTTGTACTCCGCGCTGCCCGAGCCGTACAGGGCGGCCGCCGCCTGCAGGGTGCCGGTGCGGGCGCCCGCGTAGTTGGTGGTCGAGGTGAAGTACGTGCTCAGGGCCTTGTACCAGATCTGGATCGCCTTGTCCCGGCCGATGCCGGTGACCGTGGAGCCGTCGTACGTCGGGGAGTTGTAGGACACCCCGTTGACCGTCTTCGCGCCGCTGCCCTCGGACAGCAGGTAGAAGAAGTGGTTGGCGACACCGGACGAGTAGTGCACGTCCAGGCGGCCGACGGACTTCGACCAGTAGTCGGCGGAGCCGCCGTCCTTGCTGGGCTTGTCCATGTAGCGCAGCGGGGTGCCGTTGCCGTTGATGTCGATCTTCTCGCCGATGAGGTAGTCACCGGGGTCGGAGGAGTTGTTCGCGGAGAACTCCACCGCGGTGCCGAAGATGTCGCTGGTGGCCTCGTTCAGGCCGCCGGACTCGCCCCGGTAGTTGAGCTTCGCCGTGGCCGCGGTCAGACCGTGGCTCATCTCGTGGCCCGCCACGTCGAGCGAGGTCAGCGGGTCGGCGTTGCCGGAGCCGTCGCCGTACGTCATGCAGAAGCAGCTGTCGTCCCAGAAGGCGTTGACGTAGGCGTTGCCGTAGTGGACGCGGGAGTAGGCGGCCTTGCCGTCGCCCGCGATGCCGTTGCGGTTGAAGGCGGACTTGTAGAAGTCCCAGGTGGCGGCGGCGCCGTAGGCGGCGTCCACGGCGGCGGTCTGGCGGTTGGAGACCGTGCCGTTGCCCCAGACGTCGTCGGCGTCGTGGAAGAGGGCGCCGGTGCCGGTGGTGCCGCCGTTCAGGTCGTACGTCTTGTGGCCGCCGCGGCCGCCGTCGATCAGGTCGTAGCCGCCGGAGGCGGAGGCGGTGGTGCCGATGGTGACGGTGCCGCTGTACTGGCTGGTGCCCGTGCCCGTCTCGATCGCCTCGTAGGAGTAGATCTTCTTGCCGGTCCGCGCGTCGGTGACGACGTGCAGCTCGCTCGGGGTGCCGTCGTGCTGGACGCCCTTGACGACCGACTCGTAGGCGAGGACCGGCTTGGCGCCGGCGGCCCAGACCACCTTGCGGGAGGTCGAAGCGGCGGCCTTCGCGGTGTCCGCGGCCTTGAGGGCGGTCTTCTTCGCGCTCGCGGCGGAGACGGCGGCCGTGGTGGTCGGCACGGATATGCGGGCCTTGGCCGCCTTGCTGACGCCCTCGAGGGAGCCGCTCTTCGTCACGTGGGTGACCAGGTCGCCGCCGAGCACGGGAAGACCCGCGTACGTCCGCTCGTAACGGGTGTGCACGGTGCCGTCGGCGTCCTTGATCACGTCCCGGACGACCAGCTTCTCCTTGGCGCCGAGACCGAGTTCGCGGGCCGTGGCGCCGGCGTGCCGCTGGGCCGTCTCGATGGCGGCGGCGCGGGCCGGGGCGCTGAGCGGGGCTGCCGTGGCGCCGGGGGTGTGCGTGGGGGCGGCGGTGGCGGAACCGTTCTGCAGGGCGAGGACGACCATCGCCGCCGAGCCGGCCAGCGCGGCGGTGCGCATGGCGGTCCTGCGGGAGGCGCTGGGGTGCTGAGTCACTCGATCTCCTTATGGCTGGCCTCCGGTGGGGCCGGAGACACAGTTGGGGCACAGGGGACGTACAACTGCGGCGGGCGCGGAGAGAGTGACACTGGGCAGCCACTGTTTGACAGAGCGCCGACAAGATTTCACGTGTTCGTTTCCGAATGCCGTGCCTCGAAAACCGTTATCCGGACGTGCGCGGAGAGTTCAACTCAGCATTCTGTAAGTGCAATTGAGGGCTCCGGCGTCACACCTCGCGGGCCGGCCGGTGTGACGGGTTTTCAGCCCTCCCATTCGTCCAGCAGCCGGGCGAGGCCGGGCGGCCAGACCGGCTCCGGCTCCCGGGCCAGTTCCTCCCTGCTCCACCAGCGCCAGGTGAGGATGCCGTCGGCGGCGTGCGCGGCGGCCAGATGGGGGCCGGCCGGTTCGCGGTGCGGGCCGTGGGTGACGTAGACGTGCTCGTGCTGGTGGACGGGGACGCCCGTGTGCGTGAAGTCGTGTTCCCAGGTGCACAGCAGCGGGCCCGGCTGCAGGTCGGTCCAGCCGGTCTCCTCGGCCAGTTCCCGCAGGGCGCCCTCGCGCGGGGTCTCGCCCGGCTCAAGCCAGCCGCCGGGCAGCGCCCAGTGGACGCCGACCTCGACGTTGTCGTAGCGGAAGAGCAGTACCGCGCCGTCGGGATCCACGACGGCGACCCGGGCGGCCTGACGGGGTGTCCGCAGCACCTTGCGCAGCACGGCGCAGGGGCGGCCGAGGGCGTGGTCGCGGCGGTGGTCCACGACCTCGTAGCCGAGGGCCGTCCAGAAGGCCAGCGCCCCGGGGTTGTTCTCCAGGACGGCCAGGCGCACGGCCCGGCGGCCGGCGGCCCGGAAGCGCTCCTCGACCGCCGCGGCGACCCGGCGGCCGTACCCCTTGCCCTGTTCGGTCGCGTCCACCATCAGCAGCCCGATCCACGGATCGGGGTCGGCCGGGTCGGGGTGGCGGGCGAGGGTGATCACGACCGCGACCAGACGCCCCTCGGACCGGGCCAGCAGGACCTCGGCGTCCGGCTGGGCCAGTTCGTCGGCCAGCGCCGCCGCCACCTGTTCGCTGCGGACGTCGTCCGGGTCGGGGAAGTCGCCGCTGAGCGCGTGGAAGGCGCGGTTGGAGGCGTAGAGCGCGGTCAGCTCGGTGAGCAGCGGGCCCGGGAGGTCATGACCGGCGGTGCGGGCGAGGGGTTCGAGGATCACCCGGGCAACGTATCGCGGGGCCCTGGCGGCTCCGCCGGAAATCACGGGCGGGCGCGGGCGCGGGCCGGGGCGGACAGGCCCCGGCCCGCGGGCCGGGCCTGTCCGCCCGACGGGGCGTGCGTCAGACGTTCACGCCGAAGTCCTGGGCGATGCCCACCAGGCCCGAGGCGTAGCCCTGGCCCACCGCGCGGAACTTCCACTCCGCGCCGTTGCGGTACAGCTCGCCGAAGACCATGGCGGTCTCGGTGGCGGCGTCCTCGGAGAGGTCGTAGCGGGCGATCTCGGCGCCGCCGGCCTGGTTGACGATGCGGATGTAGGCGTTGCGGACCTGGCCGAAGTTCTGGCCGCGGTTGTCGGCGTCGTAGATGGAGACCGGGAAGACGATCTTGTCGATGTCGGCCGGGAGCGCGGCCAGGTTGACGTTGATCGCCTCGTCGTCGCCGGCGCCCTCGCCGGTGCGGTTGTCACCGGTGTGGACGATGGAGTTGTCCGGCGTCTGCTTGTTGTTGAAGAAGACGAAGTGGGCGTCGGAGTAGACCTTGCCCTGCCCGTTGACCGCGATGGCGGAGGCGTCCAGGTCGAAGTCCGTGCCGGTGGTGGTGCGGACGTCCCAGCCGAGGCCCACGGTGACGGCGGTCAGGCCCGGAGCCTCCTTGGTGAGCGAGACGTTGCCACCCTTGGACAGGCTTACAGCCATGATTGGGAGTCCCTTCCCTAGTTATTCGTGCGCATCTGTGCCGACGAAGCTACCGTCACCGGGGACAACGTCGAGGGGGGTCCCGGTGGTTCCGGATCCCTTTACCTTTTTTACCCATGTGGCCGTCTCCCGGTGAAAACCGCGTGACGTGGGACGGGCGGTGCCGGGAACATGGGAGGCATGTCCGGTCCCCATGTCATCCGCGGTTCGGTCTCGCTGCCCGAGGCCGAGCTGATGTGGCGTTTCTCGAGGTCCTCCGGGCCGGGCGGGCAGCACGTCAACACCAGTGACTCGCAGGTCGAGCTGCGCTTCGACCTGGCGCGCACCGAGGCGCTGCCGCCGGTGTGGAAGGAGCGGGCGCTCGCCCGGCTGGCCGGGCGGCTGGTGGACGGCGTGGTCGTCGTGCGGTCCTCCGAGCACCGCTCCCAGTGGCGCAACCGCGAGGCCGCCGCCGTGCGCCTCGCCGCCCTCCTCGCCGAGGCCACCGCGCCCCCGCCGAAACCCCGCCGCCCCACCCGCATCCCGAGGGGCATCAACGAGCGCCGGCTGCGCGAGAAGAAGCAGCGCTCGGAACGCAAGCGCGGCCGCTCCGGGCGGGACTGGGGCTGACACCCCCCGGCCGGGTCGGCCGTCAGCCCAGATGGCGGTAGCGGCCGCGGAAGTACATCAGCGGGCCGCCCTGCGCGTCCGGCGCCCGTGCGGTCAGCACCCGGCCGATGACGAGGGTGTGGTCGCCGGCCGGCACCCGCTGCTCGGTGCGGCACTCCAGGGTGGCCAGCGCGCCGTCGACCAGCGGGGCGCCGGAGACCTCCCCGCGCTCGCGCGGCAGGTCCTGGAAGAGCAGCCGGTCGCTGATGCGGCCCTTCATGGCGAACCGCCCGGCGATGTGGCGCTGGCCGTCGGCGAGCACCGACACCCCCCACAGCGGCTGTTCGGCGAGCAGTTCGTCCATGCGCGAGCCCTCGCGCAGACTGACCATCACCAGCGGCGGGTCCAGCGAGACGGACATGAAGGCGGTGGCGGTCATGCCGACGTCCTCGCCGCCGGGCGCGGCCGGGTCGTCGGGGTCCAGCGGCGGTTCCTGCGCGGTCACCAGGACCACGCCCGCGGCCAGCCGGGACATGGCGGCCCGGAACTCGTCGTTGCTCACCCCCTCAGCATGCCCGTTGACTGCTGCGGCGGTGGAGGAGGAGGTGTTCAGCACGCCATGAACGCTAATCTCCGCCCCGGACGGGCCGCATCGGGCCCTGGCCCTAGCCGGGTCCTAGGACCGGGGGACCACGAGGTGACGGTTCGTGCATCATGTGCGCACAACGACAAAGCTTGCGTTCAGTAAACGCACAGGGAAAACGCAGAAACTCCACTCAATTGTTCACGTTCCCCTGTGACTTGAGTCACAAGGGACAGATATTGTTGACCCTGTGTACCGAGTGGGCAGCGCGCTGTGATTCAGTGGCTGAAGACCACTGAGAGACGACGGGAAGCACTGTAAGGAAGCGCCGGACACAGCCCTTGATTCGCTGCGAGGTCTGGGGGGAGGGCGAGCATGGAGACCGAGTCGGAACCGTATGTCCGCCTTGCGTCCCTGCGGCAGCTGCACCAGGTCATGGCCGACATGAACACGGCACGCAGCCTGGCGGACACACTGCAGACGGTCGCCGACGGCGCGGTCAGCGCCCTCGGGTACGAGCTGGCGTGCGTCAACCTCGTGCGCCCCGACGGCGACCTCGTCATCGCCGCCTTCTCGGGCAACGCCGCCGCCGAGGCCCTGATCACCGGCCGGGTCGGCTCCCGCGACGCCTGGGACCGGCGGCTGAGCATGGGCGAGCAGTGGGGCGACCTCGTGTTCATACCCCACACCGAGGGCTGGGTGCTGGACGACGACGACGTCCCGCAGTGGTACACCGACGGCCCCGCCCCGCGCTTCGAGGACGAGTGGCATCCCTCCGACCGCCTCTTCGCCCCGATGTACACGCCCGGGGCGCAGGGCGGCGGCTCCTCCGGCGAGCTGCTCGGCGTCATATCCGTCGACCGGCCGCGCAACGGCCGCCACCCCGGCGCCTGGGGTCGCGAGGCCCTGCAGATGTACGCCTTCCAGGCCGCCATCGCGATCAGCAACGCGCGTCTGCGGTCCAACATGCAGCGCGCCCTGGTCCGGCTCGAGCGCGAGCAGCAGGCGCTCCGGGCCAGCGAGGAGAGCTTCCGGCAGGCCTTCGAGTACGCGCCCTCCGGCATGGCGATCGCCGAGATGGGCGGCGACCAGCACGGCCGCATCCTGCGCACCAACGACGCCCTGTGCCGGCTGCTCGGCCGCCCCGCCTCCGCGATGCGCCGCTACTCCTTCTCCGACCTGGTCCACCCCGAGGACATCGGCACGCTGCTGAGGACCTCCGCCGAGGGCGGCCGGGCCGAACTCCGCCTGGGCCGCCGCGACGGCAGCTACGTCTGGGTGAGCCTGCGCAACAGCGTCGTCGCCGACGCCGCCGACGGGCCCCGCTTCCTGCTGACCCACGTCGAGGACATCGAGGAGCGCAAGCGCCGCGAGCTGCAGCTCGCCCACCGCGCCTCCCACGACTCCCTCACCGGCCTGCCGAACTCCGCCGAGCTGCGCTCCCGGCTGTCCGCCCGCCTGTGCCACCGTCCGTCCCACGCCGGCGCCCTGGAGTCGCTGGACGCGGCCTACGGCCACCCCGCCTTCGACGCCCAGCCCGGGCACGGCTTCGACTTCGCGCAGGGCGCCGAGGCCTTCGACGGCTACGACCACCACGTCCACACCGTCGCCCCCGAGGACGGCCACGACGACGGCGCCAAGGGCCTCGCCGTCCTCTTCTGCGACCTGGACGGCTTCAAGTCGATCAACGACAGGTTCGGCCACAACGCGGGCGACGCGGTGCTGATCGAGGTCGCCCGGCGGCTGACCCGCGGGGTGCGCGACGGCGACACCGTCGCCCGGCTCGGCGGCGACGAGTTCGTGATCCTCGCCGACGGCCTCGGCAAGGCCGACGCCCAGGACCTCGCGGTACGCCTGCGCAACGAGATCATCCAGCCCATCCGCGCCGAGGGCCGGGCCGTCCGGGTGGGCGCCAGCTTCGGCATCGGCTGGGCACACTGCGGCATGACGGCGGACGAAGTGTTGAAGTCCGCTGACGAACGGATGTACGTCGAGAAAAGATCTCGTCCCAAACAGCACCGGCGCGCCGGATGAATCGCAGGTCAGTGAGCTGATGCGATCCGGGTCACCCGTTTGGCCCAGTCGGAGCGGGTAGGCTCGCCATTCCACACCCGTATCGCATCCACCCGCACCTGTTGAGGAGTACCAAGGGATGACGCCCGGCGACAACGGCGCGAGCACGCCCGAGGACGACGACCCGTTCGGCTACCTGTACGCCGACGGTCAGGCCCGAGGCGCCCAGCCGCCGTCGGGTGGCTACGGCTATCCGAACTCGGTCAGCAGAGTGCGCGCGGTCGGCGAGCGCCAGTACGGCCAGCCGCAGGCCGCCTACGGCCAGCAGCAGCCCACGGTCCCGCAGCAGGGCGCCTACGGCCAGCCGAACACGCACTACCAGGCCCCGGAGACGCTGCCCGGCGGCGCGCCGACGAGCAGGCAGTCCATGCCGCCCGCCGGCGGCGGGCGCCGCGGCCCCAACACCAAGGGTCTGCTGATCGGCGCGATCGCGGTGGTCGCGGCGGTCGTCATCGGCATCGGTGTGGCGATGATCAACGGCAACACGGACGACGACAAGTCCGGCAACCAGGCGGACGCCTCCCCGACCCAGTCCCAGACCGGCGAGCCGAGCCCGTCGAACAGCGCCTCGGCCCCGGCCGGCGAGCTGCCGAAGTCGGACGCGAGCGCCCTCCAGCTGGCCGGCGGTGCGACCAAGGCGACGGACGTACCGGGCGCGCAGGCGGCCGGTGGCACCTACGTGGGCGGCCTGAGCACAGTGGGCGCCTCGGTGACCTGGACCGTGGACATTCCCGAGGAGGGCGCGTACACCCTCCTCGCGCGGTACAACAACGCCGGTGAGGACCAGTCGATGACCCTCACCGTCAACGGTCAGAAGTACGGCAGCGGATTCAACTTCGCCAACTTCACGCACCAGACCGATCCGAAGCTCGCCTGGACGGAGAGCTTCGCCTACCCGAACCTGAACAAGGGGTCCAACACCCTCTCGCTCTCCTGCGCGCCCGGCGACAAGTGCAACGTCCTCCTGGACCAGCTTCGGCTGAAGAAGGGCAAGGTGGGACGGAACTGAGGCGCGCCGGATGGCTTCGCGTCACGTCACGCCGCGCTGACCACCCCGGACACCGCGACCCGTGCGAGCAGTTCCTCGTAGGTCCCGGGGTCGAACTCGCCCGCGCCGGGCGCTCGTACCGTCGCCGCCGACAGGGCCGCCGCTCGGGCCAGGCGGTCCGGCCAGGGGAGTCGTTCCACGAGCCCCGACAGCAGGGCCGCCACCGCCGAGTCGCCCGCGCCCGTCGGGTTGCCGTGGATGCGCGCGGGCGGGGTGGCGCGCCAGCGGCCCTCGGGGGTGGCCGCGAGCAGGCCGTCCGGGCCCAGGGAGGCGACCACCGCGTGGGCGCCGCGGCGGCGGGCGTTCTGGGTGGCGCGCAGCGGCTCGTGGGAGCCGGTGAGTTCGGCCAGTTCCTCGGAGTTCGGCTTGATGATGTCGGGGCGGGCCGCCACCCCGCGGCGCAGCGGCTCCCCGCCGGCGTCCAGCAGCACGGGCACACCGTGGGCGCGGGCCGCGCGTATCAGTCCCGCGTACGCGCCGACGGGCACGCCGGGCGGGAGGCTGCCGGACAGCGCCACCGCCGAGGCCCGGCCGAGCAGTTCCGCGTACCGGTCCTGGAAGGCGCCCCACTCGGCCGGCGCTATCTGCGGGCCCGGTTCGTTGAGCTGGGTGGTGTCGCCGGTCCGCTCGTCCACGACGGCGACCGTGCGCCGGGTGGCCCCGGCGACGGGCACCAGCGCGTCCGTCACCCCGGGCGCGGCCGCGAGGTGTTCGCGCAGTACCCGGCCGGTGGCGCCGCCCGCGAAGCCGGTGGCCGTCACCTCGTGGCCGAGGGCGGCCAGCACCCTGGCCACGTTCACGCCCTTGCCGCCCGGCCGTTCGAGGACCTGGGAGACCCGGTGCGAGGCGTGCGGCCGCAACGACCGTACGTAATAGGTGATGTCGAGAGCGGTGTTGAGCGTGACCGTGAGGATCACCAGGTCCGACCTCCCTCGAAGTCCGTCGCGTCATCGGTCTGCGGGGACCTGATCATGCCAAAGAGACGGCGGCCGGCCCAGTGCGCGGGCCGGTCACCGTCTCTCGGCGCCGGGACGGATCAGGGCAGTCGGGGCGCGACGACCCATTCCCCCTGGCGCAGCACGCCCTTGAGGTCGAAGCCCGCGTCCAGCAGCACCAGGTCGGCGTCCTTGCCGGGCTCCAGGGAGCCGATGCGGTCGGACAGGCCGAGCAGACGGGCCGGGTTGACGGACAGCGCGGTGACGGCGTCCGTCACCGCCAGCCCGTCGACCGTGACCGCCCGCTTGAACGCGCGGTCCAGGGTCAGCGTGGAGCCGGCGATCGAACCGCCGTGCACCAGCCGGGCCACGCCGTCGCTGACCTCGACCTCCAGCGGGCCGAGCATGTAGCGGCCGTCGCCGGTGCCGGCCGCGTCCATGGCGTCGGTGATGAACGCGACCCGGTCGGCGCCCGCGTGACGGAAGGCCAGCTCCAGCGCGGCGGGGTGCAGATGGGTGCCGTCGTTGATCAGCTCGACCGTGACCCGCTCGTCCTGCAGCAGGGCGGCGATCGGGCCGGGGGCGCGGTGGCCCAGGGCGGGCATGGCGTTGAAGAGGTGGGTGGCGACGGTGGCGCCCGCGTCGACGGCCGCGACGGTCTGCTCGTAGGTGGCGTCCGTGTGCCCGACCGCCGCGATCACCCCGTGCTCGGCGAGCAGCCGCACCGAGTCGATACCGCCCGGCAGTTCGGTGGCGAGCGTGACCATCCTCGCCCGGCCGCGCCCGGCGTCGATCAGCTTGCGCACCTCGGCCGGCTCCGGGTCGCGCAGCAGCTCCTCGGAGTGCGCGCCCTTGCGGCACGGCGAGATGAACGGCCCCTCGAAGTGGATGCCCGCGATGTCGCCCTGCTCGGCCAGCTCGCTCAGCAGCCCGGCCTGCCTGACCAGCAGGTCCATCTCGTCGGTGACGGTGGAGGCGACCAGCGTGGTGGTGCCGTGCAGCCGGTGGGTGCGGACGGCGGTGAGGATCTCCTCGGCCGTGCCGGAGAAGGACGCCCCGCCGCCGCCGTGGTTGTGGAGGTCCACGAAGCCCGGGACCAGCCAGTGACCGCTCACGTCGATCACCTCGGCGCCGGCCGGGGCCGCGGCGCCTCCGGGGTCCGGCGCGCCGGCCGCGGTGATCCTCGTGCCCTCCACGGTCACGCGCCCGTCGTCCACCACCCCGGTGGGCAGCACCACCCGAGCACCTGCGAGAACCAAGCTGGGAGCCATCAGGCGGTTACCTCCGAGGGGTCGGTCGTGGGGTCGGTGGAGTCGAGGAGATCCCGGGCGAGAAGCCCCGCGCCCAGGCAGCCGGCGGTGTCGCCGAGGGCGGCGGGGACGATGGACGGCAGTTTCTGGAAGGTGACCCGGCGCCGGACGGCGTCCCGCAGCGGCTGGAACAACACTTCCCCCGCCTCGGCCAGGCCGCCACCGATGATCAGCGTGCGCGGGTCCAGCAGGGTGAGCGCGGTGACCAGCCCGTCGGCGAGCGCGTCCACCGCCTCCTGCCACACCCGGACGGCGTTCGGGTCACCGGACGCGACGGCCTTGGCGCAGTCGGCGGCGTCCGCCTCCGGGTCGCCGCAGGCCGCGGCCCACGCCTCGCTGACGGCGGACGCGGAGGCGTACCGCTCCAGGCAGCCGTGCTGCCCGCAGGGGCACGCGGCGCCGCCGGGCCGTACGACGATGTGCCCGATCTCGCCGGCGAACCCGTGCGCGCCCGCCTCCACCCGGCCGTCCACGCCGATCGCGCCGGCGATCCCGGTGCCCAGCGGCACGAACAGGAACCGGTCGGCGCCCTTGCCCGCGCCGATCCGCCCCTCGGCGAGGCCGCCGGTGCGCACGTCGTGGCCGAGCGCCACCGGGACGCCGAGCCGCTCGGCGAGCAGCGCGCGCAGCGGGACGTCCCGCCAGCCGAGGTTGGCGGCGTACACGGCGATCCCGCGCTCGTCGTCGACGATGCCGGGGACCGCGATGCCGGCCGCGGCGGCCGGCTCGCCGTAGGTCTCGAGGCCGTACGCGCGCAGTTCGGCGGCGAAGCCGAGGATCGTCCCGACCACCGCGTCCGGTCCGCGCTCGCGACCGGTCGCCCGGCGGGCGCGGTGCAGCAGCTCGCCGTCGTCTCCGACGAGGGCGGCCTTCATCCCGGTACCGCCCACGTCCAGGGCGATGACATGTCTCACGGGGGACAGTGTGGCCCCCTGACCCACAAGAGGTCTAGTCCACTCACGTGGTGTAGACCTTATGTGTCCACATATTGAACGGTCAGACAGCAGGGTTGGGGCTTTGAGGGTGCGTCGGCGTACGGCAGGAACGATCGCGGTGGTGTCCGCACTGGGCATGACGGCGGTTCTCGGCGGCTGCGGGAGCACGGACTCCGACGTGACCCTCAGACTCGTCGCCGCCGACTACGGCGACTCGGCGGCGAACGGCTCCAAGAAGTACTGGGACGCGCTGGCCAAGGAGTACGAGGCCGAGCACGGGGTGAAGGTCGAGGTCAGCGTCTACTCCTGGAACGACGTCGACCGCAAGGTCAAGGAGATGGTCGACGCCGGGAACGCCCCCGACCTGGCCCAGATCGGCGCCTACGCCGACTACGCGGCCGCGGGCAAGCTCTACCAGGCCTCCGACCTGCTCTCCATCCGCACCCAGGCCGACCTCCTCGCCGCGCTCTCCGACGCCGGCCAGTGGAAGCACGTGCAGTACGGCATCCCGTTCGCGGCCTCCACCCGGGTGCTCTTCTACAACAAGACCCTGTTCGACCAGGCCGGCATCACCCCGCCCACCACCTGGGACGAGCTGGCGGCCGACGCCCGCGCGCTCAAGGACAAGGGCGTGAAGTACCCCTACGCGCTGCCGCTCGGCCCCGAGGAGGCCCAGGCCGAGACCATGCAGTGGCTGCTGGGCGGCGGCGACGCCTACACCGACGACATCGGCGCCTACAGCATCGACTCCGCGAAGAACGTGGAGACCTTCAACTGGCTCAAGGACGACCTGGTCGGCAAGGGCCTGACCGGCCCGGTCGCCCCCGGCAGGCTCAACCGCGCGGACGCCTTCGCCGCCTTCGCCGACGGCCAGGTCGGCATGCTCAACGGCCACCCCACGCTGATCCAGCAGGCCGAGAAGAAGGGCGTGAAGTTCGGCACCGTGCCGATGCCGGGCCGCACCGGCCGGGCCAAGGCCTCCATGGGCGTCGCCGACTGGATGATGGGCTTCAGGCAGAACGGGCACGCCCGCGAGATCGGCGCGTTCCTCGACTTCGTCTACGAGAAGAAGAACGTCCTCGCCTTCTCCCGCGAGTACGGGCTGCTGCCGGTCACCGACTCGGCGTCCAGCGCCATGGCCGACTCGGAAGCGCCCGGCGACAAGGCCCTGCGCCCCTTCCTCGACCAGCTCCCGGTCTCCCAGCTCTACCCGGTCGGCAAGACCTCGTGGGCCTCGGTCAGCGCGGCCGTGAAGAAGAACATCGGCCAGGCGGTCGCTCCCGGCGGCAACCCCACCGACGTGCTGGCCCGGCTGCAGTCCACGGCGTCGGCGGCGGACAGCGCCGACGTGAACTGAGACCGGCTGTCGGCGCCCGGCGCTACGGTTGCCCCATGGAGGAACTGGGCAGCCGCGAACAGGCCATCCTCGCGCTGGAGCGCCGGGGCTTCGCCGGCCCCGGCGCGAAGGAACGGGCCATCCGCGAGGAGCTGGGCCTCGCCCCGGTGCGCTACTACCAGCTCCTCAACGCCCTCCTGGACGACGCCCGGGCGCTCGCCGCGGACCCGGTCACGGTCAACCGCCTGCGCCGGGTGCGGGAGGCCCGCCGCGCGGAGCGCTGAAGCCGCGGCGCGTGCGGGGGAAACACTCCAGGAGTGACCCGGGCCCGCGCCGGATACTGTCCCTGTATGGACCTCCTGCCGACCCCGGCGACCCAGGCGGGCCGCGACGGGCTGCACACGCTGCTGGCCAAGCCCCGCGCGGCGGTGATCGGGCTCGACTTCGACGGCACCCTCGCACCGATCGTCGCCGACCCCGAGCAGGCCCGCGCCCACCCCGAAGCCGTCCCGGCGCTCGCCGCGCTCGCCCCCGAGGTGGCCTCCGTCGCCGTGGTCACCGGCCGGCCCGCCGAGGTCGCGGTGCGCTACGGCGGCTTCGCGGACGTGCCCGGCCTGGAACACCTCACCGTCCTCGGCCACTACGGCGCTGAACGCTGGGACGCCGCGACCGGCGAGGTCACCGCGCCCCCGCCGCACCCCGGTGTGGCCGCGGTCCGCGCCGAACTGCCCGGGCTGCTGGAGCGCTCCGGCGCCGGGCACGGCACCTGGACCGAGGACAAGGGCCGGGCCGTCGCCGTGCACACCCGCCGCGCCGACGACCCCCAGGCCGCCTTCGAGGCCCTGCGCGCACCCCTCGCCGAGCTCGCCGCCCGGCACGGCCTGATCGTCGAACCGGGCCGGCTGGTCCTGGAACTGCGGCCGCCCGGCATGGACAAGGGCGTCGCCCTCCTCGACCACGTCCGCCGCACCGCCGCCGGATCCGTCCTCTACGCGGGCGACGACCTCGGCGACCTGCCCGCCTTCGCGGCCGTCGAGGAGCTCCGCGCCGAGGGCGTCCCCGGCCTGCTGGTCTGCAGCGGCAGCGCCGAGGTCACCGAACTCGCCGAACGGGCGGACCTGGTGGTCGACGGCCCGGAGGGCGTCGTCGCGCTGCTGCGCGCGCTGGCGGAGCGGCTCGGTTGACCCGGCCCGCCGGTCCGCCGGCCCTCAGCCGGTCAGCGCGCCGAGCTGGTCCAGGAACCACTGCGCCGGCGGCAGCGCGGTGGCCGCGGCGGCCAGCCGCTTGGAGCGCTCGGCCCGCTCGCCCTGGGGCAGGCTCAGCGCGGCGTGCAGCGCGTCCGCCGTCCCGACGACGTCGTACGGGTTGACCACGATCGCGTCGTCGCCCAGCTCCTCGTACGCGCCCGCCTCCCGCGACAGCACCAGCGCGCACCCCTCGTCGGAGACGACGGGCACCTCTTTGGCGACCAGGTTCATGCCGTCCCGGATCGGGTTCACCAGGGCCACGTCCGCGAGCCGGTACGCGGCCAGGGAGCGGGCGAAGTCGTCCTTGACGTGCAGCACCACCGGCGTCCAGCCGGGCGTCCCGTAGTCGGAGTTGATCTCGTCCGCGACCCGCCGCACCTCGGCCGTGTAGTCGCGGTAGACCGCGAGGTCCTGGCGCGAGGGGTAGGCGAACGCGATGTGCACGACCCGCTCGCGCCACTCCGGACGGGCGTCCAGCAGCTGCCGGTACGCCAGCAGTCCGCGCACGATGTTCTTGGACAGCTCGGTGCGGTCCACCCGGACGATGGTGCGGCGCCCCTCGCCGATCTCCTCGCGCAGGGCCGCCATCCGCTCGTCCACGTCCGGCCGGTGCGCCCGCTCGCGCAGGAAGTCGGCGTCCGCGCCGAGCCCGTGCACCCCGATCCGGGTCCCGGACGGGATGCCGGGGCCGAGCACCGCGTGGCAGCAGTCCTTGAACGCGTCCGCCCAGCGCTCGGTCAGGAACGCGGCCCGGTCCGCGCCGAGGATGCCGGTCAGCAGCTCGGCGGCGATGTCGTCGGGCAGCAGCCGGAAGTAGTCCGGCGGGGCCCACGGGGTGTGCGAGAAGTGGCCGATGCGCAGGTCCGGACGGAGCTGCCGGAGCATCCGGGGGGCGAGGGCCAGGTGGTAGTCCTGGATGAGCACCGCGGCACCCTCGGCCGCCTCCTGCGCCAGCGCCTCGGCGAACGCCCGGTTGTACGCCTGGTACGAGGCCCACTGGCGGCGGAACTCCGCGTCGAGGACCGGCTCCAGCGGGGTCTGGTACAGCATGTGGTGGACGAACCAGAGCACCGAGTTGGCGATGCCGTTGTAGGCGTCGTGGTGCACGGCCGCGTCGATGTCCAGCATCCGCACGTGCTGCCCGCCGGTGTCCTCGGACGGCAGCAGGCCGCCGCCCGCCCGCCGTGCCGCCTCCCGGTCGCCGTCGCCGAGCGCGGCGCAGACCCACACCGCGTTGGCGTCCGGCCCGATGGCCGAAAGACCCGAGACCAGTCCGCCGCCGCCCCGTCTGGCGCGCAGCGAACCGTCCTCGAGCGCCTCGTACGAAACCGGGCCGCGGTTGGACGCGACCAGTACCTCAGCACCCTGCGTGGAAGCCATGATTCTCAACCTAGCCCGGCCCGGAAACGCTCAAACGTGCGCTCCGCCCCGGAAGGCGGCTGTATACGGCCGTTCTTCCGCGTTCACCGCGCCGCTCAGGCCACCCTGCGGTGCGCGTACTCCGCGATCTCCACCATCGGCGGCCGCTCCTCGGTGTCCACCGGGTAGGTGCGCGGCTCGAACCCGTCCTCGCCGCGCTCGAACTGGGTGAGCGCGGGCCGTACGAGGTGGCCGCGGGCCAGCCGGAGCTGCGCGGTGCGGTAGATCGCCGCGGCCATCCGGCCGAGCGCCTGCCCGTCCTGGTGCCGGTGCCTGCGCACCCCCACGTCCACCTGGGCCAGCGCGTCCAGGCCCACCAGGTGCAGGGCGTCCACCAGCATGCCGAGCTCCACGCCGTAGCCCACCGGGAACGGGAGCTGCTCCAGCAGCGAGCGGCGGGCCGCGTACTCCCCGCCCAGCGGCTGCACGAAGCCGGCGAGCTGCGGCCAGTGCATGTTCAGCAGGGGGCGGGCCATCAGCTCGGTGACCCGGCCGCCCTGTCCGGCGGCGCCGCCCAGCGGACGGTCGTACATCGCCTTGACCAGGTCGACGTCCGGGTCGGTGAGCAGCGGGCCGACGATGCCGAGGACGAAGTCGGAGGAGAACTCCCGCAGGTCGGCGTCGACGAAGCAGACGATGTCCCCGCTCGTCGCCAGCAGCGAGCGCCACAGCACCTCACCCTTGCCGGGGAGGGCCGGTATGCGCGGCAGGACGCTGTCGCGGTGCACCACCCGGGCGCCGGCCGCGGCGGCGACCTCGGCGGTGCGGTCGGTGGACCCGGAGTCGACCACGACTATCTCGTCGACCAGCGGAGCCTGCCGCACGAGGTCGCGGCGGATGACGGCGACGATGTCGCCGACCGTCTCCTCCTCGTTCAGCGCGGGCAGGACGACGGAGACGGACTGGCCGGAGCGCTGTTTGGCGGCCAGGACTCCGTGCAGCGGGCGGTCGGCCACGGACCAGGAGCGGGTGGCCAGCCAGCGCTCGACTTCTTCCAGCACGGTCTGCGGCTCCTCACTGTCGTGATCACGCCTGTTGAGGGGGGTGATGCATCTCGCGGTTCGGACGACTATCTCAACTGTCCCGGCCGTCGGTTACAGTCTTGAACAACGCCGATGACCATCGCATGTCGGGGTCGCCCGGCGTTCACAACCGAATACCGCTCATCCAGAGGGGCAGAGGGACACGGCCCGATGAAGCCCCGGCAACCCCCCTGAGCCGCACTCGTTTCGCGCGAGGCTCCCGGCCAGGGAAGGTGCCAAATCCGTCTCGCGGCGAGATGCGTCGTGAGGAAGATGAGGAGAAAGGGCCTCGCCTCCATGGCTGTGCAGACAGTTGCAAGCACCAGCAATCCCGCCGTCGATCTCGGCCCCGCCGCTGCCCTGAGCTGTCGCGAATGCGGCCACCGGGTACCCCTCGGACCGGTCTTCGCGTGCGAGGAGTGTTTCGGCCCGCTGGAGATCGCCTACGACTTCTCGGCCTACGACACCGAGGAACTGCGCCGGCGCATCGAGGCGGGCCCCGCGAACATCTGGCGCTACGCGCCCCTGCTGCCCGTCCCCGCCGACGTGGCCGACAAGCCGAACATCAACCCCGGCTGGACCAAGCTCGTCAAGGCCGACAACCTGGCCGCCGAGCTGGGCGTCACCGGCGGGCTGTACGTGAAGGACGACTCCGGCAACCCGACGCACTCCTTCAAGGACCGCGTCGTCGCCCAGGCCCTGGAGGCCGCGCGCGCCTTCGGCTTCACCACCCTGTCGTGCTCCTCCACCGGGAACCTCGCCGGCGCCGTCGGCGCCGCCGCCGCCCGGGCCGGCTTCCGCTCCTGCGTGTTCATCCCGCACGACCTGGAGCAGGGCAAGGTCGTCATGGCCGCGGTCTACGGCGGCGAACTCGTCGGCATCGAGGGCAACTACGACGACGTGAACCGGTTCTGCTCCGAGCTGATCGGCGACCCGGCCGGCGAGGGCTGGGGCTTCGTCAACGTCAACCTGCGGCCGTACTACGCCGAGGGCTCCAAGACGCTGGCGTACGAGATCTGCGAGCAGCTCGGCTGGCGGCTGCCGGACCAGATCGTGGTCCCGATCGCCTCCGGCTCCCAGCTCACGAAGATCGACAAGGGCCTGCAGGAGCTGATCAAGCTGGGTCTGGTCGAGGACCGGCCGTACAAGATCTTCGGCGCCCAGGCCGAGGGCTGCTCGCCGGTGTCGACCGCGTACAAGGCGGGCCACGACGTCGTACGGCCGCAGAAGCCGAACACCATCGCCAAGTCCCTCGCCATCGGCAACCCGGCCGACGGGCCGTACGTCCTGGACATCGCCCGCCGCACCGGCGGCGCGGTCGAGGACGTGACGGACGAGGAGGTCGTGGACGCGATCAAGCTGCTGGCCCGGACCGAGGGCATCTTCGCGGAGACGGCGGGCGGCGTGACCGTCGGCGTCACCCGCAAGCTGCTCAAGGAGGGCGTGCTGGACCCGGCGAAGACCACGGTCGTCCTCAACACCGGCGACGGCCTCAAGACCCTCGACGCGGTGGCCGGTACCGGCCTCACCGCCACCATCCGCCCGAACCTGGACTCCTTCCGAGAGGCTGGCCTCGCATGAGCGTGACCGTTCGCATCCCCACCATCCTGCGCACCTACACCGGCGGGCAGGCCGAGGTCCCCGCCGAGGGCGCGAACCTCGCCGAGGTCATCGAGAACCTGGAGAAGAACCACACCGGGATCGCCGCGCGGGTGCTGGACGACCAGGGCAAGCTGCGCCGTTTCGTCAACGTGTACGTCAACGACGACGACGTCCGCTTCGAGCAGGGGCTGGAGACCGCGACCCCGGACGGCGCCGGCGTCTCCATCATTCCGGCCGTCGCCGGCGGCTGACAGAATGACCGATCATTACCTTCGGTAACGCCGGTTACCCATTGTTCATTGAATGGCCTCCTCCGCGAGAGAAGCGGAGGGGGCCATTCTGAGTGATTGAGCGCGGTAGAGTTGGGGAACCCGCTCCCGGACCGTGGGTCAGGAGCCTTGGATTCACCGCGGTGCACCCGACAAGAAACAGCCAAAGTGCGGGTGCTTTCTGCGGCTTTTGCGCATTTTATGGGGCCCGACTTGCCCTGAATTCGGGCGAATTCACGCTACATTCCGGACCGTTCGCGTCCATATTTCTCGTCCGATTGACCTGTTGCAGACGGCAGTTGGGCAGATACATTCAGCGGCGGTCGACGCGTTCCGGCGCACGCCCCCGGCCAATGGGGGGTGAGGTCTGACCCGGGTCCGCGAAGTGCGGATCTGTGCAAGGGCCAGTAATAGGGGAGTTAGGCATGGCTCAGGGCACCGTCAAGTGGTTCAACGCGGAGAAGGGGTACGGCTTCATCGCGGTCGACGGTGGTGCGGACGTATTCGTCCACTACAGCGCCATTCAGATGGACGGCTACCGCACCCTGGAAGAGGGCCAGCGGGTGGAGTTCGAGATCTCGCAGGGCCAGAAGGGCCCGCAGGCCGACATGGTTCGCCTCAGCGCCTGAACGTTTCTTGCACGAAGGGCCCGCACCTCGCACAGGGTGCGGGCCCTTCGCCGTGCCCGGCTCCCGCGCGGGGGCGCGGGCCCGTGCGTTCGCGGGCGGCTGACTGGGCGCCCCGTACCCCGGGAGGCGCTTGCACTCGGCCATGCCGAGTGCTAATCATTGCGTTAGCACTCTGAAGGTGAGAGTGACAACGAGGACCGGGTCGGTGAGGCCCGCAGGCCAAGTGGGGCAAGGAACCGCGAGGCCGGCGAGCCGTCCGTCGCGGGCGCGGGCGCGGTCCGAAGGAATCACCCCCAGTCCTGGAGGGACCACTTCACATGGCCAAGATCATCGCGTTCGACGAGGAGGCGCGGCGCGGCCTCGAGCGCGGCATGAACCAGCTCGCGGACGCCGTCAAGGTGACGCTCGGCCCCAAGGGCCGCAACGTCGTCCTCGAGAAGAAGTGGGGCGCCCCCACGATCACCAACGATGGTGTCTCCATCGCCAAGGAGATCGAGCTCGAGGACCCGTACGAGAAGATCGGCGCCGAGCTGGTCAAGGAAGTCGCCAAGAAGACGGACGACGTCGCCGGTGACGGTACGACCACCGCGACCGTGCTCGCCCAGGCCCTGGTCAAGGAAGGCCTGCGCAACGTCGCCGCCGGCGCCAACCCGATGGCCCTGAAGCGCGGTATCGAGAAGGCCGTCGAGGCCGTCTCCGCCGCCCTGCTGGAGCAGGCGAAGGACGTCGAGACCAAGGAGCAGATCGCCTCCACCGCGTCCATCTCCGCCGCCGACACCCAGATCGGCGAGCTCATCGCCGAGGCGATGGACAAGGTCGGCAAGGAAGGCGTCATCACCGTCGAGGAGAGCAACACCTTCGGCCTCGAGCTCGAGCTCACCGAGGGCATGCGCTTCGACAAGGGCTACATCTCCGCCTACTTCGCGACCGACATGGAGCGCATGGAGGCGTCGCTCGAGGACCCGTACATCCTCATCGCCAACTCCAAGATCGGCTCCGTCAAGGACCTGCTCCCGCTGCTGGAGAAGGTCATGCAGTCGGGCAAGCCGCTGCTGATCATCGCCGAGGACGTCGAGGGCGAGGCCCTGTCGACCCTGGTGGTCAACAAGATCCGCGGCACCTTCAAGTCCGTCGCCGTCAAGGCCCCGGGCTTCGGCGACCGCCGCAAGGCCATGCTCGGCGACATCGCCATCCTCACGGGCGGCGAGGTCATCTCCGAGGAGGTCGGCCTCAAGCTGGAGAACGCGACCCTGGACCTCCTGGGCCGCGCCCGCAAGGTCGTCATCACCAAGGACGAGACCACCATCGTCGACGGCGCCGGTTCCTCGGACCAGGTCAACGGCCGGGTGAACCAGATCCGCGCCGAGATCGAGAACAGCGACTCGGACTACGACCGCGAGAAGCTGCAGGAGCGCCTGGCGAAGCTCGCCGGCGGTGTCGCGGTCATCAAGGCCGGCGCCGCCACCGAGGTGGAGCTCAAGGAGCGCAAGCACCGCATCGAGGACGCCGTCCGCAACGCGAAGGCCGCCGTCGAGGAGGGCATCGTCGCCGGTGGTGGCGTGGCCCTGCTGCAGGCCTCCCAGGTCTTCGAGAAGCTGGAGCTCGAGGGTGACGAGGCGACCGGCGCCCAGGCCGTGAAGCTCGCGCTCGAGGCCCCGCTGAAGCAGATCGCCGTCAACGCCGGCCTCGAGGGCGGTGTCGTGGTGGAGAAGGTGCGCAACCTGACCCCGGGCCACGGCCTGAACGCCGCGACCGGCGAGTACGTCGACCTGGTCGCCGAGGGCATCATCGACCCGGCGAAGGTGACCCGTTCCGCGCTGCAGAACGCCGCCTCCATCGCCGCGCTGTTCCTCACCACCGAGGCCGTCATCGCCGACAAGCCGGAGAAGGCCGCCGCGGCCGCTCCGGGCGGCATGCCGGGCGGTGACATGGACTTCTGATCCCGCGCGGATCGGCCTGTCCTTTCCGAGGGCGGCACTCCCTGTCTCAGGCAGGGGGTGCCGCCCTCGGGCGTGTCCGGGATCACACTCCTGAACGGCCGCGAAAGGAATGTGCGGGAGCCTCTGGGTGGTTGCTTAAGGAGCTGCAACAATGCGTGCGCACATACCAATCGGTCTACCGAGTCGTCACCGAGGAGCCCCCACCGTGACCGTCACGCCGCCCCCCGCGTCCCGCGCGGCCCAGATCCTCTCCCGCCCGATCACCCTGGGCGGCCTCACCGTCCCGAACCGCATCGTGATGGCGCCGATGACCCGGATGTTCTCCCCGGGCGGCGTCCCCGGCGAGGACGTGGTCTCGTACTACGCCCGGCGCGCCGCCGCCGGTGTCGGCCTGATCGTCACCGAGGGCACCTACGTCGGCCACGAGTCGGCCGGCGGCAGCAGCCGTGTGCCCCGGTTCCACGGCGAGGAGGCGCTCGCGGGCTGGGCGAAGGTCGCCGAGGCGGTGCACGAGGCCGGCGGCACCATCGTGCCGCAGCTCTGGCACATCGGCACGGTGCGCAAGCAGGGCCAGAAGCCCAACCCGGAGGCCCCCTCCCACGGCCCCTCCGGGCTGCGCGTGGACGGCACCGACGACGCCACGCCCATGACCCAGGACGACATCGACGCCGTCATCGACGCCTTCGCCCAGGCAGCGGCCGACGCCGAGCGCATCGGCTTCGACGGTGTGGAGATCCACGGCGCCCACGGCTACCTGCTCGACCAGTTCCTGTGGGAGGGCACCAACCGCCGCACCGACGCCTACGGCGGCGACCCGGTCGCCCGCACCACCTTCGCCGCGCAGATCGTGGCGGCCGTCCGCGCCGCCGTCTCCCCGGACTTCCCGGTCATCTTCCGCTTCTCGCAGTGGAAGCAGGAGGCCTACGACGCCCGTCTCGCCGAGACCCCGGAGGAACTGGAGGCCATCCTCGCGCCGCTGGCCGCCGCCGGCGTCGACGTCTTCCACGCCTCCACCCGCCGCTACTGGCTCCCCGAGTTCGAGGGCTCCGACCTGAACCTCGCCGGCTGGACGAAGAAGCTCACCGGCAAGCCGGTCATCAGCGTCGGCTCGGTCGGCCTCGACGGCGACTTCATCAACGCATTCCAGGGCGAGGGCTCCCCGGTCAAGAGCATCGACAACCTGCTGGACCGCCTGGAGGCCGAGGAGTTCGACATGGTCGCCGTCGGCCGCGCCCTGCTCCAGGACCCCGAGTGGGCGGCCAAGGTGCTCGGCGACCGCTTCGACGAGCTGAAGCCGTACGACGCGGCGGCGCTGCAGTCCCTCAGCTGAGGGGGGTCCGGGGGGCGCCTAGAGGTTGCCCATCGGCTCGATGTCGACCTGGACCGGCGTCCCCCACACCCGCAGCACCTCGTAGTCGGTGAACTCGTGCACCAGCCGGTACGCCATCGCCGGCCGGGACCCGCGCCGCTGGGCGGCCAGATACGCCTCGGCCTCCCGCCGGTCCCGCCGGGGCGTGCCGCACAGCTGCCACTCCCGGCCGTTCCAGGCCTCCGGCAGCCACCGCTGCTGGGGCTGGGGGCGGTCGGCGCGGACGCCGTAGCGCGAGGGCGCGCCGGCGGGCGCCTCCCCGGCCTGCGCCCGCCCGCCGCTCTGGTACTCCGAGCGGCGGGCGGCCCGTCTGCGGGTCTCGCACAGCAGACACAGGTCGGGCGCGCTCTTGTCGACGGGCCCGTGCGGATGCTCGGGGCACCGGGTGCTGGGCGCTCCCGCCCCCACGGTCTCGTCCAGCAGGTCGAGGGCGCGCCGCAGATCGGCCTTGACCTCGTGCAGCCGGGCGTCCGGGGTGTCGGCGGACAGGGTCTCCCCGTGCTCCCCGAGCAGCCTGAGGGCGCGTCCGAGGGCGGTGAGCTGGGCGTGGTTCATGTCGGTCCGCGCAGTCCTTCGGCTTCTCCGGGGGCCAGGTTCGGTGCCGGCCGGGCCGGCAGTTCGACGGTAGCGCGCCACGGGTGGCGACGGGGCCCCGGAGCCCCGGAGACTGGTCGCGGGGCCCCGGCTCCGGGAGGTGAGGTGCGCGGCCCGCCCGGGCCGCCTCGCAGGTGTGCGTCAGTGCGACTGCAGCAGTGCCGTGTAGGCGCCTTCCGCGCTTCTGCCCTCGGCCGTCCCCGCCGGGGTGTGGGCCAGGAACTCGGCGGTCGTGCCGCTGAGGACCAGCCTCCCGGACGCCAGGATCGACACGTGGTCGGCCTCCTCGGCGAGATCGGCCACGTCGTGGGTGGACATCAGAACCCTGACATCCTGCTTCAGGCTCGCCAGCAGGTCCCGGAAGACGCGGCGCTGGCGCGGGTCCATTCCGGCCGTCGGCTCGTCCAGGAGCAGTACGCGCGCCTCGTGCACCAGGGCGCAGGCCACGCCGACGCGGCGCAGCTGACCTCCGGAGAGCCGGTCCGTCCTCTCCCTCGCCTTCCTGCCCATCTCCACGCGGGCCAGTGCCCGGGGCGCCTCGTCCCAGGCGGCGCGCCGGTTCATTCCCTTCAGCCATCCCGCATAGGCGACGTACTCCCGCACGGTGAGGGAGGGCAGCGGGGTGATGGTCTGCGGCATCCAGGCCACCGCGCGGCGGTACTCCTTGGACCGCGCGGAGACGCCGTCGAGCGTCACCGTCCCCTTCCGGGGGGAGGTGACCCCGGCGGCGAGCTTGAGCAGGGTGGACTTTCCGGCGCCGTTGGGTCCGAGCAGAATCGTCAGTCCGTCCGGGAGCCGGTAGCCGAAGTCCGAGAGCACGGGACGCCGACGGCGCCCGTAGCCATAGCTGCAGGATTCCATTACGACGGTCATGCGGACCTCCGAGCGAAGAAGAGATGGGCGCCGATGCCGGTGGCGAGCATCAGCGCGGCGCCGGTGGTGGCGTACCAGGTGTGGGCGGGCTCGAGCAGCACGGTCCACGGGTACGGATCGTTCGGGCGGCGCAGACCGAACATGACCACCACCAGGGGCCACACCGCCGGCATGAGCACCGCGGAGCTGCCGAACAACGCGCCGCACAGCAGGGTGAGTCCCACCAGGAAGGCGGTGTTGCGGCCCAGGGACTCGGCGGCACGGGAACCGGTCGCGGCCGCCACGACGGAGCCCAGCGGAGAGGTGAGCGCGACGACCGCGAGCGCGAGCAGCGCGTCGTACTGCCGTACCCGCCGGATCCCCGACTCCTCCGCCGGACCGAACCGTGACCCCAGGCAGTTGAAGAGGACCGCCGCCGGTACGAGCGGTACGAAGACCATGGCCTGCACCCCTTCCGAGGTGCCCAGGGAGATCGACGGCAGGTGGACCGGGCCGTCCTGTACGACGGCGGCCAGCAGGACGAACAGCAGGAGTCCGGCCGGCAGATGCGTGTGCACCCGCCGCGCCTTGAGCCACCAGGTCATGACGCCTTCCCGCACGCGGACGCGACGGTGCGCCGGAACCACTCCGCCTGGTCGGCGCCGTCCATGCCGAGGACCTTGTTCACCCGGGCCCGCAGCAGTTCCCGCTTGCCCGCGGTGAAGTCGGGTTCGGTGGACAGACGCCGCAGGTAGACGTCGCCCTGGCCGACCCTCATGGACACCCAGTAGTAGACGAGGCGGGCGGGCTCCGTCGCGGGCGGCGCACATTCGAAGCGCACCGCCGCACGGGCGACCTGGTACGGCGTCATGCCCGCCGCCTGGCTCGCGCCGAGCGGGAGGTGCCAGTCGGTGGTCGTGGACGGCTCCGGGTACCGCACCGCGGCGAGGGTGTCCGTCAGCGTGGCGGGGTGAGCCTCGACGCCCGCTCCGCGGAGGGTCCGCAGGGTGCCCGTGACCTCCTCGCGCAGAGCGGGGAGTTCGGCGGCGTAGGCCGAGGGGGTGCAGATGCGAGGGCTGCCGCTCGTGCAGGACATCGATCCGTTCCCGGTGCTCCGCGGCCCGATGTAGCTCCAGTCCTTGACGATGGCGTAGCCGCCGCCGAAGCAGGACAGCGCCAGTGCCCCGGCGAGGGCGGCGCGCAGCCACGCCCGGGGTATGCCCGACCAGAGCAGGGCCACCGCCGCGGCGGCGCCGAGGCCGACCAGGAGAGGAGCCACCAGGGCGGGCGCGGTCGGCAGTTCGCCGAACATCAGCCTGCCCGGGTAGAGGCTGGTGAGATGCCGGGGCCAGGGGACCGTGAGTCCGGTGGACCAGCCGAGGGCCAGGAAGTCGAGGACCGCGATCACCGGGACCGCCGCGATGTGCCGGACCGCCGTTCCCCAGCCGAACCCGATCACCGCGTGGGCCGCGCAGAGCGTTATGGCGAGCACCAGGAGGCCCGCTCCCGCCGTGTTCGGCGGGGTTCCCGTCTGGATCAGCCCGCATACGACGGGCAGGATCAGGACCAGCCAGGCCAGCGCGACCACGGGGACGAGGCTGTGCGCGGCGATGGCGTAACGGGAACGCACGGCGCCCCACTGCCAGATGTCCGCGTTGCCGAGCTTGCGCGCCTCCCAGGCGCCCAGGGCCGCGGCGACCGCGTAGGCGACGGGTACCAGGTTGCGCAGCACCCCGTCGACGACGGTGGGCGCGTAGTCGAGCGGGTCGAGTCGCAGGTCGGACGTGATGTCCGTGAAGTAGTAGGCGAGCACGAGCAGCAAGACGACGGGCGACGCCCACAGCACACTGCTGGACCGGATTCGGGCGAGCGGTTTCAAGGGGTTCCTCGCGAGGCTCGGGACGGGCTGAGGCGCGGCGTGCCCCATGGGGCACGCCGCGCCTCGGAACCGAAGGTCAGCTGTCGGCCTTGGTGGTGTCGACGTAGACCGAACTCACGTTGAGGAGGCAGCAGCTCCCGCCCTGGCCGATCTTCGAGGTCTCGAAGTAGAAGTCCGGCTCGGTGGGCAGCCCGGTCCACTCACCGTTGCTCGTGCCGCCGTTGAAGCAGGCGGTGTAGGTCTTGGACCCGTAGTAGTCGTTGGACGACAGCGCGTCGTAGTCCCACAGCTGAACGACCACCTGCTTGGTGGTGGCGTACTGAGCCGTGCACCCGGTGAACTGGATCTGGCTGTAGCTCTCGTCGGCCCAGGTCCGGGAGGTGCCGCCGTCCGTCCAGGAGGTGATGTGGCTGGACCAGTTGGCCCAGGCGCCCGGCGCCGACGCGAGAACGGCGGCGGCGGCCAGGCCGGCCACGGTGGAGACACGCTTGGTTGAAATGCCCGGCATACGGGTTCCCCAGTCTTCCGCCCGGCGTCACGCTGTGCATGATCACTTCCGGGTGGAACTGCGGGAACGTACTGTTTAAATGATCTTTACGTCAACTTTCGGCCAGCGAGGCTTGTTCTTGACCTTCGCCTGGTTCGGCGGATGAGTGCAACGGCCTGACCTGCGGCTCAACACCGCTTATGCAAATGGCAGTTACAAGCAACCGGGCCGGCGGTGGTGAGGCCGGTCCCGCCTCCCCCGTGATGGCTCGCCCCGGCCGTCACCGGCGCCCCGGGCCCCAGCGCGGGGGTGCGCGTTGCGGACGCGTAGCGTGACCTCAGTCGGCCGTGCCGGCGAGTGCGGCGCGCAGGTGGCCGCCGGACTCCTCCAGCAGACGGGCGGCCATGGGGCCGTCGACACCGGCGAGGACGATCAGGATCGCGTTCTTCACCTCGCCGCCCGCCTCGGTCAGCGCCCGCTCGATCTCCTCGTCGGGGGCCCCGGTGGCCAGGGACACGATGCGCCGGGAGCGGGCCCGCAGCTTGGCGTTGGAGGCGCGGACGTCGACCATCAGGTTCCCGTACGTCTTCCCCAGCCGGATCATCGTGATCGTCGACAGCATGTTGAGCACCAGCTTCTGGGCCGTGCCGGCCTTCAACCGGGTGGAACCGGTGAGCAGTTCGGGTCCGACGACGACCTCGATGCCGTGCTCGGCGGCGGCCGCGAGCGCGCTGTGCTCGTTGCAGGACAGGCCGACGGTCAGGGCGCCGAGCGAGCGGGCGTGCTCGACCGCGCCGACGGCGTACGGGGTGCGGCCGGACGCGGAGACGCCGACCACCGTGTCCTCGGGCCGGATCTTCAGCGCGTCCAGGTCCTCGCGGGCCAGTTCCGCCGAGTCCTCGGCGCCCTCGACCGAGGTGACCATCGCCTCGGGGCCGCCCGCGATCAGGCCGGCGACCTGACCGGGCTCGGTGTTGAAGGTGGGCGGGCACTCGGAGGCGTCGAGGACGCCGAGCCGCCCGGCGGTGCCCGCGCCGGCGTACACCAGGCGCCCGCCGCCGGCCATGCGCTCGGCCACGGCGTCGATGGCGGCGGCGATCTGCGGCAGCCGCGCGGCGACGGCGGCGGGCACGCCCGCGTCCTCGCCGTTCATGAGGCGCGCGATGTCGAGGGTGGGCATCCGGTCGATCTCCGCGAGCTCCGGCCGGAAGGCTTCGGTGGTGAGGGACTCCAACTGATTGCGCAGGTCATGGGAGGTCATGGGGGGTGGCTCTCTCCGATTCGCGTGCTTGCACTCACCTGGGGGTGGAGCGGTGCCGGTGCGCCAGCGCCTCGTAGGACGCGGCCAGCGCGGGCGCCGCACTGTCGTACGTCCGCTGTGCCACCCCGACGAACAGGCAGTCCACCACCAGCAGCTGACTCGTCCGGGAGGACATCGCGGCGGGCCGCAGCTCCGTCTCCCGTGACGTGGACGTCGTCAGCACGTGGTCGGCGTACTGCGTCACCGGCGAGTCGGGCCTGCCGGTGATGGCTACGGTGGTCGCCCCGCGGTCGAACGCGACCCGGAGCGGCTCGATGACGTCGCCGGTGGAACCCGAGTGGGTGATGGCGATCGCCACATCACCCGAGCGCAGCTGCACCGCGTTGGTCACGGCCAGATGCGGATCGCTGTGCGCGTGGGCTATGAGCCCTATCCGCAGCAGCTTCTGGGTGAGGTCCTGGGCGACCAGGCCGGAGGCGCCGATGCCGTACACATCGGTGCGGCGGGCGCCCGCGAGCGCGGTGACGGCCGCGCCGAGCTGCGCGGTGTCGAGCCCGGCGGCGGTGTCCGCGAGGGTCTGCTGCTCCTCGTAGGCGAGCTTGGCCACGACGTCGGCGATGGGGTCGTCCACCGCGATGTCCGTCGTGATCGCGGGCGCGCGGCCCGACTGCTGCTGGGCGGCGAGGCCGGCGAGGGCCAGGCGCAGATCGCGGTAGCCCGGGTAGCCGAGCAGCCGGGCCGTGCGGACGACCGTCGCCTCGCTGGTGCCGGTCAGTTCGGCGAGGCCGGTGACCGTGAGGGCGGCGCAGCCGGCCGGATCGCTCGCGACGGCCTCGGCGACGCGCTGCATGGAACGGGTCATCGAGGGGGCGAGGGTGCGCACCTTCGCGGCGAGGGAGCCGCCCGGACCGCCGAAAATTTCCTTCACGTCCTGGGTCACCAATGAAAGATATTTTCGGTTCGGTCCCGCGGTCAAGAGTGCGCACAATGGGACCATGGAGCCACTGACCCCACTCGAGCAGGCGCTGCACGCGGCCCGCGCCCTGGTGCTCGCCGACCTGGTCGCCGGCCGGGTGGCCGAGGCCGACGTGGTCTCACTGGTGGAGGACTCCGTCGCCGAACGGCGCTGGTGGGTCGAGCAGTGGCCGGACGGCGCGCCCTTCCTGCCCGGGCTGGTCGCGCAGGACGTCCAGGACGCGCTGCTGGAGCGGTACGGCCGCTGGCCGTTGTGCCCGGTGTGCGGATCGGGCGACCCGCACGCCCTGGACGTGGAGCCGGAACTGGGGCCCGACCCGCACTGGGTGTGCCACAAGGCGGGCGTCCAGGTCGCCCCGGTGGGTTCGCTGGGCCGGGCCATGGGCGGATCGCAGTCCTCGTGAGTCGCCCGTGACCGTCTACATCGACCCGCCGTCCTGGCCCGGCCACGGCCGCATGTGGTCGCACCTGGTCAGCGACGTGTCCTACGACGAACTGCACGCGTTCGCCGCGGCCCTGGGCGTGCCCCGGCGCGCCTTCGAACGCGACCACTACGACCTTCCGTCGCACCGGTACGCGGACGCGGTGGCCGCCGGGGCGCTGCGGGTCAGCAGCCGCGAGGTGGTGCGGCTGCTGCGCGCCTCCGGGCTGCGCCGGCCCAAGGGGCTCGCTCAGCGCCGCAGCTCGTAGGCCAGCTCGGCGCCGCTGCCGTCCTCCTCGCTCACCCGCCTGAAGCCGGCCCGGCCCAGCACGGCCTGGGAGGCGGTGTTCTCCCGCTCGACGGTCGCGAACAGGGCATGGACGTCGTCCCGGGCCAGCGCCCAGTCCGCCAGCGCGCGCACGGCCTCGGTGATGTAGCCCTGCCCGCGGGCGCCCTCCACCAGGTCGTAGCCGATCTCCACCCGGCCGTCCTCGTCCGGCGCGCTGTGGAAGCCGATGCCGCCGACCGCGCGGCCGTCCTCCTTCCGTACGAGGGCGAAGACCCCGAACTCCGGGCGGTGCACGCCCCCTTCGTACGCCTTCACCAGGAAGCCGGCCGCCTCCCGGGTGCCCTCGTAGGGGCCGCCCTCGATCCAGTCCAGGCCTCCGTCGCCGCCCAGCCGGATGTCGCGGGCGACGACCGGCCGCAGCCCGACCAGATCGATCCGCTCGGCGGGGATGACGAGGTTGTTGCGCCAGCGCCACTCGGTGACCGGCGCCCGCCCCGGCAGCTCGCCCCGGCCGGTCGCCCACAGCAGGGTCGGCCAGGCCGCCGGACCGGGTTGCACATGCGGGAACAGCCAGCCGAGGACGGCCTCGGCGAGGCCGTCCTCCGGCGTGTACTCGACGCCGAGCGCCCGGGTGACGTCATGCGTGTGCAGCACCACCTCGGCGACGCCCATCGCCGCGAAGCCCTGGCGGTCGGCGCCGCGGAAGGGGTAGGGGTGGAAGGCCCGGACGTGGGGCGGGGTGGTGCGGACGGCGGCGTCGAGCAGCGCACCGGTCGCCCGCACGACGTCCAGCAGGCCGGCGTTGTCGGTGCCGTCGTCGAGCTTGATCTCGAACGGGACATAGGAGTCCTGCGGCCTTCCGGCCAACTGCCCGGCGTAGGCGATCAGATCACCCGCGATGTGCTCGACGGTCTCCCGGCAGCTCCACTCCAGCCCGGCCGCGCGCACCCCCTCCCAGTCCCGCCCCGCCACCGGCCCGAGCGCCGCCAGGCACCCGTCGACGGCCTTCAACACGTCGTCCCCGCTCATAGCTCGCATGGGGCGAACCCTAGGGGGGTGGTGGGCGGGGGGCGACAGTATTTCCGGCTTCGCGGTCGCGGGCCGGCATCTCATCTCGCGCACACAGCGGCTCAGTTGACCCTCGCATTGCCGCATCTTGACCGGCCGTGCGTTGTCCCGTCCGAGTGGGCTTGTGAGACTCGAAGGTCGTTCGCTGCACGAAATAGACCGAACACGACCAGACACATTCGGTTAGGGGGAAGGCGCTGTGAACAGCGCTGAGCCGACGGTGCCGGCCGGCCCGACGGACGAGTCCGAGACGCACTCGCCCAGGTCGGCGCTGATGGACATCGCGGAGGAGACGATTCTGTGTGCCGGTCCTGCGCCGGCGCCCACGTCCGACGGCTCCTCCATGGCTCAGGACACCCCGACAGCCGACGGGTTCACCTCAGCGAAGGCCGACCTGGCCGTGCGGTTCGCGGCTCATCGGCAACGGTTCCGTGCTCGCCTCGGGGAGTTCCGGCGGCGTCGGGTGCTCGTCCCGTACGGGGAGGAGGGCGCGGCGCTGACGGTGGAGACGCATGGGGCGCGTTGGCTGCTGGCGTTCACGGACGAGGGGGCGCTGGCGCGGTATGCGCTGGCGCGCGGGGAGCGTGATCGTGCGTGGCGGTATCGGGCGGTGTGGGGGGCGGCGGTGCTGGACGCGGGTGTGCCGGCGGTGGCCGGGGCGGGGTTGCCGTGCGGGGTGCTGGTGGACGCGGGTGACGGTGAGCGGGGGCTGGTGTTGCCGCCGGTGGTGGGGATCGTGCCGGATGCGGTGGCGGTGGACGGGCCGGGCGGTGGGACCGGATCAGGCGGACTCGGCGGGCCGGGTGCGGCCACGGGTGCGGACGCGGATTCGGTTGCCGGGTCCGGACGATGGACGGGGGAGGAACGGTCATGACGACGCCGAGTGGGGGCGGACAGCCGAATCTGCAGGTGCAGGGGCTGGCGCTGATCGCGGAGGGCATCAACAAGTCCCTGGCGGAGCTTGATTCGCTGGGGACGATGAAGGGCTGGGCCGGCGCGGGCCGTGGTTTCGCCGGTCTGGAGATGGACGGCATGGCGGTCGGCGACGACCACTTGGGCGCGGTGCTGCACACCTTCTGCGAGCGCTGGCAGTGGGGGGTACGGGATCTGATGCGGGAGGGCAACGCGCTGGCGGAGGCGATGGGGCTCGCGGCCGGCACGTTCCATCAGACGGACGAGTATGTGAAGGGCTCGCTGAAGGTGGCCTACAACTCCGTCGCGGGTGATCCCTTCGCCTCCAACGAGCAGGTGGAGAAGGAGAGTCTGGATCAGATCAACCATGCCGCGCTGACGACCGGGTATGGCGAGAAGGACCGCGAGAACCTGGTGCACTCCGTCAAGGAGACGGGCAGGGGCATGCTCTGGGACGTGGGGACGGCCGAGATGCCGGGCGGCCCGGTCACCTCCGCGCTCGCGGACGGCGACGACGGCAGGGATGCCGTTCTGGAGAAGGTGCTGGGGCCGCGTCCGCAGGCCGGGGGCGGCAGCTGATGTCCATCACGGGGAAGTTCAACAGTTTCACCGGGTCGCTGAAGTCGGGCTACGACCACGTCAAGCGGGCCACGGGCCATGTCGTCGACGAGGGCGCCCACGGCGTGGGGGACGCCCTCGACTGGGCCGGTGCGCACGGTGCGGCCGACAAGGTCGACGACTGGGGTG
The DNA here is from genome assembly GCF_042875075.1 of Streptomyces sp. NPDC003720. NCBI lineage: Bacteria > Bacillati > Actinomycetota > Actinomycetes > Kitasatosporales > Streptomycetaceae > Streptomyces > Streptomyces sp. NPDC003720. The sequence goes on from NZ_JBIANZ010000007.1 coordinate 174,506, forward strand.
ACGACACCGCGTCCAAGCTGGGCGCGCACGTCGACGAGCAGCAGCTCGGCGAGAGCGAGGATCCGAAGGAGCTCGTCCACGGCGACCCGGCCAAGCTGCGTGAGACGGCGGGGCACCTGCGGAACTTCGAGACGTCGTTCGGTGCCGTCGCGGCGGGTATGCGGAAGCTGGACTCCTCGGAGTTCAAGGGGGAGGCGGCGGATGCCTTCCGGAAGAAGTTCGCCACGCACCGGGGCAAGTGGGGGCAGGCCGCCGAGGCGTGCGGGCAGGCTGCCGAGGCGCTGGAGAACTTCGCGCACACCGTGGAGTGGGCGCAGGCCCAGGCGCGGGAGGCGGTGGCGAAGTACCGGGAGGGCACGTCCGCGTCGGACGAGCACCGGCAGAAGGTGCAGACGTACAACCTCGCCGTGGAGCTGGGGCAGAAGGACCCGGGTCCGAAGCCGTCGGAGCAGGACCCGGGGGACGAGGCGAAGCACGCGGCGGAGCGGATCCTGTCCGACGCCCGCGGCCAGCGCACCCAGCTCGCCGCGGAGGCCGCCGACCGCCTCCAGGCCGCTCTGCGGCACGCTCCGCACGAGCCGTCGGCACTGAACCAGCTCAAGCTCGACGGCGCCGACGCCTGGGATGCCGCCAAGACGGAGGACATGCGGTTCTTCGGCGGTTTCATGCGCGGACTCGGCGACCTGAACAACCTGGCCCGCAACGCCAACCCGCTCGACCCGTACGCGATCACGCACCCCTACGAGGCTGCCCAGGCGAAGGTCGAACTCCTCGGCGGTGCCGTCCGTTTCGTCACGCATCCCACCCAGACAGGCAACCAGCTCTGGAACTCATTCCTCGAGGATCCCGGCGGTGTCGGAGGCGAACTCCTCCCGCAGTTCCTCGTCCCGGAGGCGGGAGCCGAGTCGGCGGCCGTCGACGGCGTCCGAGTGGCCGAGGACGGAGTGAAGGGAGCGGAGGAAGCCACGGCCGCGGAACGCGGAGCCGCGGACGGCGAGGCAGCGGACTCCGGTGCTACAGCACGCGAGAACGCCGACGAGAACCCCGAATCCCATGCCCAGCAGCACGAGAACAGGGAGTGCCGTGAGGACCCGGTGGACGTCGCGTCCGGCTACATGGTGCTCCCGCAGACGGACCTGAGTCTGCCCGCCCGCCTGCCCCGGGTGATTCGCCGGTACTTCAACTCGTCGTACCGCGCGGGACGCTGGTTCGGCCCGAAATGGTCGAGCACCCTGGACCAGCGCCTGGAGATCGATTCACAAGGCGTGGTCTTCGCCGCCGAGGACGGGGTGCTCCTGACATACCCCCATCCGGCCCCCGGCCTGCCCGTGCTGCCGGAGCACGGCCCCCGTTGGCCCCTGGACCGCGTCGCCGACGGATACACCGTGACAGTCCCCGAAACAGGCCGCGTCTGGCACTTCGAGAACCACACGGATTCCCTGGCCCTGCTGCGCCAGATCGACGACCGCAACGGCGACTGGATCACCTTCGACCATGACGCGGACGGCACACCCGTCTCCGTCGAGCACAGCTGCGGCTACCGCGTGAACCTGACGACGCGGGACGGCCGCATCACGGCGCTGTACCTGGCGGACACGGAGGTCGTGGGCTACGGCTACACCGACGGCCACCTCACCGAGGTCACCAACTCGTGCGGGCGCCCACTGCGCTTCGAGACCGACGACCTCGGCCGCATCACGGCCTGGATCGACACCAACGACAGCCGCTTCACCTACGTCTACGACGACAGGGACCGCTGCGTCGAACAGTGGGGCGAGGCGGGCCACGTGCACAGCCGGTTCGCCTACACCGGCCCCGACCCGGCCACGGGGACTCGCACCACCACCCTGACCGACTCTCACGGCCACCGGACCCACTTCCTCGTCAACGATCGCTGCCAGGTCATAGCGGAAACGGACCCCCTCGGCGCCACCACGCACTACGTCCGCGACCGGTACAACCGCCTCCTCGCCCGTACCGACCCCCTCGGCCACACCACCGCCTTCACCTACGACCAGACCGGCCACCTGACCGATATCGTCCGCCCTGACGGCCGAACGGCAACGGCCACCTACAACGAACTCGGTCTGCCCACGAGGATCGTCGGGTTCGACGGCAACGCGATCCGCTACGAGTACGACGCCCGCGGCAACCGCACCTGCGCCGCCGACTCCACAGGACACGAGACCCGCTACAGCTACGACACCGTCGGGCACCTGGCCGCGGTCACGGACCCGCTCGGCAACACCACCCGCGTCCGCTGCGACGCCGCCGGCCAACCCCTGGACGTCACCAGCCCCCTGGGCGCTGTCACCCGCTATGAGTACGACGCCTTCGGCCGCACCACGGCCATCACGGATCCCCTCGGCTCCGTCACCCGCCTCGAATGGTCCACGGAAGGCAAGCTCACCCGGCGCATCGACCCCGACGGCACCGAGGAGCGCTGGACCTACGACGGCGAGGGCAACTGCACCTCCCACACTGACCAGATCGGTGGCGTCACCCGCTTCGAGTACACCCACTTCGACCTGCTGACCGCACGCACCGGCCCCGACGGCGTCCGCTACGAGTTCGAGCACGACGCCACCCTCCGCCTCACCCAGGTCACCAATCCACAGGGCCTGACCTGGACGTACGAGTACGACGCGGCCGGCCGCGTGGTGACGGAGACGGACTTCGACGACCGCGCGCTGTCGTACGCGTACGACGTTGCGGGCCGCCTGGCCTCCCGCACCGACGCTCTCGGCCAGACCATCTCCTTCGAGCGCAACGAACTCGGCCAGGTCGTCCGCAAGGACGCCGACGGCAAGGTGACGACGTACGCCTACGACTTCACCGACGAGCTCGCCCGGGCAGCGAACGACGACACGACCATGACGCGGCTGCGTGACCGCCACGGCCAACTCTTGTCGGAAACGGTAGACGCCCGCACCGTGACGTATACGTACGACGAGTCGGGCCGCCGCACAGGCCGCACGACGCCTACCGGCGCCACCACAACCTGGGCGTACGACGCGGCGGGCCGGCACACGGGCATAGTGGCCTCGGGCCGGGCCATCGACTTCACCTACGACGAGGCAGGCCGCGAGGTCGTACGCCGCGTCGGTGGGGCAATCGCGCTGGAGCACACCTTCGACGCATCGGGTCGTCTGACGGCCCAGTCGGTGATTGGTTGCGCCGATCACACGGCGCGGCGCAGGTCGTACAGCTACCGCGCCGACGGCCATCTGATCGGTACTGACGACGGGCTCTCCGGATCCCGGCGCTTCGACCTGGACGCGGCGGGCCGGGTCACGGCCGTCCACGCGACGAACTGGACGGAGCGGTACGCATACGACGAGGCCGGCAACCAGACGCAGGCGACATGGCCGTCCGGCCACCCCGGGCAGGAGTCGGTGGGAGCCCGGACCTACACAGGTACCCGCATCACCCGGGCGGGCAATGTCCGCTATGAACATGACGCACTCGGCCGCATCACCCTCCGCCAGAAGACCCGCCTGTCCCGCAAGCCGGACACCTGGCACTACGAGTGGGACGCCGAGGACCGTCTGACCTCGGTGGTCACTCCCGACGGCGCCCGCTGGCGCTACACCTACGACCCGCTGGGTCGCCGGACGGCGAAACTCCGCATGGCCGCCGACGGCTGCTCAGTTGTAGAGCGAGTCGAGTTCACCTGGGACGGCACCACCCTCTGCGAGCAGACCACCACGTCCCCCGACCTGCCCAACCCGGTGACTCTCACGTGGGACCACCAGGGTGTGCACCCGATGGCGCAGACCGAACGCATCACCGCTGCGGAGTCGCCCCAGGAGGAGATCGATTCCCGCTTCTTCGCCATCGTCACCGACTTGGTCGGCACGCCGAGCGAGCTCATCGACGAACAGGGCGACATCGCGTGGCGTGCTCGCAGCACTTGCTGGGGGACGACCGCTTGGGCGGCGAACAGCACCACGTACACACCGCTGCGCTTTCCGGGCCAGTACTACGACCCGGAAACCGGACTGCACTACAACTACTTCCGCCACTACGACCCCGAGACGGCCCGTTACATCAGCCCCGATCCCCTCGGTCTGAGCCCGGCGCCGAACCCGGCTACGTACGTCCGGAACCCGTATGCCTGGATCGATCGTCTGGGGCTGGCCCCGGGTTGCCCGGAGGGTCAGGAGCCGCAGGTCGATCCTGTCGCTGAGGAGATAGCCAGGCACGCCAACGAGGAAGCGATCCGTCCCGATGGGAACGGGACGCATTATGTGCGGGGCGTGCATCAGGATGCTTTGAAGTACTACGTTGACGGCGTCATCAATGGTGACGTGCCAGGTGTCGAAGTGCGGTACGGCCTCCGCTACGGACGCGTGGGGTACTGGGATCCCGACAAGGAAGCAGTTGTGATCGAAGACGGCGATGGGGGTACGGTCTTCACGCCGAGAGGTGGCAAGGAGTGGTTCGATGACATCCTTCAGTAATGAAGAAGGCGTGAGTGCCGTCACGCTGAGCATCGAGGAATTCGGTGCGATCATTCAGCTTGTTTATCAGGGATTCGAATTCTCGGATGACCGGCTGAGTGAAATCGGTCTCTCCTTCACCGTCGTATCCGCCATGAGAGGTTTCGCCCGGGAGGCGAGACGCCTGGTGGGAGGGGGTGTCACTCGCGTCTTGGTGGTAGTGGACCGTGAAATGGCGGAGGGCGCCCCTCCTGTCCTCGATGTGATGAACGAAAGCGGAACTCTCGCCATTCGCATCTCGAAATCATTCGGCATCATCTGGCTTCGATTGATCGACCTCGCTCTTGGTGGCTCGAGTCGACGGGAACTTCTCCTGAGGACTGGCTATGAGCACGATGATTTGGCGCGAGCTGCGAATCTTCTCATGGCGATCCCGGAGCTCCGGTGATGAATGCGATGGGAAATGTCCCTTATTGCGCCGCGCCTGGCGCAGAATCCCTTTCGATGGTGGGCTGAGCAACTGACCGGCCTGGCGGTCGGGTCAGTCCGACAGCATCTCCAGTTCGGCCCTGAGGTTGTAGCGAGCCGTGCGTTCCCAGTGCTTCTGGCCGTGCGGGGTGTGGAACAGGCGGGGCAGGTCGAGGAGTTGGCGCAGGATGGCGGCTCGGCCCTCGCGGAAGGCCTCGTTGGGGATGAAGTGGTACTCCTCGCGGACCTCGGCCGTGTAGTGGGCGTACGCCGACGGCGGCGAGGCGAGGATCGCCAGGTCCGCGTCGCAGAGGACCTGGCCGTCGGGGTCGTCGTCCGCGGGGGCGTGGGTGACGGTGAGGCGGATCAAGCGGACGACCTCGGCCGTTCTCGGCGCAGGCACCCCCGCCTCGGTCAGGGCGCGTTCCGCCAGAGACGCGGAGCGCTCCTCGTTCTCGGAGCGGTCGGGCAGGTAGACCGCGTCGTGGAACCAGGCCGCCAGGCGGACGGCGTCCGGGTCGGCCGCGTACTTCTCCAGCGTGTCGACGTGGTCCAGGACCGTCGTGAGGTGGGTCAGCGTGTGGTAGTGGCGCTGGGGCTCCTGCCAGCGGGCCAGCAGGTTGTCGGCGTACGGCGCCGGGTCGGGGCCGCCGCCGGGGCCGCGGGCCCCTTCCAGGGCGCGGGCGAATCGGGCACGCAGGGCGTCGAGGTCGGCCATACGCCCATTGTTCCGTGACGTGTGCCGGTCGGCCCCCTAGCGTGACATCCATGACGACTCCTGCGGATGTGCACGACGTACGAGACCCCGAACTGCCCGGCCGGCTGCTCGCCGCCGAGCGGGACGTGTTGATACCGCTGCTGCGGTCCCGGCCCGACGCGGACTTCGCGTTGCCGGCCGCCGCGTGCCCGGGGTGGACGGTGCGGGACGTGCTCGCGCACTGTTCCGCCGCGTTGACGCGGGTGGTGGAGAGCCGGTTCGAGAAGGGCGTGTTCTCACCCGAGTCCAACGACCGGGACGTCGCCGAACGCGCCCAGTGGACGAACGCCCGGGTCCTGGACGAGCTGGAGCGCGGGATGACCGAGGCGGGACCGGCGATCGCCAAGGCCGGCGGGGTGCTGGACGTGATCGCGCTCGGGGAGTGGGTGCACGGCGGGGACGTGCGCGAGGCCCTGGGCGAGCCGGGGGCCTACGCGGGCGCCGGGCTGCCGGACGCCCTGGCGCTGCTGGCCCACGTCACACGGGAGAAGGAGCACCTCTCGCTGCACGCGGACCTCGACGACATGGACGAGCCGCTGCGGCTGGGCGCGGTCGCGGGAGAGGCCCCGCCCGCGCGGTACATCGGCGACGCCCCCACCCTCGTCCGGCTGTACTCCGGGCGGCCGGTGTCCGGGGCGGCGTACGAGCTGGCGGGGGCGCGGGAGGCGGAGCTGAACATCTTCGGATGATGGGCGTCCCCGGATCGGCGTAGTCTTGGATTGGACTAGACCTGTAGCCGTCGATGAACCGCCGACGCATACCGCCGACGAATGGGGTGCCATGAGCAAGCGTGCAGTCCTGGAGGTGATCGCCCTCGACATCGAGGACGCGGTCGCCGCCCAGGCCGGAGGCGCGGACCGCCTGGAGCTGGTCACGGAGATGGCGGCCGACGGACTCACCCCGCCGGCCGCCACCGTCGCCGGCATCCGGGCCGCCGTCGACATCGACCTGCGCGTGATGCTGCGGCTGGCGGACGGCTTCGCGGCCGGCGACGTGGACCGGCTGGTCCGGGTCGCGCAGGAGATGCGGGACGTGGGGGCCGACCAGTTCGTGCTCGGGTTCCTCGACGCGGCGGGCGGGGTGGACCTGGCCGCGGTGGAGCGGCTGGTGGCCGCGCTGGACGGCTGCCGCTGGACCTTCCACCGGGCGATCGACCGCACCGCCGACCGCGACGCCCTGCGCCGCCGGGTCGCCGGCCTGCCCGGTCTGGACACGTATCTGACGGCCGGATCGTCGGCCGGCGTGGACGAGGGGCTGGCGACGCTGGTCGCCGAGGCGGCGCTCGGCGGGCAGCCCGGCTACGAGCAGCAGATCATGGTGGGCGGCGGCCTGCGCCTGGACCATGTGCCGCGGCTGCGCGCCGCCGGGATCGAGGCGTTCCACATCGGCGGGGCGGCCCGCCCCGGCGGATGGCTCGGGCCCGTCTCTGCGGCGGCGGTCGAGCAGTGGCGGTCCGTGCTCGACGAGGACGTGGCCCTGGCCGCCCGCTCCTAGGGCGCCCGGCCCCCCAACCGGGCCGCCCGGCTCTCGCTCAGGGCGCCTGGCCCTTCAGCGGGCGCAGGCAGAAGGAGGTGCCGTCGTCGCTGTACTGCGGGTAGGCGGCGTAGTCCCCGGACGCGCAGGAGCCGCTCTTCGGGTCGATGACGCGGTACCGGGCGTCCGGTGAGCCGCAGTCCACGGGCTTCAAATCCTGCGCGGGCCATGAGGCGTCGTTGCGCGCGCACGAGCCGGCGTCCAGGGTCGCGCCCACGCTCCCCGTGTCCGTGCCGCCGCTGCCGTCGCCGTCGCTCGGTCCCGCCACCAGGCCGATGACGAGGAGGGCCGTGACGGCGAGGACCAGCAGGCCCAGTAGGGCGAGCGGGATGAGGGCGAGGATGCCGGCCGGGCGCCGGAAGACCGGCCGGCCCGGGTCCAGCGGCGGCCGCCAACCGGGCGTGACCGGCGCCGGGATTCGCCGGATGCCGGACAGGGCGCTGAGGTTGGCCAGCAGGGTGAAGGGCGTGATGAACACCGACAGCGGGCCCCACCAGCCCATGACCAGGGTGTCCGCCTGCATGTCCCGGAAGACGGCCAGCGCGCAGGTGCGGCAGAACACGCCCTGGCGGCGCAGGAACCGCATGACCACCAGCATGCCCTGGTGGCCGCGCACCGTCACCGGCGCCGCGGGAGCCGCCCCGCACATCTGGCACCCCGCCGCCTGCCCTCCGCCGGGGTGCGGACCGGGCGCCTGCGGATACGGCCCCGGCGCCTGCGGGTATACCCCCGCAACCGGCTGCTGGGCCACCGGCGCCGGCTGAGGCTGCCCGTACGGCCCCGACGGCTGCCCGTACGGCCCGGCGGGCTGCGCGTACGGCCCTGACGGGTGCCCGTACGAACCGGCGGGCTGCCCGTACGGTCCCGGACCCGTCGGCGCGTACGGCCCCGGACCCGCCGGCGCGTATGGTCCCGGACCCGCCGGCGCGTACGGTCCCGGCGCCGGCGGATGGGGCCCCGGCGCCTGCTGGTGGGCGGGGTGCGACGGCGGTGGGGTGCTCAACTGGGCGCCTTCCGGGGGATCCTGACGGAGCGGGACGGCACAGGAGCCTAGTCGGCGAGCTGCCCGGGCAGCGGGGCGGTGTGCGTCACGATCAGGCCGGACACCGCACGGGTCAGGGACACGTACAGGCGGCGCAGGCCGGTCCGTTCGTCGGGTTCGCCGTCCACCACCGCCTGCGGTTCGTCGAGTACGACGTAGTCGTACTCCAGGCCCTTGGCGAGCGAGGCCGGTACCAGGGTGAGGCGGGTCTCCCGGGTGGTCTCCTCGCCCGGGGCGAGATACGCGATCCCGGCCGCGGCCAGCGCCTCGGCGAGGACCGGGACGCGGGCGTCCGCGGCGATCAGGCCCGTCGAGCCCTCGTGCCGCAGCGACTCCTCGCAGGCGGCGACCACTTCGGCCGGCTCGGCGATCGCGCGGACCTCGAAGAAGCCAGGGTTCTCCCGGACCGAGGCGACCGGGGTGAGGCCCGGAGCGATGTGCGGGAGCAGCCGGGAGGCGTACGTGATGACGTCCGTGGGGACGCGGAAACCGGCCGTCAGCTCCTCGACGACCCCCTCGCGCTTGCCGAGATGGGCCAGCGCCTCGTCCCAGCTCCGGGTCGCCCACGGCGTGGTGCCCTGCGCCAGGTCGCCGAGGACGGTCGCGCTGCCGGTGCTGCAGCGGCGCCCGACGGCCCGGTACTGCATGGGGGACAGGTCCTGCGCCTCGTCCAGGACGACATGGCCCAGCGAGTGCGTGCGCTGGATCAGGTCCGTCGCCTCGTCGATCAGCACCGCGTCCGCCGCCGACCACTTCGCCGACTTCACGCTGCGCACCGGCTTGGCCCACAGGATCGTCTTCTGCTCGTCCTCGTCCAGGATCCCCTCGGCGTGTTCGGCGAGGAAGCCGGGGTCGGTCAGCAGCCGCAGGACCAGCTTCGCCGGTTCCACGGCCGGCCAGACCGCCTTCACGGCGGCCTTCACCGCGCTGTTGCGGGCGACCGCGTCCTGCACCCGGTCGTCCGGGGCCTCCCCGGCCCGCTCCATCTGCACCAGCACCGCGTGCGCGATCCGCTGCGGCAGCGCCTCGCGCGCGGCGCCGTAGCGGATGTCCCGGTCCAGCAACTCGCGGACCAGCTCCTCCAGTTCGTACGCCGGGACCCGCCAGCGCCGCGAGCCGCGCACCACCACGACCGGCTCGGTGGGCATGCTCACGTGGGAGTACAGGGCCCGGCGCAGCACCTCGGCGAGACGGGCGTCGCCCTTGACCACGGCGGCGGCCGCGTCGTCCGCGCCGCGCACCTCCACCTGCGCGACCAGGTCGTCCACGGTCGCCTGCCGCACGCTCAGCTCGCCGAGCGCCGGCAGGACCTGCTCGATGTAGTGCAGGAACGACCGGTTCGGGCCGATGACCAGCGTGCCGGTGCGCGCGAGCCGCTCCCGGTGGGCGTAGAGGAGGTAGGCGACCCGGTGCAGGCCGACGGCGGTCTTTCCGGTGCCCGGTCCTCCCTGCACGCAGACGGTCCCGCCGAGCCCGCTGCGGACGATCTCGTCCTGCTCGGGCTGGATGGTGGCCACGATGTCGCGCATCGGGCCGACGCGCGGCCGCTCGATCTCCTGCTGGAGCAGTTTGCTGGTGGTGGCCGCCTCGGCCGGGTCGGACAGGTGCTCGTCCTCGTACGCGGTGAGGTCGCCGCCGGTGTAGCCGAAGCGGCGGCGCAGCGCGATGTCCATCGGGTCCTTCTTGGACGCGCGGTAGAACGGCTGCGAGACCGGGGCGCGCCAGTCGATGACCATCGGGTCGCCGTCGGCGTCGTGCACGTGCCGCCGCCCGATGTAGAACTGCTCGCCCTCCGCGCCCTCGGCCTGCGCGGCCCCCGGGGCGTGCAGGTAGTCGAGCCGGCCGAAGAACAGCGGGGTGTCCTTGAGGTCGGCCAGCGCCTTGATGCGCTCGTCGATCTGGTGCGCGAGCACCGCGGCGTTGACCCAGTTCGCGGTGACGTCGCTGATGTCCAGCGCCTCGACGTCCTCGCGCATGGCGCGCAGGGCCGACCGGGACGAGGCCAGGTGGGACCGCTCCCGGGCCAGCGGGTCGTGGAGCGGGGCGTCCGGCGAGCCGTCGAGTGGGCCGTCGAGCTGTTCGTGGGCGGGCGTGGACAAGGGGGTGCCTCCGGATGGGCCTGCTGCGTGGCTACGACGAATGCCGTCGGTTTCGGGCCGGCGACGATGCCGTCCGGTTTCCGGCCGGATGGCGGCGCTCCGAGAGGGAGGCGGGCAAGAGCGGAGATTTTAGGTGAGGGCGGCGGGATGAAGCCAATGGATTTTGACCTCCCCGAATTCTGCCCCTAAGGGACGGGGTCCGTCCGGTGTAGGGGAGCGCTCCACCCGGAGGGCTATGCGCGCTCCAGGGAATTGGACCCGGAGACCGATTCCGGACGCGCGCCCGAAGTTCCACCATGGAGACATGAGCGCAGCGACTTTCTCTTCAGCCCCTGTCCGTCCACCGTCCGGCGCAACGGCCATGGACGGCCCCCATCACCATCCCCTCGGCAACGCCCTGCGTGCTGTCAAGGTGTTCCTGGAGGCCGCGTTCGGGGTCGTGATCCTCGGCGAGTACGGCGAGGAGGCGGGCATACGCCGTAAGTGACACATAGGGTCACACCGTGCGGAAACGGACGGTGAAGCCCCTGCTCCCTGCCCTGTCACCTCGTCTCCCACCGTTGCTCCCCCCGCTTCTCCTGACGGTCTCCCTCTGCTCCTTCGCCGTCCTGTGCCTGCTGCAGCGTGCCCCGATGGCCGATCTGCTGGTCTACCGGGCCGAGGGCACCGCCGCCTCACACGGCGGCGACCTGTACGGACTGACGGCCACCCACTGGCGGCTGCCTGCGACCTACCCGCCCTTCGCTGCGGCTCTGTTCGTCCCTACGACCTGGATTCCGCTGGCGGCCCTGAAGGCGGTGTTCCTCGCGGGCAACGCGCTTCTGCTCGCCGGACTCGTCGCCCTCTCCGCCCGGCTCGCCTCCCACCCTCCACCCCTGCCACCACACCGCGCCCAGCGCCCCCCGGGCCCTGCGGCACGGGCCTCCTCCCACCAGCGGCTCCGGTGGCCCCTCCCTCTGCCCCTGCTCTGCACGGCCACCGCCCTGGCCCTCTGGCTCGAACCGGTCTTCCAGACCGTCCTCTTCGGCCAGATCAACCTCGCCGTCGCCTGCCTGGTCCTGTGGGACCTCACCCGCCCCCCGGGCGCCCGGGGAAGAGGCCTGGCCCTGGGACTGGCGGCCGGCGTCAAGCTCACCCCCGCGATCTTCATCGCCTATCTGCTGCTGAGGGGCCGCACCCGTGAGGCGGCCACGGCGACGGCCGCCCTTACCGCCACCGTCGCGTTCGGCACCCTGCTGCTTCCCGCCGCGAGCACCGAGTACTGGACGCGGCGGCTGTGGCAGACGGGCCGGGTGGGCAAGGCGTGGATCGTGGACAACCAGTCCCTGCAGGGGCTGCTCGCCCGCGCGCTGCACGACCCTGCGCCCGGGGCCTGCTGGTTCCTCACGGCGGCGGCCGTGGGCGTGGCCGGCCTGTACCTGGCGGCCCGCGCCCGGCACGACCGCCACGGCGTCCTGCTGACCGCGCTCACGGCCCTGCTGATCTCCCCGATCAGCTGGTCGCACCACTGGGTGTGGTGCGTGCCGCTGCTCGCGGTGCTGCTGGCCGACGGCCGGCCGCGGCTCGCGGCCGTGACGGCGGCCGTCTTCACCGCCCGCACGCTCTGGCTGGTCCCGCACCAGGGCGAGGGCGATCTGCGCCTGTCCTGGTGGCAGCAGCCGCTGGCCTCGCCGTACCCGCTGCTGGGGCTCGCGCTACTGGCGGGCGCGGCGCTGACCGCCGCTCAGCCGGTGCCCTCGGCCAGGATCTCGTCGGCGTCCACGATCCGGTAGGAGTAGCCCTGCTCCGCCAGGAACCGCTGGCGGTGGGCGGCGAAGTCCTGGTCGATGGTGTCGCGGGCGACGACCGAGTAGAAGTGGGCCTGGTGGCCGTCGGCCTTGGGACGCAGCACGCGGCCGAGGCGCTGGGCCTCCTCCTGGCGGGAGCCGAAGGTGCCGGACACCTGGATGGCGACCGTGGCCTCGGGCAGGTCGATGGAGAAGTTGGCGACCTTGGAGACGACCAGCACGCTGATCTCGCCCTCGCGGAAGGCGTCGAAGAGCTTCTCGCGCTGGGCGTTGGAGGTCTCGCCCTTGATGACGGGTGCGCCCAGGTGCTCGCCCAGCTCGTCGAGCTGGTCGATGTACTGGCCGATGACGAGGATCTGCTGCCCGGCGAACCGGCGCACGATCGCCTCCGTGACCTTCCGCTTGGTCGCGGTGGTGGCGCAGAAGCGGTACTTCTCCTCCGTCTCGGCGGTCGCGTACGCCAGCCGCTCGGAGTCGGTCAGGTTGACGCGGACCTCGACGCAGTCGGCCGGCGCGATGTAGCCCTGCGCCTCGATCTCCTTCCAGGGAGCGTCGAACCGCTTGGGCCCGATGAGCGAGAACACGTCGGACTCGCGTCCGTCCTCGCGCACCAGGGTCGCGGTGAGACCCAGCCGCCGCCGGGCCTGGAGATCGGCGGTGAACTTGAAGACGGGGGCGGGCAGCAGGTGCACCTCGTCGTAGACGATGAGACCCCAGTCCCGGGAGTCGAAGAGCTCCAGGTGCGGGTAGACGCCCTTCCGCCGGGTGGTCAGCACCTGGTAGGTCGCGATGGTGACCGGGCGGATCTCCTTCCTGGTCCCGCTGTACTCGCCGATCTCGTCCTCGGTCAGCGAGGTCCGCTTCACCAGCTCGTGCTTCCACTGGCGGGCCGAGACGGTGTTGGTGACCAGGATCAGCGTGGTGGACTTCGCCTGCGCCATCGAGCCGGCGCCGACCAGCGTCTTCCCCGCGCCGCAGGGCAGCACGACCACACCGCTGCCACCGTGCCAGAAGTTCTCCACGGCCTGCTTCTGGTACGGGCGCAGCGCCCAGGTGTCCTCGAGCAGCTCGATCGGGTGCGCCTCGCCGTCCACGTACCCGGCGAGGTCCTCGGCCGGCCAGCCCAGCTTCAGCAGGGTCTGCTTGATCTGCCCGCGCTCGGAGGGATGCACGATCACGCTGTCCGGGTCGATGCGGGCGCCGACCAGCGGGGCGATCCGCTTGGACTTCAGCACCTCCTCCAGCACCGGCCGGTCGGTGGTGGTGAGCACGAGGCCGTGCGCGGGGTGCTTGGAGAGGGTGAGGCGGCCGTACCGGTCCATCGTCTCGGCGATGTCCACGAGCAGCGCGTGCGGCACCGGGTAGCGGCTGTACTGCACCAGCGCGTCCACGACCTGCTCGGCGTCGTGCCCCGCGGCCCGCGCGTTCCACAGGCCGAGCGGGGTGACCCGGTAGGTGTGGATGTGCTCGGGGGCCCGCTCCAGCTCGGCGAAGGGCGCGATGGCCCGACGGCACTCGTCGGCCCGCTCGTGGTCGACTTCCAGGAGCAGAGTTTTGTCCGACTGGACGATAAGCGGTCCGTTCACCTACGCACTTCCCTTCCGCACGGCCAAACGTCCAGTGTGCCCTACCGGCGGCTGATCACGGCGGGGCCGCCTGCAACCCCCCGCGGCCGCCGTGGGTCTTCCGTTGCGGGTGCGGCGCGGGGGCGCGGCCCGGTGAGGAGGTCGGGGCGATGACTGCGGGCAGGTGGGGGACCGGTCTGGCGGCCACGGGGGTGCTGGTGGCGACCGGGGTGTGGGCGATGGGGCCGGGCGCCGGCGGCGCTCCGGGGCGGGCCGGCGTCGACGGGCGCCTGTGGAGCGAGGTGCGGCCGGCGATCGAGGCCCGGCTGGTGGCCGATTCCCGGGGCGGCGGGTACGGGGAGGCGGTGCCCGGGCTCCGGGCGCGCTGGTTCTGCCGGGCGCAGGCACGGGACCTCTCGGAGCACGACGGCCTGGTACGGGCGGGCGTGAGCACGCTGTGCCTGGAGTACGGGGTACGGGCGGGCGCGCTGCTGGAGTGCGGCGGCGCGCAGGGCCCCCAGGTGCTGCGGCTGCGGCGGGACGCCGGCGCGGCCGGCGGCTACCGCGTGCTGTCGGCGCAGACCCCGCCGGACGGCGCGGGCTACGCCCAGTGGGTGGACGCCCACTTCGCCCACCAGGCGGACACCGCCGCCGACACACCGCCGGCCACCTCCCTGCAAGCCACCGCCCGCACCCACTTCGGCCTGCCCGCGAACGCGCCGGTGCGGGGCTGTTGACGGCCTGCTCCGCCGGCTCGCGGCCTCCGCGGGCCGCCCCCGTGTCGACCGGCCGCCCGCCGAAGCCGCCGCGTCCGCGAACGGTCGGTGCGCGGCTGCTTCGCCGGGCCGCGGGCGCCGTGGAACAGCGCCCGAGTCGATCGACCGCCCGCTTCGGCCTGCCCGCGAACGCGCCGGTGCGGGGCTGTTGAGCGGGGGGAGCGACAGGGCGCGGTCGGGGGGCCGCTTTCGGTTGTCGGTGTCGCCGGTTACTCCTCCAGTTCGGCTACGCCCGTGATGCGGTGCAGGGGGTAGGTCCGTACCTCGTCGGCCGTGTGGTCGTAGGCCGTGACGAAGCCGCCCTCGACGCGGATCGGGGCGATCACCCGCTGGCTGGCGCTGCCCTCGGCGTTGACGTAGCCGATCCACAGGGCCTCGCCGGTCAGCACAGCGGCCTGGACGGTGGCCAGGGTCTCGGCGGAGCCGGTGCGCGGCAGCTCGCCCGGGGCCGGCGCGGCGCCGGTGGCCTTGCGCGGCGTGGTGGCGGCCAGGTCGCCCGCCCGGATCGCCCGGATCGCCGCCGTGAGCAGCGTGGCGTCCGGCGGCGGCGGGCCGTCCGGCACCGGCTCGGGCGCGGTGCGCGGCGGCGTGCGGTGGGCGTGGGCGCGGGCGATCAGCACGTCCCCCTCGGCGGACTCCGCCGCCGGCGCGTACCCCATCGCGCGCAGCCCCTCCAGCAGCGCGGCCGGGTCCGCCTGGGTGGCGAGGACGGTCGGCGCCAGCCGGCGCAGCCGCAGCGCGGCCGACCGCTTGTCGGCGAGGATCTCGTTCAGCAGGGCGTCGTCGTCGCAGCGGACGTACGCCGAGGCCGCCCCCACCCGCAGGTGGCCGTGCCTGCGGGCCACGTCGTCGATGAGGTAGGCCAGCGGCTGCGGGACCGGTGTGCGGGAGTGCGCGGTGAGGAAGGCGTGCAGGTCGGTCGCGGTCCGACCGGCGTCCAGCGCGCGGCGGACCGAGGCCGGGGTGAAGCGGTAGACGGTCGCCCCGCCCTTGGACTCGACGTCCGCCAGGACCCCGAGCGTCTCGGCCAGCGGCCGCCGCAGCGGGCCCGGGGCCACCGCCGTCAGGTCGGCCTGGAGCAGCACGTGGTCCAGGGGCTCGGGCAGCAGCGGCGCGAGGAGCCGGGCCGCGGCGCCGGCGGCGACGGCCTGCTCGGCGGCGGTCAGCGGCTCGGCCGGTGCGGCCGGGCGGTGGTGGACGGGCAGCTTGTCACCGGGGCCGGAGGACTCCGCCCCCGCCGCGTGCCCGGCCACGGTCGCGCCCAGCAGCGCCCGGCCGTGCGCCGACAGCGCACCGCGCCCGGTGACGCCGAGCAGTTCCGCCTCCGCGAGGGTCCAGCGGGCGAGCCGGGAGCGCAGGTCCTCCCCGTCGTCCGGCCGGGGCCCGCGCAGCGGCCGCTCCCAGCGCAGCCGGGCCAGGACCGCCTCGGCCGCCGGCGCCCCGCCCGCCGGGAGCCCCGCCAGCAGGGTCAGCACCCGGTGCCGCACCTCGGGCGCGGCGGACCGGTCGAGTCCCGGCCCCAGCGCGGACAGCGTGCGGTCCTTGGCGTCCCGGCCGCCGATCAGCCCCGGCGTCCGGGTGGCCGTCAGCCAGGCCTGGGCCAGCCGGGCCCAACGCTCGGCGGGGGGCTGATCGAGCCATTCGTCGTGGGCGGGCGTGGCCGCGTACCGCTCGTCGGCCTCGCCGTCGGAGGCGAGCAACCCGGCCGCGTAGGCCAGCTCGATCCAGAAGGCGGCGACCGGCTCGGACACGTCGAGGGCGACGGCCGTCCGCTTCAGGTCCCGCACGCTGAGACCGCCGGCCCGCAGCACCGCGGGGCCGCCCTCGTCCCAGTCCTTCAGCAGCTCCTCGACGGTGGCCAGCGCGGTGTACGCCTGCCCGGCCGCGGTGGCGTCCACCACCTGCGCCCCGTGCGTGGCGGCGGGCTCCACGGCGGGCGGCCGCGGCTCGGGCGCGCGGTGGGCGCGGCCCTCGCGCAGGTGCAGTGCCACCTCGCGGGGCAGCACCACGGTGCCGGGCGCGGTCGGCAGCAGCAGGCCGCGGTCCAGCAGCCAGCGCAGGTGCGCCGCCGGTTCCGGGGTGACCTGCCCGTACGGCGGCCCCCACACCAGCCGGGACAGCACCTCCCGGGAGGCGTCCGGCGCCTGCGCGAGCAGCTTGGCCATCTTCCTGCGGTCGGTGAACAGAGCGGTCAGCGCGGTGACCGCGGAGACCGAGTCGTGCGTGGACGGCAGTCCGGCGCAGGCGACGATCTCCTGGATCCGCCCCGGCGACATGCCCGAGGTGGCCTCCTGCACGCTGGGGCCGAGCCCGGTGGGGGAGGGGTGCTGCGCGGAGGGCGCCAGCAGCTCCTGTGCGGTGCGCACCAGCCGCAGCCGGTCGTCGTCGCCCCAGACCAGCGCCTGTTCGCGCAGGACGGCGACGGCGCGGGGCAGCGCGGCGGCCACCGCCGAGTCGCCCGCGTCCCCCGCCATCAGGCCGAGCAGCGTCCCGTACGACGCCGGGTCCGGGGCCACCGCCAGCGCCTCCGCCGTCTGCAGGGCGAACCGGTCCAGCCGTTCCAGTGCCCGCAGCACCGAGGCGCGGGTGCCGGCGCGGGTGGCGAGCTGGGTGAGGTCGGTGGGTACGGGGGTGATGAGGTCGGGGCGGCTGCGCAGCAGCGCGGCCAGCGAGGCGTCGTCCCTCATGCGGAGCGATTCGGCGAGGGAACGGGGGGCTGAGTTGGCCTCGGGGCTCATCTGACCCACGTTAGCGGGTGCCGTGCCGAACGCCGGGCGGGCGGTTCGGTGCCGGTCTGCGCTACCTTCCTCAACGGGTTTCATCGGCAAGGGGTTTCATCGGCGTCGCCCCGGAGGGGTTCCGTGGGGATCGAGAGCGACCAGGTCGTCTACGAGTATCTGAGCCGCGTCGGGGACGTCGCTCAGCAGCGTCAGTTGCCGTCGTCCACCCGGATGCGGCTGGTGTCGCGGCTGCGCGACGAGATCGACCGGCACCGCGCCCGGACGGCGGTGGACAGTCCGGCCGCCGTGCGCCGCATCCTGGACCGGCTCGGCACGCCGGACGAGGTGGTCGAGGCCGCGGGCGGCGCCGCGGCGGTCCCGCAGCCGCCGGTCACCGCCGTGCCCGTGCAGCGCGAGCCGGAGCCGGAGGAGCGGCCCAAGGGGCTGCGCCGGGTCGTGCCGCGGCCGCGCCCCGCCGAACCGGAGCGGCCCGCCCCGCCCCCGGGCGCCTCGCCGCCGCACCTGGCCGCCGCGCACGAGCTGGGGGACGGCGCGGCGCGGCCGGATTGGTGGCGGGTGGACGACAGCCCGTTCGGTCCGGCGGCGAGCGACGCCGTTCCGGGCTTCGTGGGCGGGGTGGAGATCGCCGACCTGCTCAAACGCCCTCCGAAGGACCCCGAGGCGACGGAACGACCCGCCGCGGACGAGCCGAAGGAGGCGAAGGAGGCGATCGACCGGGCCCCGGCCCCCGTGCGCCGCCGTCTCCTCCCGCTGCCCCGTCCGGCCGCCGGCTGGACCAACCCGCTCCTGCTGCTGGCCGCCGCCGCGCTGGTCGCGGGCGCCGTGCTCGGCAACTGGTTCGCGCTGCTCCTCGGCTGGCTGATCGCCTACGGCTCCCGGCGCCTGACCCCGGCCGAAACCAAGTGGGCGGTACTGGTCCTGCCCGGCTCGGCGGCGGTGGCGGGCCTGGTCTGGCTGTGGGGCAGGAACACCGGCCGCTGGGGCGACCCCATCGCCCGGGGCCACATGAACGACGCCCTCGCCCAGACCTGGCCGTGGGTGGTCAGAGGCGCGGCGATCGCCTCAGCCCTCTACCTGGTCTGGCGCTCCCAACGAACCCGCTGACCGACTCCCCCCACCCCACACCCGCCGACCGCCCCCCACGCATCCCGCACCCGCCGACCGCCCCTCACGCATCCCGCACCCGCCGACCGCCCCTCACGCATCCCGCACCCGCCGACCGCCCCTCACGCATTCCGCACCCGCCGACCGCCCCCCGGGGCTCTCCCCGCACCCGCTGGCCAGCCCCCCACTCACCCGCACCCGCCGACGGCGACTGCCCCCCACAGGGGCCACCCGCACCCGACGACGAAACCCGCACGGGCGGTGCGGGTGGGAACCCGGACCCGGCCGCAGGCCGGGTGCCCCCCACGCACCCGCACCCGCACAACCACCGCACACCCCCCCCGGGCCATAAAGCCCCCGCACACCCCCCCCGTGCCAGAAAGCCCCCGCACAGCCACCCGCACAAAAGAGCCCCCCCACCCCCCGGCAAAATGACCCCCATGACTCTCACCGTCGGCTTCGACCTGGACATGACCCTCATCGACTCCCGCCCCGGCATCCGCGCCTGCTATCTCGCGCTGTCGGAGCGGACGGGCACGTACATCGACGCCGATCTCGCGGTGACCCGCCTGGGCCCGCCTCTCGCGGAGGAGCTGATCAACTGGTTCCCCGCGGAGCACGTCCCCGCGATGGCCGACCTGTACCGGGAGATGTACCCGGCGATCGCGATCACCGCGACCCCCGCCATGGCCGGGGCCAGGCAGGCGATGGAGGCGGTGCGGGAGGCCGGCGGGCGGACGATGGTGGTGACGGCGAAGTACGAGCCGAACGCGAAACTGCACCTCGCCCACCTGGGCCTGGAGCCGGACCTGGTGGTCGGCGACCTGTGGGCCGAGCAGAAGGCGCGGGCTCTGCGCGAGCACGGCGCGCGGGTGTACGTCGGCGACCACGTGGGTGACGTCCGCGGCGCCCGTACGGCGGGCGCGCTGTCCGTGGCCGTGGCCACCGGCCCCTGCGACGGGGAGGAACTGCGCGCCGCCGGGGCGGACGTCGTGCTCGACGACCTCGGCGCGTTCCCGGCCTGGCTGGCCGGCTACCGCGAGGCGCCCGGCGCCGTCTCCCCGGCCTGACGGCGCCCGGCGGCGACGGAGCGCAATATCCCCGCGCCCGCGATCAGGAAGCCGACGGCCATGAGCATGCTCAGGCCGAACATGAACGTCGGGAAGGGCTTGGTGCCGAGGAGCAGCGGGGCCACGGTGACGAGAGTGGCCAGTGCCCCGACGAAGAACACGATGACACCGGCGCGGATCAGTCGGTCACCGGGTCCGGCGGAATTCGGTTGGGTTTTGTCACGCACCGGACCAGGGTAGTTCCCAGCGCGAGAGAACAACCGGTGGACGTCTTGTCACCCGCCCGAAGACCATTAGCCTTGGTTGCGGCGGGTCACGGTCGACCCGCTCTCTGCTGTCAGAAGCCTTTTCCGAGCAGTTTTCCCGACGAGTACGAGGACGAGGACAGACGTGCCCACCGGCAAAGTCAAGTGGTTCAACAGTGAGAAGGGCTTCGGCTTTCTCTCCCGCGACGACGGCGGTGACGTCTTCGTCCATTCCTCGGTTCTGCCCGCCGGAGTGGATGCGCTCAAGCCGGGACAGCGTGTGGAGTTCGGCGTCGTCGCCGGTCAGCGCGGCGACCAGGCGCTCTCGGTGACCGTGCTCGACCCGGCGCCCTCGGTCGCTGCGGCCCAGCGCAAGAAGCCCGACGAGCTGGCCTCGATCGTGCAGGACCTGACGACCCTCCTCGAGAACATCACGCCGGGCCTGGAGCGGGGCCGCTACCCGGAGAAGACCTCCGGGAAGAAGATCGCCGGCCTGCTGCGCGCCGTCGCCGACCAGCTCGACGTCTAGGCCGTGTCCGCGAAGTCGCGTCTGCGTCGCGACTTCGCGGACACGACCTAGGGGAACGCGAGCGCGTCCGGACCGAGGGGCGGTACGAGCCCCTCGGCCGCCGCGCGGGTGAGCAGCCCGCGGATCGCGGCGTAGCCGTCCTCGCCGAGCGCGGCGGTGAACTCGTTCACGTACAGCCCGATGTGCTGATCGGCGACGGCCGGGTCCATCTCCTGGGCGTGCTCCATCACGTAAGGCCTGGACGCCTCCGGGTCGTCCCAGGCGGCCTGCACGGAGGCGCGCACGGAGTCGGCGAGCCGGTTCAGCGTGTCCGCGCCCAGCGAGCGCCTGGCGATGATCGCGCCCAGCGGGATCGGCAGCCCGGTCGTGCGCTCCCAGTGCTCGCCCATGTCGGCGAGCTTGTGCAGCCCGTAGTTCTGGTAGGTGAAGCGCGCCTCGTGGATGACGAGGCCCGCGTCGACCTTGCCGTCCCGCACGGCCGGCATGATCTCGTGGAACGGCATGACGACGATCTCGCCGACGCCGCCGGGCAGGGTGTCCGCGGCCCACAACCGGAACAGCAGGTAGGCGGTGGACCTCTCGCTCGGCACCGCGACCGTACGGCCCGTCAAGTCCGCACCAGCCTCGCGGGTCAGCACCAGCGGACCGCAGCCCCGGCCCAGCGCCCCGCCGCAGGGCAGCAGCGCGTAGTCCTCCAGGACGTACGGCAGCACCGCGTACGACACCTTCAGCACGTCGAACTCGCCGCGCTCGGCCATGCCGTTGGTGATGTCGATGTCGGCGAAGGTCACGTCGAGCGCGGGCGCGCCGGGGACGCGGCCGTGCGCGAGGGCGTCGAAGACGAAGGTGTCGTTCGGGCAGGGCGAGTACGCGATCTGAAGCTGCTCAGCGGTCATGCGGGTTCCAACTCTCCAGTACGGGCGTGAGCTTCCCGAAGCCCTCGGTGAGGGCGGCGAGGGCTTCGCCGATGCGCCAGGCGGCGCGGTCGCGCGGGCCGACCGGGTTGGACACCGCGCGGATCTCCAGCACGGGCACGCCGTGCGCGGCGGCCGCCTCGGCCACGCCGAACCCCTCCATGCCCTCGGCGAGGACCCCGGGGTGACGGGCGCGCAGCTCGGCGGCGCGGGCGGCGGTGCCGGTGACGGTGGAGACGGTGAGCACGGTGCCGGCGCGCGCTCCGGCAGCCTGGGAGATTCCTCGTACGAGTGATTCCGGCGGCCGGTGGGTGACGGTTCCGAAGCCCAGTTCGGTGACCGGGAGGAAGCCGTCGGCGGTCTCCGCGCCCAGGTCGGCCACCGTGATCGCGTCGGCGACGACGAGTGAGCCGAGCGGCGCCTCCGGCGCGAAGCCCCCGCCGATCCCGGCGCAGACCACCAGGTCGTAGGGCGTCCCGGCGAGTGCGGCGGCGGTCAGCGCGGTGGCCGTGGAGGCGGCGGCGAGGGCCGGTCCGACACCGGCGGCCAGCAGGTCGGGGCCGTATTGGACCCGGACGAGTCCGGCGCCCGGCAGCCGTACGGCGACCGTCTCGCCGGGGAACGCGCCCGCCACCGCGTCCCGTTCGGCCGGGACGGCGGTGGCGACGAGGACGCGTGCGGAAGGCGTGGTCAGCTCGCCTTCTTCACCTTGAAGGACCACAGGCCCTTGGGCGGGTTGCTGCCCATCTGGATCGACACGGTGTTGGTGTCGCCCTGGGTGCCGTACTGCTGGTTGAAGAAGGCGTTGTACGGGAGGGTGCGCGTGGTCAGCTTGCTGGACTCGGAGAACGGGTTGCCGTTCACCAGGATCGTCCAGCCGGCGTCCGCGATCTTCGGGTCGACGCCGAAGCGGACCGTCTGGTCCTGGCCCACCTCGATGGACTCGATGTCCTTCGCCTTCTTGGAGCACTTCGCCAGCGACTTGGCGTCCAGCGCCTTGCCGTCGTTGTAGCAGAGCGCCTCCGAGCTGACCGAGTTCCGGCCGACGGTGACGGTCGCGACGGGCGTCGGCTTGTCGCAGGCCGACAGGACGAGCAGTCCGGCGGTAACGGCGCCGGCGGCGGCGACGGCGCGGCGGCGTCGCACAGCACGTGTTACATCAGCGGCTTCGCCGCGGGGCAGCGTGGTCATGGCCGAAGGCTATCGGGCGCCCATGGCCGTCCGCCCACGTGGGGTACGGCGTGCCCGGTTCGTTACGCCACTCGCGCCCTGGTCCGGCCGCCGTGCCGGGCCGAGGCGAGCAGCCCGCGCAGCGTGCCCAGCCAGCCGGCCGCCACGAACGCGGCGGCCACGGCGAGACCCAGGGTGCCGTTGAGCGGCATCACGATGCCGACCGCGCCGCCGAACACCCACGCCATCTGCAGCAGCGTCTCGGACCGGGCGAACGCCGAGGTGCGCACCTGCTCCGGCACGTCCCGCTGGATCAGCGCGTCCAGCGACAGCTTGGCCAGCGCCTGGGCGAACCCGGCGACGGCGGCCAGGCAGGCCACCAGCAGCGCTCCGAAGAACACGGCGGCCACCACGGCCGTGCCGAGCGCCACCGCGACGACCGTCACGATGATGACCTCGGGCGCCTTCGACTTCAGCCAGGCGCCCACCGCCGTGCCGAGCGCGTTCCCCGCCCCGGCCGAGACGCCCACTATCCCCAGCGAGACCGCCGCGCTGGACCCGGTCAGCGGGTGCTCGCGCAACAGGAACGCGAGGAAGAAGATCAGGAAGCCGGAGAGGCAGCGCAGCGCCGCGTTGGCGGCGAGGGCGTGCGTGACGGCCGGCCCGACGGTCCGCAGTCCCGGCCGCTTGGCCTGCTGCCGCCGCGGCCCGTGCAGATGCTGTTCGTCGGCCGCGAGCAGCGCCACGTCCTCGCCCTTGGCGGAGTCGACCTTCGGCGGCAGGGAGAAGGACAGAAACGTCCCTGCGACGAAGATCACGAACGCCCCGTACAGCGGCCAGGGATCACCGAGGGCGTGCAGGCCCGCTCCGATCGGCGCGGCCACGCCGGTGGCCAGCAACCCGGCCAGCGTGACCCGCGAGTTCGCCTTCACCAGGGAGAAGGCGGGTGGCAGCAGCCGGGGCACGACCGCGCTGCGGACCACCCCGTAGGCCTTGGACGCGACCAGCACCCCGAGCGCCGCCGGATACAGTTCCAGACTTCCGCTCGCCACGGCCCCCGAGATGATCAGCGCCAGCAGCGCCCGGGTCAGCATCGCCCCGGCCATCGCGGCCCGCCGCCCGTGCGGCAGCCGGTCCAGCAGGGGCCCGATGACGGGCGCCAGCACCGTGAAGGGGGCCATTGTGATGGCCAGGTAGAGCGCGACACGCCCGCGGGCCTCGTCGGTCGGCACCGAGAAGAACACGGTCGACGCCAGCGCGACCGTGATCATGACGTCCCCGGCGCCGTTCACCGCGTGCAGTTCGATCAGCTTGCCGAGGCCCGACTCGCCCGCGCCGTGGGCGTGCGTGACCTTGCGGATGCCCCGCGCGGTGCCGGTCACGGGGGAGTGCAGGGCACGGCCGACCGCGCGGACGGCACCGCCGACCCGGCCCGATCCGCCACCCCGAACGCTGTCCCTGTCCGTGGCTGCCACGTCGTTCATAGTGCCCCGAGACCCCGCCCGATAGTGCGGTTTGAATCCAAGCGAGTCGGCGGGCCGTCCGGCGGCGGCCGGGCGGCGGGCGGCCCGCCACCCGATCACCCCATGACGGACACGGGCTCCCGGACCGGTCTTTTTTCGGCCAACAGGACTGCTCGCCGGGGCCGGTTCTCGGCCAACCGGCGCGCGCGGCCGGTCGGGAAACATCGCCGGGCAGCGGCGGACTGTCCCCGACCACCGACGACCGGGTAGCGTGCGTATCTCAGCCATAACGCAGAATGGATGGCAGAGGTGCGCCCGAGCGCGATCGGATGCGGACGTCGATGCGGCCCCCTGGTCCGCTCCGTCCCCCCAACCGCCGGAGGCAGCCGCACTCATTGCAGACGGCGTAGGAGAGAAGCGATACCTGTGAGCGCAGCGACAACGCGAAGCCGCACCCCCGACCGTCTGTGCGCCGAGGCCGTCGACCTCGCCCGGTCCGCCGCCGAGGAGGCCGCCGCACCCGGAGTGGTGGGCGAGCACGTGGGGCTGGTTTCCGAGGGCGACCGTGTTGTCACGCACTTCTTCGAGTGCAAGGAGATGGGCTACCGGGGCTGGCGCTGGGCCGCGACGGTCGCCCGCGCCTCCCGTGCCAAGATCGTGACCTTGGACGAGGTGGTCCTGCTTCCCGGCCCCGACGCCCTCCTCGCCCCCGAGTGGGTGCCGTGGAGCGAGCGCCTGCGCCCCGGCGACCTCGGCCCCGGCGACCTGCTCCCCACCGACCAGGAGGACCTGCGTCTGGAGCCCGGCTACACGGGCGAGGAGGAGCCCCCGCCGAACTCGATCGTGTCCGGGGAGATTGCGGAACTGGCGGAGGCCGAGGACGCGGAGGTCTCCCCCGGCGCCCCGGCCGTCCAGCCCACGACGCCCGTACGCGGCTCGATCGCCTCGGTGGCGGAGGAGCTGGGCATGCGGCGCGCGCGGGTGCTCTCCCGGTACGGCCTGCACATGGCGGCCGACCGCTGGGAGGAGTCGTTCGGCCCCCAGACCCCGATGGCCCAGGCGGCCCCCGCCACCTGCGCGACCTGCGGGTTCCTCACCCCGATCGGTGGCTCGCTCGGCCAGGCCTTCGGCGTCTGCGCGAACGAGTTCTCCCCGGCCGACGGCCGGGTGGTCTCTCTGTCCTACGGCTGCGGCGCCCACTCCGAGGCGGCCGTCATGCCGAAGACCCCGCAGCCGCCCCCGCCGGTCGTCGACGAGACCCGGATCGACGTCTTCCCGCTCCGCCCGGCCCGCGACTCGGGCTCGGTCCCGGAGACGGGCGACGCGGAGACCGCGGAACTCGGCCACTCCTGAAGACGGGGGGCGTCGTGCGGGTGGGGGTGAGCGGGCGTGCCGTCCGGTGGATCACGTTCGGGGCGATCGCGTTCGGCTCGCTGTTCCTGGTCGTCGGGCTGATCCTCACGGGCGTGTCGGTCTCGTTCCTGTCCGGCGCGAAGCACGCCCGGGGGACGGTGGTCGCGCTGGAGTGGCGCGAGGACCACAGCGGCTCCCGCAGGAACCGGGCGCACGACGGCCCCGTGGCGTACCCGGTGGTCGCGTTCACCTCGGCGGACGGCGAGCGGCGTACGTTCCGGAGTTCCTTCGGCTCCAACCCGCCGTCCTACGAGAAGGGCGAGCACGTCGAGGTCCTCTACGACGCCGACTCCCCGGACGACGCGCGGGTCAAGGGCTTCGCCTCGCTGTGGCTGCTGCCGCTGATCTTCGGCGGCATCGGCCTGGTCTTCGCCGGCGTCGGCACGACCGTCGCCCTGGTGACACGGCGCCGCTCCCGCTGAGTTCTGGCCGCGGGCCCGGCGCGGATCAGTCGCCGTGGAGCGGCCCGCCAGGGGTGGAGTGGACGGCGGTGAGGACGGTGCCGGTACCGGTGGCCCCCGCTGGACGGGGGCGGCAGCCGGAGCAGAGTCCCGGGTCGGGTGCGCGGAAGGCGTGGTCGCAGCCCTCGCAGTTCTGGAGCGGGTGCCGGACCGCCGGCGGGGGCGTCGGGGCGCGGAACGGGGGCGGCGCGGGCAACCCGGCCGTCAGGCGGTGGGCCAGCAGAGCCGCCGGGCGGCACAGGGGCTCGTCCGGAAGGCCCGTGGTCAGCGCATGCCGTACGACCGAGGGGGCCGCGTCCCGTTCCAGCCAGGCGGCGACTCCCGGCGCCAGGTGGGCGGTGTCCTGGGCCGACAGCAGCAGGCGGGAGTCGTGGCGGCGGAGGTCCGCGAGCAGGTCCGTGGCCCGCCGGACGAGCGCCGGGGAGGCCTGGGCCGGACGCGGCACGGCCGGCAGCGCCCTGCTCGCGGGCTTCTTCCTCCGGGCCGGCGGTGCGGAGGGGGCGTCCCCGTCGCCGCCCGGCTGGTTGCACGAGACCGTGCGCGTGACGATACGGCCGTCCGCCCCGCGCCTGCGCTCGCGCCGCAGGTATCCGTGGGCCTCCAACTCCCGCAGCGCGGCGGCGATCCGGACCGCGCCCTCGGGGAAGCGGGCGGTCAGGGTCCTGATGTCGACCCGGGAGCCCGCGGGCAGCGACTGGATGTGCACCCCGAGCCCGATCGCGAGACCGGACAGCTCCGGATGCTGGGCCAGATGGTTGCCGATCACCGTGAAGCGGGCGGAGTGGCGGGTGTTGTCGTGGATCAGCCCGCCGGCGGCCGACCGCCGGTTCGGGTGGTTCTTGGCGACAACTCGGGACTGGGCGCGCGGGGGCGCGCTACGGTTCTGGGTATCCATCGGGAAGGTGCTGTTCCTTGGTGGTCAGGCCCTCGATCGGGATCGCTAGTCCCGGCCGGGGGCCGTTATTTTTTTTCCGGTTCACCACATGTGCCGTGCTTGCTGCGCCGAGCGTAGAGCGATCAACCGGTCGCCACGCCAGCCGCGTTGGCGATGTTCACCCTGGCGAGTGAGCGCGCGCCGTGGCGGGCGGGAGGGGTGGGGCTTGGGTGGGTTCTTTCTCCCTCGTGGTCCTTTGGGAAAGGGCGCCACTCGGACCGGAGCACGAGTTCCCGGGTCGCGGTGGCAGCACGATCTCCGCCCACACCGTCTTGCGCGGCGTGAGGCCCGGAGTGACGCCCCAGCGGTCGGCCAGGGCGTCGACCAGCATCAGTCCGCGCCCCGAGTCGGCGTCCGGGTCCGGGGTCCCGACGCGCGGGAGCCGGTCGCCCCGGGTGTCGGTCACCTCGATCCGCAGCACGTCCGCGACGACGTAGAGCGTCAGCCGGAAGTCCCGGCCCGTCACCCGCCCGTGCGTGGCCGCGTTCGCCGCCAGCTCGGCCACGATCAGCGCCGCCGGCTCCAACGGCACGCCCCACGAAATGAGTTGTTCCGTGGCGAGCAGCCGGGCCAGCCGGGCGCCGCGCGGCGTGGGGGAGAGCCGCACGCTGAAGTTCGGGATACGGGTGGAGATTTGCTGATTCACGTCACTCAGAGTGGCGACGTGCGCCTACCGTGAACAGTGACGAAGGCGGTACGTACGGTCACTGTCCGGAGCCTGTCCGGCGGTGTCCGGTCTGTCGGGACGGCGGGGACGGGAAGGGGGCGCGCCATGGGCGAGGAAGAGGAGCCGGGCTGGGAGGTCGACCCGGACGACGACTGGGGAGTCGCCGTCATCACCACCGTGGGACGGCAGCTCAGGCTGCGCCGCGAGGCGGTGGGCCTGCGCGCGGCCGAGTTCGGCAGGGTCGTGGGCTACGGCGAGGACATGGTCTACAAGGTCGAGAGCGGCAGACGGATCCCGCGCCCGGAGTTCCTGGACAAGGCGGACGAGGTGCTGAGCGCGGGCGGGCTGCTCGCCGCGATGAAGGAGGACGTGGCCAAGGTCCGCTATCCGAAGCGGGTGCGGGAGCTGGCGCAGCTCGAGGCGAAGGCGGTCGAGCTTCAGCTCTACGACCCCTTGAACGTCCACGGGCTGCTGCAGACGCCGGAGTACGCGCGAGCGCTGCTGGAGATGCGGCGGCCCGCGTACACCGAGGACGTGGTGGAGCGAGGTGTCGCCGCGAGGGTGGCGAGGAAGTCCGTGTTCCAGCGGGACCCCGCCCCGGAGATCAGCTTCATCCAGGACGAATGGACACTCCTGCGGCCTCTCGGGGGCAGGAAGGTGTTACGTCGGCAACTCGAACACCTGCTGATGGTGGGGCAGTTACGTAACGTCGAGATCCAGGTCATGCCGATGGACCGCGAGGAGCACGCGGGAGTCGCGGGCGGGATCGAGGTGCTGAAGTTCGAGAACGGTTCGGCAGTGGGACGCTCACCGGCGGTAGCCAACGGTCGGCCCGTCAACGAGCCGAGGCAGCTCCGTATCCTTGAGCTGCGGTACGGCATCATTCGCGCGCAGGCGCTCACACCACGTGAGTCGACGACCTTCATCGAGAGACTGCTGGGGGCAGCATGATCCGCACTACCGATCTGGCGTGGTTCAAGAGCAGTTACAGCAGCGGCAGCGAGGGTGACTCCTGCGTCGAAGTCGCCCTGGACTGGTTCAAGAGCAGTTACAGCAGCAGCAGTGAGGCCGACTCCTGCGTCGAGGTGGCCCCCACGCCCGCCACCATCCACATACGCGACTCCAAGCAGGACGACGGCCCCCTGCTGACCGTCACCCCCGCCACCTGGGCGACCTTCGTCGCATACGCCTCCCAGCCCTGACGCCGGAGCCGGACGGCCACCCGCTCACGGGGCTGTACCTTCGTCCTCACGCAGACGAGGAGAGTGAACGTGAGCAAGTACGTGCGGCCGGCGACCGAGGGCGCCGACCCCTTCGGCACCGCCCGTCTTCGCCGCGGTGTCCTCGACGCCTGGGCCACCAGCCCCGCCCGGTTCCGCGAGGACGCCAACGCCGAGGAGGACCTGGTCCTCGGCGGCTACCGGGACCGGCTCGTCATCGAGCTGGCCCAGAACGCCGCCGACGCCGCCGCCCGGGCGAAGGTGCCGGGGCGGCTGCGCCTCACTCTCCGCGACGGCGTCCTCGTCGCCGCCAACACCGGCGCCGGGCTGGACGCCACCGGTGTCGAGTCGCTGTCCACCCTGCGGGCCTCCGCCAAGCGGGACGCCGACGACACCCACGGCGCCGTCGGCCGGTTCGGCGTGGGCTTCGCCGCCGTACTGTCCGTCACCGACGAGCCGGCCATCGTCGGCCGGCACGGCGGGGTCCGCTGGTCGCTGGCCGAGGCCAGGGAACTGGCCGCCGACACCGCCCGGCACAGCCCCGGACTCGGGGACGAGGTCCGGCGCCGGGACGGGCACGTGCCGCTGCTGCGGCTGCCGTTCGCCGCCGAGGGCTCTGCCCCCGACCCGTACGACACCGCCGTCATCCTGCCCCTGCGCGACGCGGCCGCCGCCGACCTCGCCGAGCGCCTCCTCGACGCCGTGGACGACGCCCTGCTCCTCGCCCTGCCCGGCCTGGCGGAGGTCGTGATCGAGGTCGACGGCGCGACCCCGCGCACCCTGCGCCGCCGTACCGAGGACGCCGTCACCGTCGTGGAGGACTCGCGGGAGGGCGTCACCCGCTGGCGCACCGTCGCCGCGCACGGGCCGCTCACCGCCGAGCTGCTCGCCGACCGGCCGGTGGAGGAGCGCCTGCGCCCGCACTGGTCGGTGACCTGGGCCGTGCCGGAGGACGACCAGGGGCGCCCGGTCCGGCCGCGCACCGCGGGCGTGGTGCACGCCCCGACCCCCAGCGACGAGCCCCTCGGCGTCCCCGCGCTGCTCATCGCGTCCTTCCCGCTGGACACCACCCGCCGGCACGCGGCCCCCGGTCCGCTGACCGACTTCCTGGTGCAGCGGGCGGCGGACGCGTACACCGAACTGCTCGCCGCCTGGCGCCCGGTGACCGACGGCGTCATCGACCTGGTGCCCGGGCCGCTGGGCAAGGGGGAGCTGGACGGCGCGCTGCGCCAGGCGGTCCTTGAGCGGCTGCCGCGCACCGCGTTCCTGCCCCCGGCCGCCGACCACACGGAGGACGACGACCTCCCCGAGGCGCTGCGGCCGAGGGACGCCGAGATCGTGGAGGGCGCCGGGGCGGACACCGTGCGGGTCCTCGCCGAGGTGCTGCCCACCCTGCTGCCCGCCGGGCTGGAGCGCCGGGTGGAACTGCGCACCCTGGGGGTGGCCCGGCTGCCCCTCGCCGACGCCGTCGACCGGCTCGCCGGTCTGGAGAAGGACCCCGACTGGTGGTGGCGGCTCTACGACAGCCTCGCCGGGGTCGACCCCGACCGGCTCTCCGGGCTGCCGGTGCCGCTGGCCGGGGGCGCCTCCTTCGGTTCCGGGGGAGGGCGCACCACCATCGGGCCCCGGCACGTGCTGCTGCCCAGCCCCGACGCCGCCGCCCTGGACGCGGACGTGCTCGGCCGGCTCGGGCTGAAGGTCGCGCACGAGGACGCCGTCCACCCGCTGCTGGAGAAGCTGGGCGCGCTGCCCGCGACCCCGCGCGCGGTGCTGACCACCCCGCAGGTGCGGGCCGCGGTGGCGGCCTCGCTGGACGACGAGGGCGGGGCGCTGTGGGAGGAGGACGCTCCGGACGCGGAGGAACTGGCCGACACCGTCCTCGCGCTCGTGCGCGACGCCGCCCTCGAACCCGGTGACGAGCCCTGGCTGGGCGCGCTCGCGCTGCCCGACGAGGACGGCGAACTCGCCCCGGCCGGTGAACTCGTCCTGCCCGGAAGCCCGTTCGCCCAGGTGATCCGCGAGGACGAGCTGGCCGCCGTCGACCCCGACCTGGCCGCCAAGTGGGGCGAGCAGCCGCTCACCGCCTGCGGGGTGCTCGCGAACTTCGCGCTGGTCCGCGCCACGGACGTGGTCCTCGACCCGGACGAACTGGAGCCCCGGGAGGGCGACTTCGCCGAGCCGGACGACGCGGGCCTGCTGGACGCCGTGGACGTGTGGAGCGAGGACATCCTCGACCGCTTCCCGGACACGCCCGTGCCGCCGGTCGCCACCGAACTGGTCGCCGTCCGCGACCTCGACCTGGTGGACGACGACAAGTGGCCGCAGGCGCTCGCACTGCTCGCCCAGCCCCCGCTGCGCGACGCCCTGACCCAGCCGGTGCGCGTCCTGCTGCCCGACGGCACCCACGAAGTCGTGCGCCCGTACACCGCGTGGTGGCTGCGGGGCCACCCGGTGCTCGACGGCCGCCGTCCGGCGGGCCTGCTCGCGGCCGGCGGGGACCCGCTCCTGCACGGCCTGTACGACGAGGCCGACGCGACCGGCTTCGAGGACGAGCAGGTGCTGCGCGCGCTGGGCGTCCGTACCTCCGTCGCCGCCCTGCTCGGCGAACCCGGCGGCGCCGCCGAACTGCTGGACCGCCTGTCCGACCCCGAGCGGCCCGTGAGTCCGGCCCAGTTGCACGGCCTCTACGGCGCGCTGGCCGAGCTGGACCCCGAGCAGGTGACGCTGCCGGACGAACTGCGGGCGGTCGTGGACGGCCGGACCGAGGTGGTGGACGCGGCCGACGCGGTGGTGGTGGACTCCCCGGACCTGCTTCCCTTCACCTCCGGGGTCCCGCTGCTGCCGGTGCCCCCGGCCCGGGCCGCCGAACTGGCCGAACTGTTCCAGGTGCGGCGGCTGAGCGAGTCCGTCACCGGGTCGGTCGACTCCGAGGGCGCCGAGCACGACGTACCGCACGCGGTGCGGGTGCTGCTCGGGCCGCGCACCCCCGGCACCTATGTGGAGCACGACGAACTGGTCGTGGACGGCGTCGAGATCGACTGGCGCCTCACCGACGACGGCACGCTGCACGCGGCCACCCTGGAGGGCGTCGCGGCGGGCCTCGCCTGGGCGGCCGGCCAGTGGCCCCGCCGCTTCGAGGTGGCGGCCCTGCTGGAGGACCCCTCCCGGACGGAGGAACTGGCGCGCGACCGCTGGTTCGACTGAGGCCGGGCGCCAACTTCGTAAGCCACTCGCAAAACCTTCAAATTTTCTACAACCGTTCCCCTGGGTGGCGGGTCTGATCAACGAGTCGCCTGACTCCACGATCATTTGGGCACGCAAGTGCCCACCCTCTCCACACAGGGGAACGCATGCGCATACGTGCCACCGTGGCCGCCGTCACCGGCGCCCTGGCCCTCTCCGCCTTCGTCGTGCCGGCCGCGCAGGCGGCCGACGGCTCCTCTTACACGCCCGCCGACCTGGCGAAGGCCGCCCGCGCCTTCCACGCCGCTTCCGGCAAGTCGGCGTTCAGCTCCTCGGCCGCTGAGGAGCCCTACACGCTCGACCTCACCTTCTCCTCCGTGAAGGTCAACAACGGCAAGCCGATCGTCGTGGGCACCACCAACCACGTCTCCGTGCCGGTCACGTACACGGTCACGCACGGCGCGGACGTCGACATCCACGCCGACGACTTCTTCATGGACGTGGACATCTACCGCGGGTCCTTCGACAGCCCGACCGCCCTGCAGATGGGCGACGACTGGCCGGTCTGCACCGACTCGTCGGCGACGGTGGCGACCTGCAAGGGCACCATCGACATCTACCCGAAGGACGAGTTCCTCGGGCTGACCAACGCGGACGCCACCACCTGGAAGGCCGAGGGCTACGCCGTCGCCCTCAACGGCCAGGACCCGGACACCGGCGACGTGACCAAGATCGGTTACGTGGCCCAGGACCGCGTCGCCACCACCAAGCTCCAGCGCTACTCGAAGCTGACGGTCAACGCCTCCCCGGAGCCCGTCGTCAAGGGCAAGACCATCACGGTCACCGGCAAGCTGTCCCGGGCCAACTGGGACGACCACCAGTACCACGGCTACACCGGCCAGGCGGTGAAGCTGCAGTACCGCAAGAAGAGCTCCAGCACCTACACCACGCTGAAGACCATCACCACCAACTCCACCGGCAACCTGAAGACCACGACCAAGGCCACGGCCGACGGTTACTACCGCTTCTCGTTCGCCGGCACCTCGACCACCCCGGCGGTCAACGCCGCGGGCGACTACGTCGACGTGAAGTAAGCGGCACCGCACCGCACCGGCCCCGGAGACGCGCTGTCTCCGGGGCCGGAAGCATTTCCCCCACTTGTGCCAAGCGGTCGCCCCACCCGGGTAACGGGCGGGCAATCGGGAGCAAAAATCTGGCCGGAAGGCGCTCTCGCCCTACAACCAGCGCCCGGTGTCGCGGATCTGATCGCGTGAGTCAGCCGACTCCACGATCACTTCTCCCTCCAAGGGAACCGCACATGCGCATACGTGCCACCGTGGCCGCCGTCTCCGGCGCCCTGGCCCTCTCCGCCCTCGTCGTCCCGGCCGCCCACGCGGCCACGACGAGCGGCACGCCGTACACCCTCGACGCGAGCTTCTCCAGCGTCACGATCGCCAAGGCGATCAAGGTCGGCACCACCAACGAGGTCAGCACCAAGTACACCTACACGCTGACCCACGGCGCGGACGTCGACATCACCGCGCAGGACTTCTACACCGACGCGTTCCTCTACCGCGGCTCCTTCGCCGACCCGAGCGCCGAGAAGTACGGCGACGACGGGGCGACCTGCACCGCCACCTCGGCGACCACCGCCACCTGCACCGGCACGATCGACGTCCACCCGGCCGGCGACGACCTGGCGAACGCGGACGCCGGCTCCTGGACCGTGGCCGCCGAGGCCATCGCCTTCAACGGGCAGAACCCGGACAGCCCGGACATGAGCAAGGTCGGTTACAAGGACCAGGACGGCCTCGGCAGCACCTTGGTCCAGCGCTACTCCAAGCTCACCGCCAACGCCTCCCCGGAGCCGGTCTACAAGGGCAAGACCCTCACGGTCACCGGCAAGCTCTCCCGCGCCAACTGGGAGGACCACCAGTACCACGGCTACACCGGCCAGCCGGTCAAGCTCCAGTTCCGCAAGGCGGGCACGAGCACGTACACCACCGTCAAGACGGTCTACTCCGACTCCTCGGGCAACCTGAAGACGACCACCACGGCGTCCTACGACGGCTACTGGCGCTTCAGCTTCGCGGGCACCTCGACGACCCCGGCGGTCAGCGCCACGGGCGACTACGTCGACGTGAAGTAGCCCTCAAGCGGGGAAGCGGCGGCCGACCCATCTCCACAGGAACTCGAGGACGGCCGCCGCCACCGCCGCGACGGCCACCGCCGTCCACGGCATGGTGACGCCCACCAGCCTGAGGGCGAAGAAGTCCTGCAGGGCGGGCACGACGAGGACCAGCAGGAAGGCCGCGCCCATCGCGGCCACCAGGGCGATCCGCCACCAGGTGTAGGGGCGGGCGATGATCGCCAGGACCCACATGGAGATCAGGAACAGGGTCAGGGTGGCCGCGCTGGTCTCCGCCTCCAGGGAGCCCGGACCGGTGTAGTAGTGCCGGGCCAGCAGGTACGTCGCGAAGGTCGCCGCTCCCGCCACCACCCCGCCGGGCACCGCGTACCGCATGACCCGGCGGACGAAGTGGGGGTGGGCCCGCTCGGTGTTGGGGGCCAGGGCCAGGAAGAAGGCCGGGACGCCGATGGTGAGGGTGGACAGCAGGGTCAGGTGACGCGGCAGGAAGGGGTACTCCACCTGCCAGCACACCACCAGCAGCGCCAGCAGCACCGAGTACACCGTCTTCACCAGGAACAGCGTCGCCACGCGCGTGATGTTGCCGATCACCCGGCGGCCCTCCGCGACCACCGAGGGCAGCGTGGCGAAGCTGTTGTTCAGCAGCACGATCTGCGCCACCGCCCGGGTCGCCTCCGAGCCCGAGCCCATGGAGACGCCGATGTCCGCGTCCTTCAGGGCCAGCACGTCGTTCACGCCGTCCCCGGTCATGGCGACCGTGTGCCCGCCCGACTGGAGCGCGCCGACCATGTCCCGCTTCTGCTGTGGGGTGACCCGGCCGAAGACGGTCCCCTCGTCCAGCGCCTTCGCCATGCCCTGCTGATCGTCCGGCAGCCGGCGCGCGTCCACCGCCGTACCGGACAGCCCCAGTTTGGCCGCGACCGCGCCGACGGACACCGCGTTGTCCCCGGAGACGACCTTCGCCTGAACCCGCTGCTCGGCGAAGTAGCGCAGGGTGTCGCCGGCGTCGGGGCGCAGCCGCTGCTCCAGCACGACCAGCGCGGTGGGGCGGGCGCCGCGGGCCGGCTCGGGGTCGTCCAGGTCGCGGGTGGCGCGGGCCAGCAGCAGGACCCGCAGCCCCTGCTCGTTCAGGCGCTCGGTCTCGGCCAGGGCCGGGTCGTCCTCGGTGAGCAGTACGTCGGGGGCGCCCAGCAGCCAGGTGCTGGCCTCCCCGTCGCCCTCGCTGAACGCGGCGCCGCTGTACTTGCGGGCGGAGGAGAAGGGCAGCGACTCCACGCAGCGCCACTCCTCGCTGTCCGGACAGGCGTCGATGATCGCCTGGAGGGAGGCGTTGGGGTGCGGGTCGGACTCGCCGAGGGCGCCCAGCACCTTGCGCACGTACGGCTCGTCGGCGCCGTTCAGCGCCCGCAGCTCGGTGACGTCCATGCCGCCCTCGGTCAGCGTGCCCGTCTTGTCCAGACAGACGGTGTCCACCCGGGCCAGGCCCTCGATGGCGGGCAGCTCCTGCACCAGGCACTGCTTGCGCCCGAGCCGGATGACCCCGATGGCGAAGGCCACGGAGGTGAGCAGCACCAGCCCCTCGGGAACCATCGGGACGATGCCGCCGACCGTGCGGGCGACCGCGGCCCCGAGGTTGTCGTTCTTCACCACGAGCTGGGTGATGACCAGGCCGATCGCGGCCGGGACCATCATCCACGTCACGTACTTCAGGATCGTGGAGATGCCGGTGCGCAGCTCGGAGTGGACGAGCGTGAACCGGGACGCCTCCTCGGCGAGCTGCGCGGCGTAGGCCTCCCGGCCCACCTTGGTCGCCCGGAACGCGCCGCCGCCGGCCACGACGAAGCTGCCGGACATGACCTGGTCGCCGGGCCGTTTGTGGACCGGGTCGGCCTCGCCGGTGAGCAGCGACTCGTCGATCTCCAGACCGTCGGCCTCCGCGCACACCCCGTCCACGACGATCTTGTCGCCGGGTCCCGTCTCCACGAGGTCGTCCAGGACGATCTCGCTCGTGGCCACTTCGACGGCGACCCCGTCGCGGCGGACGGTGGGCCGGGCCTCGCCGATCACGGCGAGCGAGTCCAGGGTCTGCTTGGCCCGCCACTCCTGCACGATGCCGATGCCGGTGTTGGCGAGGATCACGAAGCCGAAGAGGCTGTCCTGGATCGGTGCGACGAACAGCATGACCAGCCACAGCACACCGATGATCGCGTTGAACCGGGTGAAGACGTTGGCGCGGACGATCTCGCCCATGGAGCGGCTGCTGCGCACCGGGACGTCGTTGACCTCGCCCCGGGCGACGCGCTCGGCGACCTCGGCCCGGGTCAGGCCGGCCGACCCGGCCGCCGGCAGAGCCACCGGGTGCACCGGGTCGAGCTCGGCTCCCGCGTCGATGTGCGTCATGCATTCGACGGTACGTGCGGATCTGCGGCTTCACCTGCCGAGTGGGCGGAAGATCCGACCTGGGGAGGAGGGGCGTCCTGCGCTGGTTGGAGTGCCCGGCGGCTACCTGCCCGCGGTGGCCGCCTTCAGCGCCGCGTCCCGCTTGATCGCCGCGTCCCGCCTGCGGACGTACCAGACGCCGATCAGGCCGAGACCGCCGCCGGCCAGGCAGGTCCACAGCCACCACAGGTGCCCGTGGTCGTCGAACCAGCCGTAGAAGGGGAGCTGGACCAGGAAGAGGACGAACCACACGATCGTGCCGCCGGTGATGGTGGCGACCACGGGCCCCTCCAGGGGCTCCGGCGCCTCGTGCTTCGGGGTCCACTTCGTCATGGGGGACAGCTTACGAGGCGATCAGGTCTACGCGCGGAGATGGCGGTTTACCGCTCATACGTTCATACTGAAACCGTTTGTCTTTGGCCGCTTCTGTTCGTATGAAACTCCAACGGGGCTCGGGGGAACCCCGCTGGTGATGAGGTCCTCATGTCCACCTCGGCACCTGCCAAGGTCCCCGCCCCCGAGCAGCCGGGCGGCACTCCCGCCTACGGCGCTCTCGACCGCTACTTCCGGATCTCCGAGCGCGGCAGCACGCTCGGCCGCGAGATCCGCGGCGGTCTCGCCACCTTCTTCGCGATGGCGTACATCATCGTGCTGAACCCGATCATCCTGGGCAGCGCGAAGGACATGTACGGGCATCACCTGGACAACGGCCAGCTGGTGACCGCGACCGCGCTGACGGCCGCGTTCACCACGCTGCTGATGGGCGTCATCGGCAACGTGCCGATCGCGCTCGCCGCCGGTCTCGGTGTGAACTCCGTCGTCGCGCTCCAGCTCGCCCCCCGGATGTCCTGGCCTGACGCCATGGGCATGGTCGTGCTCGCCGGCTTCGTGGTCATGCTGCTGGTCGCCACCGGGCTGCGCGAGCGTGTGATGAACGCCGTGCCGTTCGGTCTGCGCAAGGCGATCTCGATCGGTATCGGCCTGTTCATCATGCTGATCGGTCTGGTCGACGCCGGCTTCGTCACCCGTATGCCGGACGCCGCGCAGACCACCGTCCCGCTGCAGCTCGGCGTCGGCGGTCACCTCAACGGCTGGCCGGTGCTGATCTTCGTCCTGGGCGCGCTGCTGACCTTCGGGCTGATCGTCCGCAAGGTGCCGGGCGCGATCCTGATCTCCATCGTCGGGATGACCGTCCTCGCGCTGATCATCAACTCGGTCGCCCACGTCTCCACCTGGGGCCTGACGGTCCCGAAGTGGCCCGGCAACCCGCTGGCCACGCCCGACTTCGGCCTGGTCGGCCAGTTCAGCCTCTTCGGCGGCTTCTCCAAGGTCGGCGTGCTGACCGGCATCCTCTTCGTCTTCACGGTCCTGCTGTCGTGCTTCTTCGACGCGATGGGCACGATCATGGGCATCGGCGACGAGGCCAAGCTGACCGACGCCCAGGGCTACATGCCGGGCATCAACAAGGTCCTCTTCGTCGACGGCATCGCGGTCGCGGCGGGCGGCGCCAGCTCGTCCTCGGCCACCACCGCCTTCGTGGAGTCCACGGCGGGTGTCGGCGAGGGCGCGCGCACGGGATTCGCGAACGTCGTCACGGGCGCCCTCTTCGCGGTGGCCCTCTTCCTCACCCCGGTCGCCACCATGGTCCCGTCCCAGGCGGCCACGCCGGCCCTGGTCGCGGTGGGCTTCCTGATCCTCTCGAACTCCGTCAAGGAGATCGACTGGGCGGACTACACCATCGCCATCCCGGCCTTCGTGACCATGATGATGATGCCGTTCACCTACTCGATCACCAACGGCATCGGCATGGGCTTCATCACCTTCGTGGTGCTGCGCCTGGCCGCCGGCCGGTCCCGCGAGGTCCCGGTCGCGATGTACGTCGTCGCCGCGGTGTTCGCCTTCTACTACCTGATGCCGGCCCTGGGCCTCACCTGAGGCGCGGGCGTCAGGTGACGCCGTAGAACTTCTCCGTCTCCTCGACGGCGGCCTGGAACCGCTCGTCGAAGTCGTCCCGAATGAGCGTGCGGACCACATAGTCCTGCACGCTCATTCCTCTTCTCGCCGCGTGGTGGCGGAGCCGTTCGAGCAGCTCCCCGTCTATCCGCAGGCTGAGCACAGTGGTCCCCATGTGTACTAGGTCGCCACAACCGACCGTCTCATGCGTCACTTTTCGGAAACGACTCACTCTTACGGGTGATCGTGGGGTCGAGTGGCGGGCGTCACGGGGGCCCGGCCCCTTCTCCGGTGGTCCTTAGCGAGAGTAATGAGTTAAGCTAATGACCATGCCGGACCTCAACCATGGCGACGACGCCGCCGCCGTGAACTCCCTGCGCTCCGCCGTGATGCGGCTGTCCCGTCGGCTCAAGCACCAGCGGGTCGACGAGTCGCTGAGCCCCACCGAGATGTCGGTGCTGGGCACCCTCTCCCGCTGCGGCACCGCCACCCCGGGCGAACTCGCCCGCAAGGAGCACGTGCAGCCGCCGTCGATGACCCGCATCGTCGCGCTGCTGGAGGGCAAGGGCCTGGTCCGGCTCGAGCCGCACCCCGAGGACCGTCGCCAGAAGGTCGTCACCAGGACCGAGCAGGCCGAGGCGATGCTCGAGGAGAGCCGCCGCAAGCGCAACGCGTTCCTGGCCGGCCTGGTCGACGCCCTCGACGAGGACGAG
Source organism: Streptomyces sp. NPDC003720 (assembly GCF_042875075.1). Lineage (NCBI taxonomy): Bacteria > Bacillati > Actinomycetota > Actinomycetes > Kitasatosporales > Streptomycetaceae > Streptomyces > Streptomyces sp. NPDC003720. The sequence goes on from NZ_JBIANZ010000007.1 coordinate 213,343, forward strand.
TGGGCCAAACTGCGCGCCGCCGCCCCGGTGCTGGAGAAGCTCGCGCATCTGTAAGCCATTCACCCCCGCCAGGAGGAGGCGAACCTTTTGAGTTCGGGATCCGGAGCAGCTTCCGCCCCCGCACCGATCACTACTACCCCGACCGCCCGCAAGTCCTCGATGTTCAGCTCGCTGAAGGTCCGGAACTACCGCCTGTTCTTCGCCGGCCAGGTCGTCTCCAACACCGGCACCTGGATGCAGCGCATCGCCCAGGACTGGCTGGTGCTCAGCCTCACCGGCTCCTCCGCGGCCGTCGGCATCACCACCGCCCTGCAGTTCCTGCCGATGCTGCTGTTCGGCCTGTACGGCGGCGTCCTGGTCGACCGGCTGCCCAAGCGGCCCACCCTCCTGGTCACCCAGGCCGCCATGGCCGTGACCGGCCTCGCGCTCGCCTTCCTGACCCTCTCCGGCCACGTCCAGGTCTGGCACGTCTACGTCGCCGCCTTCGCCGTCGGACTCGCCACGGTGGTCGACAACCCGGCCCGGCAGTCCTTCGTCTCCGAGATGGTCGGCCCCGGTCAGCTCCAGAACGCGGTCAGCCTGAACTCCGCGAACTTCCAGTCCGCCCGGCTGGTCGGCCCCGCCGTCGCGGGCCTCATGATCACCGGCGTGGGCACCGGCTGGGCGTTCCTCGCCAACGGCCTGTCCTTCGCCGCGCCCATCGCCGGACTGCTGCTGATGCGCTCCCGCGAGCTGCACGTCGTCGAGCGCGCGCCGCGCGGCAAGGGCCAGCTCCGGGAGGGCCTGCGCTACGTCGCCGGGCGCCCCGAGCTGATCTGGCCGATCGTCCTCGTCGGCTTCATCGGCACCTTCGGCTTCAACTTCCCGGTGTGGCTCTCCGCCTACGCCGACGACGTCTTCCACGCCGGCGCCGGCGCCTACAGCCTGTTCAACACCCTGATGGCCGTCGGCTCCCTCGGCGGCGCCCTGCTGGCCGCCCGCCGCGGCACGGCCCGGCTGCGGCTGCTGATCGCCGCCGCGCTGGCCTTCGGCACGTTGGAGACGGTGGCCGCGCTGGCCCCGTCCTACTGGCTGTTCGCGCTGCTCATGGTCCCGATCGGGGTCTTCGGCCTGACGGTCAACGTCACCGCTAACACGGCGGTGCAGATGGCCACCGACCCGGCCATGCGCGGGCGGGTGATGGCCCTGTTCATGATGGTCTTCATGGGCGGCACGCCGCTCGGCGCACCGGTCGTCGGCTGGATCACGGACACCTACGGCGCCCGGGTCGGCTTCGCCCTCGGCGGTGTGGTCTCGGCCGTGGCCGCCGCCACGATCGGCCTGATCCTGGCCCGCATCGGCGGCCTGCGCCTCGCGGTCGGCTGGCACCGCGGCCACCCCCAGGTCCGCTTCGTCCCCCGGGAGCAACTGGCCCCGGCGGCCTGACGCAGGGGAGGAGCGGGACTCAGTCGCGGGGGAACTCGCCGGTCTTGAGGACGAGACCGACGGGGGTGCCCGTGAGGTCCAGCTCCTCCCCGAAGTCGGCCTTCACCTCGAGGGCGTACCTGCCGTCCTTGGGGTGGGTGAGGACGTGGCACTCACCCCGGTAGGGGTCGGCGATGACGTAGACGGGAACCCCGGCCTCGGCATAGGCGGCCTTCTTGGGCCCGTAGTCGTTGGCGGCGGTGCCCCGGGAGACGACCTCGGCGACGAACTCGACGTCCCCGCAGTCCCAGCGGCCGTCCTCGGTCCTCGCGGCGCCCTCCGTCATCACCGTCACGTCGGTCGCGAAGCCGTTGAGATGGCCCGGGTAGTCGATGCGCACATCGGACTTGACGCGCTTGCGCGGGTACTTGGCGCGCAACTGTTCGACGAAGTCCAGGATGATCTCCCAGTGGGTGTCCCGCTGCGGCGACATGAAGACGGTCCCCTCGACGATCTCGACCTTGTATCCCTCGGGGACGGGCATCTTCTCGAGCCGCTCGAACATCTCGTCGAGCGTGGTCGTGTTGTCGCTCTCGGCCATCGCGATCCTGTCTTCGAGGACGGTCATCGTGGCGCTCCTCCCCGGCTGCCCCACGAGCGGGCGCAGCCGCGCGGTACAACGATACGCACGGTCATCCGGACACGCCGGGGCGTGCGCGGGAGACTGGCGGCATGAGACTCTTCGCCGCCCTGCTGCCCCCGGACGACGTGGCCGACGCGCTCGCCCGCGAGGTGGCCGCGCTGCGGGACCTGCCCGGCGCGGACGGGCTGCGCTGGACCGGGCGGCCCGGCTGGCACTTCACGCTCGCCTTCTACGGCGAGGTCGACGAGGAGCTGGTACCGGAGCTGCGCACGCGTCTGGAGCGCGCGGCGGGCCGTACGCCGGCCTTTCCGCTGGCGCTGCGCGGCGGCGGCCAGTTCGGGCGCGGAAAGGCCCTGTGGGCGGGCGCGGACGGCGACCTGCGCGCCCTGGGGCTGCTCGCAGGGCGCGCGGAGGCGGCGGCGCGCAGGAGCGGCATCGAGATGGGGGAGCACCGCCGCTACCAGGCGCACCTGACGGTGGCCCGCAGCCGGTCCACGGTGGACGTACGGCCCTACGTGACGGCGCTGCACGACTTCGGCAGCCGCACCTGGACGGTGGACGAGCTGGTCCTCGTCCGCAGCGACCTGCCGAAGTCCGGCGTGCCCGGCGAGCAGCCCCGCTACGAGCCGGTCGCCCGCTGGGCACTGGGCGCGGCCGGTTAACCTCGATACGTGGACCCGAAGACCCGTAACCGGATCATGGCCTTTGTTCTCGTGCTGATGTTCGCCGTCGTCGCCCTGGCGGCCGCGCTCGGCAGGTGAGGCCTGGGCGCGGCCGCACGGGCGGTCAGCGGCGGGCGCGGCTCACCAGGCGAAGGCCTCCGGGGACGGGCCGGGGCCCGGGAAGACCTCGTCGAGGCCGGTCAGCAGCTCCTCGCTCAGCTCCAGCTCCACGGCCCTGATCGCCGACTCGAGCTGCTCGGCGGTGCGCGGTCCGACGATCGGGCCGGTGACGCCGGGCCGGGTCAGCAGCCAGGCCAGGGCGGCCTCGCCGGGCTCCACGCCGTGCTTGTCGAGCAGGTCCTCGTAGGACTGGATCTGCGCGCGGGCGGCGGGGTCGGCGAGGGTGTCGGCGGCCCGCCCGGAGGCACGGCGCCCGCCCTGCACCTCCTTCTTGATGACTCCGCCCAGGAGACCGCCGTGCAGCGGCGACCACGGGATGACCCCGAGGCCGTACTCCTGCGCGGCCGGGATGACCTCCATCTCGGCGCGGCGCTCGGCGAGGTTGTACAGGCACTGCTCGCTGACCAGGCCGATGGTGCCGCCGCGCCGGGCGGCGATCTCGTTGGCCTGGGCGATCTTGTAGCCGGGGAAGTTGGAGGAGCCGGCGTAGAGGATCTTGCCCTGCTGTACCAGCACGTCGATCGCCTGCCAGATCTCCTCGAAGGGAGTGTTCCGGTCGACGTGGTGGAACTGGTAGAGGTCGATGTAGTCGGTCCGCAGCCGCTTCAGGCTGGCGTCCACCGCGCGCCGGATGTTGACCGCGGAGAGCTTGTCGTGGTTGGGCCAGGCGGCGCCTTCGGCGCCCATGTTGCCGTACACCTTGGTGGCGAGAACGACCTTGTCCCGGCGGTCGCCGCCCTTGGCGAACCAGTTGCCGATGATCGATTCCGTACGGCCCTTGTTCTCGCCCCAGCCGTAGACGTTGGCCGTGTCGAAGAAGTTGATGCCCGCGTCCAGCGCCGCGTCCATGATCGCGTGGCTGTCCGCCTCGTCGGTCTGCGGGCCGAAGTTCATGGTGCCGAGGACGAGTCGGCTGACCTTGAGTCCCGTGCGTCCTAGCTGCGTGTACTTCATGGTGTCCTAGCCAACGGCTTGGAGTGCGCTCGAAGCAAGGGGGGCTCGGCGGGCTAGTCGCGGGGGAAGGCGTCCGTCTTCAGGACGAGGTCGACCACCGTGCCGGTCAGGTCGATGTCGGTGCCGAAGTCCACTTTCGCCGGCTCGGCGTAGTCGCCGTCCTTGGGGTCGGTATGGACGAGGCAGCGCCCCTGGTAGGGGTCGGCGATGACGTAGACCGGGACTTCGGCGGTCGCGTAGGCGGTCCTCTTGGGGCCGTAGTCGTTGGCGGCGGTGCCCTGGGAGACGACCTCGGCGACGAACTCGACGTCCTGGTACCGCCAGTGGCCCGTGTCGTCCGGCTTCGCCGAGTCCTTGAGCAGGGCGACGTCAGGGCAGAAGCCGTTCTCGTGTCCGGGAAAGTCGATGCGTACGTCCGAGAAGACCCTGTCCATCCCGTGCTTTCCCGCGACCGCATCCGCGATACGGAAGATGATCTGCCAATGAGTGCCCCGCTGCGGCGTCATGAAGACGTTGCCCCCGACGATCTCGACCCTGAATCCTTCGGGGACGGGCATCCGCTCCAGGCGCTCGAACCAGTCGTCCAAACGCTGGGTGTTGGCGTCGGCGTCGGCCATCGCGATCCTGTCTTCGAGGACGGTCATCGTGGCGCTCCTCCCCGGCTGCCCCGTGGACAGGTGCAGCCGCGCGGTTCAACGATACGCACGGTGACGGGGAAACGACGGAATCTGGTCAGTCTGTTCCGGCCGCGTACGCCTGTCCGATTCCCCAGGCCTCCCACATCGCGGCGGCGAACGCCTGGGCGATCCGGTGTTCGCCGCGCGCGTTGGGGTGCGTCCCGTCGTAGGTGTCCGCGTCGATGTCGTACGCCTCGGGCGGCGAGGCCAGCAGCAGGGCGGAGCGGGGCTCGTCCAGGTCGGCCACCGTCTTGGCGAGCAGCTCGTTGAACCGGTCGACCTGGGCCGCGAATTCCTCGTCCGTCCGGGCGCGGACGTTCGGGATCACCGGCAGCAGCACCATGCGGATGCCGGGCCGTGCCTCGCGGGCGCCGGTGACGAACGCCCGGACGTTCTCCGCCGTCTGCTCGGCGTTGGTGTAGAAGCCGAGGTCGATGAGGCCCAGGGAGACCAGCAGCACGTCGGCCCGGTGCGTGCGCGCCGCCTCGCCTATGAGCGGCGCCATGTGCAGCCAGCCCTCGCCCCAGCCGGCCAGATGCGCCCGGGGGAAGTCGGGGTCCGCGTACGCGTGCGACACCGGCGCCTCGGCCGCCTTGTCGTACAGCTCCTCGCGCGGGCCCACGAGGGTGAACGGGCCGCCGTACGAATCGCGCAGATGCTGCCACAGACGGTAACGCCACGTGTGTTCGCCCGCGCTCCCGATGGTCATCGAGTCCCCCACGGGCATGAACCTGAGCACCCGCTCATGATGGACGATCACCGATGCCGGTGGGATGTGAGGCCCGACACGTCCACCGGAGCCACGGGGCGAATGGCAGGCTTGGGGCATGCGTCGACCGTTCGCCCTGCTTGCCGGGGCCCTGCTCGCGGGTGCCTGCGCGCTGCCCGCCCATGCCGCCGACGGTGATCAGGGTTTCACCATCAAGGACCCGAGGATCACCGAGTCCAGCGGTCTGGCCGCCTCCCGGCTGCACCCCGGCATCTACTGGACGCACAACGACAGCGACGACGGTCCGTACATCTACGCCGTGGACAGCAGGACCGGCAACACGGTCGCGACCGTCACCCTGCGCGGCATCGGCTCCCCGCGCGACGTGGAGTCCATCTCCATCGGCCCGCACAACGAGATCTACGTGGGCGACATCGGGGACAACTTCGACGGCAGATGGCCGTACGTGTGGATCTACCGGCTGCCCGAGCCGAAGGTGCTGAAGGACCAGACGGTGACGGCGCGGCAGTACGTGGTGAAGTACTCCGACGGGCCGCGCAACGCCGAGTCGCTCCTCGTCCATCCGAAGACCGGGCGCGTGTACATCATCGACAAGAAGGAGGACGGCGGGCACCTCTTCGAGGGGCCTTCGACGCTCTCCACCTCCGGCACGAACGTCTTCCGCCCCGTCGCCCCGGTCGACCTGTGGGCCACCGACGCCGCCTTCTCCCCGGACGGCGAGCAGCTCGCCGTGCGCGGGTACTTCGGCGGGATCTACTACGACTGGAACGGCGGGCGCATCAAGCGCGAGGGCCGGCTCGACGTGCCCCTGCAGGGGCAGGGCGAGTCCCTGACGTACTCCGCCGACGGGACCCGGCTGATGTACGGCAGCGAAGGCGCCGGGAGTTCGGTCCAGGCGCAGGACGCGCCGGGCGACCACTCCGCCAAGTCCCCGTCCGCGAACGGTGGTTCCGCGTCCGACGGGGCCGGCGGCAGCGGTGGGCGCCTCAAGGTGGGGGCCACCGTCGTCGCCGTGGGCGCGGTCGTCCTCCTGGGGCTGCGGCTGCTGCGCCGGCGCCGCTGAGCGCCGCCGCCATGGTGGAGTCGGCGCACCGGACCTCTTGACGTGGTCATGGCGTCTGGGTTTCCTGGAGGGGTGCGGTGCATGGGAGCGCTCCCATCCGTTCCGGGGCCGCGCCTCCCGAGAGGAACCGAGGCACATGTTCCGCAGCTTGCGAAGAGCGCTGTGCGCTGCCGCCGCCGCGCTCCTGCTGCCCCTGGCGGGCGCACACCAGGCGCACGCGGCCGCCGCCCCCGGAGCCGGCTACTGGCACACCAGCGGCCGGCAGATCCTGGACGCGGCCGGACAGCCGGTGCGCATCGCGGGGATCAACTGGTTCGGGTTCGAGACCGGCAACCACGTGGCGCACGGCCTCTGGTCGCGCGACTACAAGAGCATGATCGACCAGATGCGGTCGCTGGGTTACAACACCATCCGGCTGCCCTACAGCGACGACGTGTTCAAGGCCGGCACGATGCCCGAGAGCATCGACTTCTCCGGCGGCAAGAACGCCGATCTGCAGGGGCTGAACTCGCTCCAGGTCATGGACCGGATCGTGTCCTACGTCGGTCAGGACGGCCTGAAGGTCATCCTCGACCGGCACCGGCCGGACTCCGGCGGCCAGTCGGCCCTCTGGTACACCGCCTCCGTGCCCGAGTCGACCTGGATCGCCGACCTGAAGGCGCTGGCGGCCCGGTACAAGGGCCAGGACACGGTCATCGGCATCGACCTGCACAACGAGCCGCACGACCCGGCCTGCTGGGGCTGCGGCGACCAGGCCACCGACTGGCGGCTCGCGGCCGAGCGGGGCGGCGACGCGGTGCTCTCCGTCAACCCGGACCTGCTGGTCTTCGTCGAGGGCGTGCAGACGTACAACGGCGTCTCCGGCTGGTGGGGCGGCAACCTGATGGGCGCCGGGCAGTACCCGGTCCGCCTCGACGTGCCGAACCGCGTCGTGTACTCCGCGCACGACTACGCCACCAGCGTGGCCCAGCAGAGCTGGTTCGCCGATCCGTCCTTCCCCGCCAACATGCCGGGGATCTGGGACAAGTACTGGGGCTACCTCTTCAAGCAGAACATCGCGCCGGTGTGGGTGGGCGAGTTCGGCACCACCCTGCAGTCGGCCGTGGACCAGAAGTGGCTGGCCGCGCTGGTGGACTACCTGCGGCCGACGTCGACCCACGGCGCGGACGCCTTCCAGTGGACCTTCTGGTCGTGGAACCCCAACTCCGGTGACACGGGCGGCATCCTGAAGGACGACTGGACGACCGTGGACACGGTGAAGGACGGGTACCTGGCGAGCGTGAAGGCGCCGTTGTTCCCGGGCTCCGGCGGCGGGAGCGGTGGCGACGGCGGCGGTGGCGGGGGCGGCGCCTCGGCCGCCTGCGGCGCAGCCTACACCGTCAGCAGCGACTGGGGGAGCGGCTTCAACGCCCAGGTGACGGTGACGAACACCGGGACCACCGCCCTCAAGTCCTGGAAGGTGACATGGACGTGGAGCGGTTCACAGCAGATCACGTCCATGTGGAACGCCGCCTACACCCAGAGCGGCACCGGTGTGACGGCTGTGAACGCCGCTCACAACGGCAGTGTGCCGGTGGCCGGTTCCACGAGCTTCGGCTTCGGCGGCGCGCCCGGCGGCGGGACGGTGCCGAAGCTGACCTGCACGGCGACGTGAACGGCCTGACCGGTCCGGCGGCGTGAGGGCGGCGTTTCGCCCGGCTGCATGAGGGCGGCCTCTCGCCCGGCGGCATGAGAAGAGGGCGCCCGGTACGTGAAGCACCGGGCGCCCTCCCGCTCGTACCCGGAGGGTCAGAGCTTCTCGATCACGTAGTCCACGCACTTCGTCAGCGCCTCGACGTCCGCCGGGTCGATCGCCGGGAACATCGCGATACGCAGCTGGTTGCGGCCGAGCTTGCGGTACGGCTCGGTGTCCACGATGCCGTTGGCGCGCAGCACCTTGGCGACCGCGGCCGCGTCGATCTCGTCGGAGAAGTCGATCGTGCCGATGACCTGCGAGCGCTTGGCCGGGTCGGCGACGAACGGGGTGGCGTACTTGGACTCCTCCGCCCAGCCGTACAGGCGGGTCGAGGAGTCCTTGGTGCGGGCCGTGGACCAGTCCAGGCCGCCCTGGCCGTTGATCCACTCGAGCTGCTCGTTCAGCAGGAAGAGGGTGGCGAGGGCCGGGGTGTTGTACGTCTGGTTCTTGCGGGAGTTGTCGATCGCCGTCGGCAGGCTGAAGAACTCCGGGACGTGCCGGCCGGAGGCGTGGACGCGCTCGGCGCGCTCGATCGCGGCCGGGGAGAAGATGCCGATCCACAGGCCGCCGTCGGAGGCGAAGGACTTCTGCGGGGCGAAGTAGTAGACGTCCGTCTCGGCGACGTCGACCGGGAGGCCGCCCGCGCCGGAGGTGGCGTCCACCAGGACGAGCGCGCCCTCGTCGGCGCCGGCCACGCGCTTGATGGGCATGGCGACACCGGTGGAGGTCTCGTTGTGGGTGAACGCGTAGACGTCGACACCCGCCTCGGCGTGCGCCTCGGGGTGGGTGCCGGGGTCGGAGGCGACGACCGTGGGCTCGGCCAGCCAGGGGGCGAGCTTCGCGGCCTTGGCGAACTTCGAGGAGAACTCGCCGAAGTTGAGGTGCTGGGACTTGTTCTCGATCAGACCGTGGGTGGCGATGTCCCAGAAGGCGGTCGAGCCGCCGTTGCCGAGGACCACCTCGTAGCCCTCGGGCAGGGAGAACAGCTCGGAGATGCCCTCGCGTACCTTGCCGACCAGGTTCTTCACGGGCGCCTGGCGGTGGGAGGTACCCAGGAGGGACGTGCCAGTGGCGGCGAGGGCGTCCAGCGCCTCGGTCCGCACCTTGGAGGGGCCAGCGCCGAAGCGTCCGTCGGCGGGCTTGATGTCAGCGGGGATCTGGATGTCGGCCACGCTTCGGAGGGTATCCGCTGCGCGAAACGGGACGGAACCGTGTCCGTCCGATGAGACGAGTCCGCCGGGGCATGGACTTGTGCGGTCGTACGACTGATCGGGTCCGGCTGTGGAGAACTTCCGGTGACTGTGGGTGAGCGGATGCATCCTGGACGCATGACGGATCTCTCGGGTCTTGCGGCGGAGCTGCGCGGGGCCGTCCGGGGCGAGATCGGCTTCGGCACCACGTCCCGGGCGCTCGTGACGATGGACGCGTCCAACTACCGGCGGGTGCCGGCCGGGGTGGTGGCCCCGCGGGACGCGGCCGACGTCGCGGCCGTGCTGGAGGTGTGCCGGGCGCGCGGGGTGCCGGTGGTGGCGCGCGGCGGGGGCACCTCCATCGCGGGGCAGGCGACCGGCACGGGCGTGGTCCTGGACTTCACCCGGCACATGAACGGGCTGCTGGAGCTGGACCCGGGCACGCGCACCGCCGTGGTCCAGCCCGGGCTCGTCCTCGACCGCCTGCAGGAGGCCGCCGCACCGCACGGACTGCGGTTCGGACCCGACCCCTCCACGCACAGCCGGTGCACGCTCGGCGGGATGATCGGCAACAACGCGTGCGGCTCCCACTCGGTCGCCTGGGGCACCACCGCGGACAGCGTGCGCGAACTGTCCGTCGTCACCGCGCGCGGTCGGCGGCTGCGGCTCGGGCGGGACTGGGCCGGGGCGCCGGAAGGGCTGCGCGACCTGGTGGCGGGCGACCTGGCCCGGCTGCGCACCGGGTTCCCCGAACTGCCCCGCCGCATCTCCGGGTACGCGCTGGACGCCCTGCTGCCCGAGAAGGGCGCCGACGTAGCCCGCTCCTTCTGCGGCTCCGAAGGCACCCTCGGCATCCTGACCGAGGCGGTCGTACGGCTGGTGGAGACTCCGCGCGCGCGTGCACTGGCGGTGCTGGGATACGGCGACGAGAGCGCGGCCGCCGAGGCCGCGGCGGGGCTGCTCCCGTTCGGGCCGCTGACGGTGGAGGGCATGGCGGCCGACCTCGTCCCGGAGCCCGCCGACCTGCCGGGAGGGCACGCCTGGCTGTTCGTGGAGACCGGCGGCGGGACGGCGGCCGAGGCACGCGCGCGTGCGGAGGAGATCGCCCGCGCGGCCGACGTCGTCGACTCCCTCGTGGTCACAGCACCCGCGGCGCAGCGGGCCCTGTGGCGCGTCCGCGAGGACGCGAGCGGTACGGCCACCCGGACGCCGGACGGGAGGGAGGCCTGGCCCGGCTGGGAGGACTGCGCGGTGCCGCCGGAGCGGCTCGGCGCCTATCTGCGGGACTTCCGCGCCCTGCTGTCCTCCCACGGCCTGCACGGCACTCCGTACGGCCACTTCGGGGACGGCTGCATCCACGTCCGCATCGACTTCGACCTGCTCACCGAGCCGGGAGTGGCCCGCTTCCGGCGCTTCTCCGGTGACCTCGCAGACCTGGTGGTGGCCCACGGCGGCTCCCTGTCCGGGGAGCACGGCGACGGCCAGGCCCGCGCCGAGCTGCTGCCGCGGATGTACGGCGAGGAGACGGTGCGGCTCTTCGAGCGGGCCAAGGGGATCTGGGACCCGGACGACCTGCTCAATCCCGGGATGCTGGTCCGCCCGGACCCGCTGGACGCGAACCTCCGCTTCGCCGTGCTGCCCCGCCGCCCGGTCGACGTCGCCTTCGGCTACCCGGCCGACGACGGCGACTTCCAGGCCGCCGTCCGCCGCTGCGTCGGCGTCGCCAAGTGCCGTACGGCCACGGCGGCCGGACCCGACGTGATGTGCCCCTCGTTCCGGGCGACGGGCGAGGAGGAGCACTCCACCCGGGGCCGGGCCCGGCTGCTGCACGAGATGCTCGCGGGCGAACTGGTCACCGACGGCTGGCGCTCCACCGAGGTCCGGGACGCGCTGGACCTGTGCCTGTCCTGCAAGGGCTGCCGCTCGGACTGCCCCGTCGGCGTCGACATGGCCACCTACAAGGCGGAGTTCCTGCACCACCACTACCGGCACCGGCGCCGGCCGGCCGCCCACTACAGCATGGGCGGGCTGCCGGTGTGGCTGCGCTGGGCGGCCCGGGCCGGCGCGGCGCGGCCGCTCAACCGGCTCGCCTCGCTGCGGCTGCCGGCCCGGATCGGCAAGCGGCTGGCCGGAATCGCCCCGGAGCGGGACATCCCCCGGCTGGCGCCGCTGACGTTCAGCCGCTGGTGGCGGCGGCGCGAGCGGCGGAGCACCGGAGAGCCGGTCGTGCTGTGGCCCGACACCTTCACCGAGCACCTCTCGCCCTCGGTCGGCCGGGCGGCCGTGCGGGTGCTGGAGGCGGCCGGGCTCAGGGTGGTGCTGCCACCGTCCCGACCGGCCGGCGGCGGGGTCTGCTGCGGCCTGACCTACGTCTCCACCGGCCGCCTCGACCGGGCGCGCACCGTGCTGCGCCGCACCCTGGACCTGATGGAACCGGTGCTGCGCAGGGGCCTCCCCGTCGTCGTCCTGGAACCGAGCTGCGCCGCGGCCCTGCGCGCCGACCTGCCGGAACTCCTGCCGGACGACCCGCGCGCGGCCAGGCTGTCGTCGGCGGTCCTCACCTTCGCCGAGACCCTGCGCCGGCACGCCCCCGGCTGGGCCCCGCCCGCCGTCGGCCGCCCGGTCGCCGGGCAGACCCACTGCCATCAGCACGCGGTCCTCGGCGACGGCGCCGACCGCGCGCTGCGCGAGTCCGCGGGCCTGACCGGCGAGCTGAGCGGCGGCTGCTGCGGCCTCGCGGGCAACTTCGGCTTCGAGAGGGGCCACTTCGAGGTCTCCCGCGCCTGCGCGGAGGACCAGCTCCTGCCGTCGGTGCGCGCCGCGCCCGAGGGGACGCTGATCCTCGCGGACGGCTTCTCCTGCCGCACCCAGCTCGAGCAACTGGCCGGGGTACGGGGACGGCACCTGGCGGAGGTACTGGCGGAGGCGCTGGACGGAGCGGAAGCGCCGGACGGGCTGGACGGGTCGGAGGCGTTGAAGGGGCTGGACGGGTCGGACGGGCTGGACGGTCCGGGCGGCGGGACGGGAGCGGCGAAGTGACCGACATCCACGGTGTCCTCTCCGCCCTGGATGCCGTGCTCGCCGAGCCCGAGGTGGCCGCCGCCGACCGGATCGTCCTCACCGACGGACACCGAGGTGCTGGCGGCCTGGGGGCTGAAGGGCGGGTGGGGGGTCGGTATGTGAACGGGCGGCGTCCAGCATGCGGAACAGTTGCATACCGGGTTCACACTCCTGACGGAGTCCACTACCCTGGACTTGGAAGTACATCGAGATGGACATGATCCGAGTCCTGACTCCCATCCCTGATCCCAGCCAGCCACAGGACCGCCCGTGAGCACCTCAAGCCGCACCGCCCCCTCGACGCAGCACGTGCCGGCTACCTCCGGAGGCGGGCCGCGCCGTCTCGGTTCGTTCGGCTCGCTCGGGCCGGTCGGTCTGGTGCTGGCCGGCGGCATCTCGGTGCAGTTCGGTGCGGCGGTCGCGGTGACCCTGATGCCGAGGGCCGGCGCGCTCGGCGTCGTCACCCTGCGGCTCTTCGCGGCGGCCGTGGTCCTGCTGGTGGTCTGCCGGCCCCGGCTGCGCGGCCACTCGCGCACCGACTGGGGCACCGTGATCGCCTTCGGTATCGCCATGGGCGGGATGAACGGCCTCTTCTACGAGGCGGTCGCCCGCATCCCGCTGGGCCCCGCGGTCACCCTGGAGGTCCTCGGTCCGCTGACGCTGTCCGTGCTGGCGTCCCGCCGTGCGATCAACGCGCTGTGGGCGGCGCTCGCCCTGGCGGGCGTCTTCCTTCTGGGCGGCGGGGGCTTCAGCGATCTGGACCCCGTAGGCGTGGCCTTCGCCCTGGGCGCGGGCGCCATGTGGGCCGCCTACATCATCTTCAGCGCCCGCACCGGCCGCCGCTTCCCGCAGGCGGACGGGCTGGCGCTGGCGATGGCGGTGGCCGCGCTGCTGTTCCTCCCTCTCGGTATCGCCGAGGCCGGCAGCCGCCTGCTGAACCCCACCACCCTCGCCCTCGGCTCGGCGGTGGCGCTGCTCTCCTCGGTGCTGCCCTACACCCTGGAACTCCTGGCGCTGCGCCGCCTGCCCGCCCACACCTTCGCCATCCTCATGAGCCTGGAGCCGGCCATCGCGGCCACGGCGGGCTTCCTGATCCTCGGCCAGGCGCTCTCCGCCACGGAGGCCGCCGCCATCGCCCTGGTGATCGCGGCGACCATCGGCGCGGTCAGGTCCCAGGTCGGGCGCGGCAAGCTCCCGACCCCGGCCCCCGAGGCTTGACCGCCGCCCGGGCCGCGTGCCCGGCTCCCGAGGCCTGACCGTCGTCCGGGCCGCGCGCTCGAAGTCCGGAGGCGTGACCGTCGCACGGGCTCCGTGCCCGGCTCCCGAGGCCTGACCGTCGTCCGGGCCGCGCGCCCGGAGTCCGGAGGCCTGACCGTCGCCCGGCCGGTGCGCCCGGCGTTCAGCCGGCCGGTTTCTCCCACACCGACACGTGCTGCCGGCTGTCGCTCGTGAAGGGCTCTCGCGTCCACCCGTCCCACCGCGAGCGCAGCCGCAGCCCCGCGAGCCGGGCCATCAGGTCCAGCTCGGCGGGCCACACGTAGCGGAACGGAACCGAGGAGTACGTCGCCCGGCCGTCCGCCGTCCGCACGTGGTGCGAGCTGACCGACTGCGTCGCCACGTCGTACAGGTCGAAGCCCAGCCGCCCCTCCTCCACCCGGAACGGCACCGCGTTCTGTCCCGGCGGCAGCCGGCGCAGATCCGGCACCATGACCTCGACGACGAAGCAGCCGCCGGGCTCCAGATGGCCGGCCGCGTTGCGGAAGCAGTCCACCTGGGCGTCCTGCGAGGTGAGGTTCATGATCGTGTTGAAGACCAGGTAGGCGACCCGGAAGGCGCCGTCCACCCTGGTCGTCGCGAAGTCCCCGACCGTCACCCCGACCGCGTCACCGCCCGGCTTGGCCCGCAGCCGGTCCACCATCGCCCGTGACAGGTCGACGCCGTGCACCTCGACACCGCGCCGCGCGAGCGGCAGCGCCAGGCGCCCGGTCCCGACCCCCAGCTCCAGCGCCCGCCCGTCACCGGCCAGCTCCGCCAGCACGCCGACCGCCGGAGCGACGACCCCGTCCGCGAACATCTCCGCCACCGACTCGTCGTACGAAGCCGCGACGGACTCCCCGAAGTAACCGTCCTCATCGACCATGCCGCGACGGTAGGCCCGGAGCGCGAGGCGCCGCGCGGCCTTTTTCCGGCGGCTCCGCGTCACGGCCCGGCGGATTCCCGGCCACGGCCCAGAAAAGAATGCAAGCACGCTTGATTGTTTCTGGCCCCGCTGTCATGCTCCCCCTCATGGCCGACCCGACGCCCGTCATCGACGACCTGCGTGCCGAGAACGACGAACTCGACCTTCTGGTCGCGGTCTTGAGACCGGAGGAGTGGGCCCGGCCCACTCCGGCGCCCGGCTGGACCGTCGCCCACCAGATCGCGCACCTCGCCTGGACAGACCGCTCGGCCCTGCTGGCCGTCACCGACGCCGAGGCCTTCCAGGCGCTGGTCGAGAAGGCGCTGGCCGCCCCCGACTCGTTCGTGGACGAGGGCGCGGAGGACGGCGCGCGCCTGCCGTCCGCCGAGCTGCTGGCGGGGTGGCGTGCCGGACGGGACGATCTGCGGCGGGCCCTGCGCGACGCACCGGCCGGCAGCCGGTTCCCCTGGTACGGGCCGCCCATGTCGGCCGCCTCCATGGCCACCGCCCGCCTCATGGAGACCTGGGCCCACGGGCTGGACATCGCCGACGCCCTCGGTGTGGCACGCCCGCCCACCGACCGGCTGAGGCATGTGGCAAGGCTCGGGGTGCGGACCCGCGACTTCGCCCACGTCGTCCACGGACTCACCCCGCCCGCCGAGGAGTTCCGCGTCGAACTCCGGGCCCCCTCCGGCGACCTCTGGACCTACGGGCCGCAGGACGCCGCCCAGCGGGTCACCGGGCCCGCGCTGGACTTCTGCCTGCTGGTCACCCAGCGGGCCCACCGCGCCGACCTCGGCCTGCGCGCCGAGGGCCCGGACGCCGACCGCTGGCTCGGCATCGCCCAGGCCTTCGCGGGCCCGCCCGGCGCCGGCCGCCCGCCGCGGGAGGGAACGCGGTGAACCCGCTGCGCATCGGCAACTTCTCCGGCTTCTACGGCGACCGCTTCGACGCGCTGCGCGAGATGCTCACCGGCGGCGAGGTCGACGTCCTCACCGGTGACTACCTCGCCGAACTCACCATGCTCATCCTCGGCCGCGACCGCCTGAAGGACCCGGCCGCCGGGTACGCCCGCACCTTCCTGCGCCAACTGGAGGACTGCCTCGGCCTCGCCCATGAGCGCGGGGTGCGGATCGTCACCAACGCCGGCGGCCTGAACCCGGCCGGACTGGCGGAGAAGGTCCGGGAGTTGAGCGAGCGGCTCGGCCTGCCGGTGCGGGTCGCCCATGTCGAGGGCGACGATCTCGCCGCCGCCCACCCCGGCGCCCTCGCCGCCCACGCCTACCTGGGCGGCTTCGGGATCGCCGAGTGCCTGCGGGCCGGCGCGGACGTGGTCGTCACCGGGCGGGTGACGGACGCGGCCCTGGTCACCGGGCCCGCAGCCGCCCACTTCGGCTGGCGGCCGGGGGAGTACGACCGGCTCGCCGGCGCCGTCGTCGCCGGGCACGTGCTGGAGTGCGGGACGCAGGCCACCGGCGGCAACTACGCCTTCTTCGGGGAGGGCGACGTACGCCGTCCCGGCTTCCCGCTCGCCGAGATCCACGCCGACGGCAGCAGCGTCGTCACCAAGCACCCCGGCACCGGCGGCCTCGTCGACGTCGGCACGGTCACGGCCCAACTGCTGTACGAGACGGCCGGCGGCCGGTACGCCGGGCCGGACGTCACCGCCCGGCTGGACACCGTGCGGCTGAGCCAGGACGGCCCGGACCGGGTGCGGATCGAGGGAGTGCGCGGGGAGGCTCCGCCGCCGACGCTCAAGGTCGGGCTCAACCGCCTCGGCGGCTTCCGCAACGAGGTCGTCTTCGTGCTCACCGGACTCGACGTCGAGGCCAAGGCCGCCCTCGTGCGCGAGCAGCTCACCGACGCGCTCGCCAAGTCGCCGCCGCGGGAGGTGCGCTGGGACCTCGTGCGCACCGACCGCGCCGACGCGGACACCGAGGAGACCGCGAGCGCCCTGCTGCGCCTGGTCGTCCGGGACCCGGACGAGCGGCTCGTGGGACGGGCCCTGAGCGGGGCCGCCGTGGAACTGGCGCTGGCCAGCTACCCCGGCTTCCATGTGCTCGCCCCACCGGGGAAGGGCGCCCCCTATGGAGTCTTCGAGGACGTGTACGTGCCCCATGGCGCCGTCGACCATGTGGCCGTCCTCCACGACGGCCGGCGTGTCCCGGTGGCACCGGCCGCGGACACGGCCGCGCTGGACGCCGCACCGGAACCCGCCCTGCCCGAGCCGCCGCCGCCCGGCCCGGTCCGCCGGGCGCCCCTCGGTCTGGTCGCCGGAGCCCGCAGCGGCGACAAGGGCGGAAACGCCAACGTGGGCGTGTGGGCGCGGTCGGACGAGGCCTGGCGGTGGCTCGCCCACGAACTGACCGCCGACCGGTTCCGGGAGCTGATCCCCGAGAGCCGGGACCTCCCCGTCACCCGGCACGTGCTGCCCAACCTGCGCGCCCTCAACTTCGTCGTCACCGGCATCCTCGGCGCCGGCGTCGCCGCCCAGGCCCGCTTCGACCCGCAGGCCAAGGCCCTCGGCGAATGGCTGCGCTCCCGCCACCTGGACATCCCGGAGGCCCTGCTGTGACCGTACTGTCCTCCGCCCTCGACACTGGCGGCCCCGACTACCGGGCCAACCGCGAGGCCATGCTCGCCAAGCTCGCCGACCTGGACACCGAGCACGCCAAGGCCCTCGCGGGCGGCGGTGAGAAGTACGTCCAGCGGCACCGCGAGCGCGGCAAACTGCTCGCCCGCGAACGCATCGAACTGCTCCTCGACCCGGACACCCCGTTCCTCGAACTGTCCCCGCTCGCCGGCTGGGGCAGCGACTACACGGTGGGCGCCTCGCTGGTCACCGGCATCGGCGTGGTCGAGGGCGTGGAGTGCCTGATCACCGCGAACGACCCGACCGTGCGCGGCGGCGCCAGCAACCCCTGGAGCCTGCGGAAGGCACTGCGCGCCAACGACATCGCCCTCGCCAACCGGCTGCCCTGCATCAGCCTGGTGGAGTCCGGCGGCGCCGACCTGCCCTCCCAGAAGGAGATCTTCATCCCCGGCGGCGCCATCTTCCGGGACCTCACCAGGCTCTCGGCGGCCGGCATCCCGACCGTCGCCGTCGTCTTCGGCAACTCCACCGCCGGCGGCGCCTACGTCCCCGGCATGTCCGACCACGTGATCATGGTCAAGGAGCGCGCCAAGGTGTTCCTCGGCGGTCCGCCGCTGGTCAAGATGGCGACCGGCGAGGAGAGCGACGACGAGTCCCTCGGCGGCGCGGAGATGCACGCGCGCGTGTCGGGCCTCGCCGACCACTTCGCCGTCGACGAGCGGGACGCGCTCCGGCAGGCCCGCCGGGTCGTCGCCCGCCTCAACCACCGCAAGGCGCACCCCGATCCCCCCTTCGCGCAGCCGCCCAAGTACGACGGCGAGGAACTGCTGGGCATCGTCCCCGGCGACCTGAAGACCCCCTTCGACCCCCGCGAGGTCATCGCCCGGCTCGTCGACGGCTCCGACTTCGACGAGTTCAAGCCGCTGTACGGGACGAGCCTGACGACCGGCTGGGCCACGCTGCACGGCTACCCGGTCGGCATCCTGGCCAACGCCCAGGGCGTCCTGTTCAGCGCCGAGTCGCAGAAGGCCGCCCAGTTCATCCAGCTCGCCAACCAGCGCGACATCCCGCTGCTCTTCCTGCACAACACCACGGGCTACATGGTCGGCAAGGAGTACGAGCAGGGCGGGATCATCAAGCACGGCGCCATGATGATCAACGCGGTCAGCAACAGCCGCGTCCCCCACCTGTCCGTCCTGATGGGCGCCTCCTACGGCGCCGGGCACTACGGCATGTGCGGCCGCGCCTACGACCCGCGCTTCCTGTTCGCCTGGCCCAGCGCCAAGTCCGCCGTCATGGGCCCGCAGCAGCTCGCGGGCGTGCTGTCCATCGTCGCCCGGCAGTCGGCGGCGGCGAAGGGCCGGCCGTACGACGACGACGCGGACGCCGCCCTGCGCGCCATGGTGGAGCAGCAGATCGAGTCCGAGTCGCTGCCGATGTTCCTGTCCGGGCGGCTGTACGACGACGGCGTCATCGACCCGCGCGACACCCGCACCGTCCTCGGCCTGTGCCTGTCCGCCGTCCACACCGCGCCCTTCGAGGGCGCGCGCGGCGGCTTCGGCGTCTTCCGGATGTGAGGCTCATGATTTCGACCCTGCTGGTCGTCAACCGCGGCGAGATCGCCTGCCGGATCTTCCGCACCTGCGGTGAACTGGGCATCCGCACGGTCGCGGTGCACTCGGACGCGGACGCCGGCGCGCTGCACACGCGCGTGGCCGACACCGCCGTACGGCTCCCGGGCGCGACGCCCGCCGAGACCTACCTGCGCGGCGACCTGATCGTGAAGGCCGCCCTGGCGGCCGGCGCCGACGCCGTCCACCCCGGCTACGGCTTCCTCTCCGAGAACCCCGCGTTCGCCCGGGCCGTCCTCGACGCCGGACTCGTCTGGATCGGCCCGCCCCCGGAGGCGATCGAGGCGATGGCGTCCAAGACGCGCGCCAAGGAGCTGATGGGCATCGCGCCCCTCGGCGAGGTCACCGAGGCCGACCTGCCGGTGCTGGTGAAGGCCGCCGCGGGCGGCGGCGGGCGCGGGATGCGGATCGTGCGCCGCCTGGCGGACCTGCCGGACGCGCTGGAGGGCGCGCGCGCCGAGGCCGCGAGCGCCTTCGGCGACGGCGAGGTCTTCACCGAGCCCTACCTGGAACGCGGCCGCCACGTCGAGGTGCAGATCCTCGCCGACACCCACGGCACGGTGTGGACCCTCGGCACCCGCGACTGCTCCCTCCAGCGCCGCCACCAGAAGGTGGTCGAGGAGGCCCCGGCGCCCGGTCTGACCGCGGGGCTCCGGGAGGAGCTGGACACGCTCGCGGTACGCGCCGCGCGCGCGGTGTCCTACGTCGGCGCCGGCACCGTGGAGTTCCTGGTCGCCGACGGCCGGGCGCACTTCCTGGAGATGAACACCCGCCTCCAGGTGGAACACCCGGTCACCGAGGCGGTGTTCGGCGTCGACCTGGTGGCGGAGCAGATCCGGATCGCGGAGGGCCACCCGCTCGCGAGCGAGCCGCCGCGGGCGCACGGCCACGCCGTCGAGGTGCGCCTGTACGCCGAGGACCCGGCCCGCGACTGGGCCCCCCAGACCGGCACCCTGCACCGCCTCGACGTGCCCGCCGGCGTCCGCCTCGACACCGGCTACGCCGACGGCGACACCATCGGCGTCCACTACGACCCGATGCTCGCCAAGGTCGTCGCCCACGCCCGCACGCGCGCGGAGGCGGTCCGCAGGCTCGCCGGCGCGCTGGAACGCGCCGCGCTGCACGGCCCGGTCACGAACCGGGACCTGCTGGTGAACTCCCTGCGCCACCCCGAGTTCACCGCCGGCCGCATGGACACCGGCTTCTACGACCGCCACCTCGCCGCCCTCACCGCCCCGGCCCCCGACCCGCACGCCCCGCTCGCCGCCGCCCTCGCCGACGCCCACGGCCGCTCCCGCTTCGGCGGCTGGCGCAACGTGCCCTCGCAACCGCAGGCCAAGCGGTACGAGATGGCCGGCGAGGAGCACGAGGTCCACTACCGGCACACCCGGCAGGGCCCCACCGCCGACGGGGTCCGGGTGGTGCACACCGACGCCCGTCTCGTCGTACTGGAAGTGGACGGCGTCCAGCACCGGTTCGAGGTGGCGCGGTACGGCACGGACCGGGTGTACGTGAACTCCACCGCGCTCACCGAACTGCCCCGCTTCCCCGACCCGGCGGCCCAGCTCGCCCCGGGCTCCCTGCTCGCCCCCATGCCGGGCACGGTCGTCCGCGTCGCCGACGGGCTGACCGAGGGAGCGACGGTGCGGGTCGGCCAGCCGCTGATCTGGCTGGAGGCGATGAAGATGCAGCACCAGATCTCGGCGCCCGTCACGGGCACGCTCACCGCCCTGCACGCCACCACGGGCCGGCAGGTGGAGCCAGGAACGCTGCTGGCGGTCGTACACGAACTCCGGGAGACACCATGAGCACCCTCATCGAGTCCGACGAGCACAAGGCCCTGCGCGCCGCGGTGGCCGCCCTCGGCAAGCGCTACGGCCGCGACTACATCGCCCGGACCCTCGCCGAGGGCCGCCACCCCACCGAACTGTGGGCGGAGGCCGGAAAGCTCGGCTACCTCGGCGTCAACCTCCCCGAGGAGCACGGCGGCGGGGGCGGCGGCATCACCGAACTCTCCATCGTCCTGGAGGAACTGGGCGCGGCCGGCTCCCCGCTCCTCATGCTCGTCGTCTCCCCGGCCATCTGCGGCACGGTGATCTCCCGCTTCGGCACGCAGGAGCAGAAGCGGACCTGGCTCCCCGGACTCGCCGACGGCACCCGCCTCATGGCCTTCGGCATCACCGAGCCCGACGCCGGCTCCAACTCCCACCGCATCACCACCACGGCCCGCAAGGACGGCGCCGACTGGCTCCTCACCGGCCGCAAGGTCTTCATCTCCGGCGTCGACATGGCCGACGCCGTGCTCATCGTCGGCCGTACCGAGGACGCCCGCACCGGCCGCCTCAAGCCCTGCCTGTTCATCGTCCCCCGGGACGCCGAGGGCTTCCAGCGGCGCCCGATCGACATGGAACTGAACGCCGCCGAGAAGCAGTTCGAACTCGTCCTGGACGACGTGCGGCTGCCGTCCGAGGCACTCGTGGGCGACGAGGACGCCGGTCTGCTCCAGCTCTTCGCCGGACTCAACCCCGAGCGCATCATGACCGCCGCGTTCGGCATCGGCATGGGCCGATACGCGCTCGCCCGGGCGGTCGAGTACGCCCGCGAGCGCACCGTCTGGAAAGCCCCCATCGGCGCCCACCAGGCCATCGCGCACCCCCTCGCCCAGGCGCACATCGACCTGGAACTGGCCCGGCTCATGATGCAGAAGGCGGCCCACCTCTACGACGCGGGCGACGACATCGGGGCGGGCGAGGCCGCCAACATGGCCAAGTACGCGGCCGCCGAGGCCTGCGTGAAGGCCGTCGACCAGTCCGTGCACACCCTCGGCGGCAACGGCCTCACCCGCGAGTTCGGCCTCGCCTCACTGATAACGGCCTCGCGCGTGTCTCGTATCGCGCCGGTGAGCCGGGAGATGATTCTCAACTACGTCTCCCACCAGACGCTCGGCCTGCCCAAGTCGTACTAGGCCGCAGCGACGGCCGCTTGGAGGAACCGTGTTCCGCAGCGAGTACGCAGACGTCCCGCCCGTAGACCTTCCCATCCACGACGTCGTCCTGGGCCACGCCGCCGGCTACGGCGACCACCCGGCCCTCATCGACGGCACGGACGGCACCACCCTCACGTACGAGCAAGTGGACCGGTTCCACCGGCGGATCGCCGCCGCCCTCGTGGACGCCGGCGTCCGCAAGGGCGACGTCCTCGCCCTGCACAGCCCCAACACGATCGCCTTCCCGACCGCCTTCTACGCGGCCACGCGCGCGGGCGCCTCCGTCACCACGGTGCACCCGCTCGCCACCCCCGAGGAGTTCGCCAAACAGCTGGCCGACTGCGCCGCCCGCTGGATCGTCACCATCTCCCCGCTGCTGGGCACCGCCCGCCGCGCCGCCGAACTCGCGGGCGGGGTGCGGGAGATATTCGTGTGCGACAGCGCACCCGGGCACCGCTCGCTCATCGACATGCTCGCCACCACCGCCCCCGAGCCCGAGATCGGCATCGACCCGGCCGAGGACATCGCCGCCCTGCCGTACTCCTCCGGCACCACCGGCGTCCCCAAGGGCGTGATGCTCACCCACCGGCAGATCGCCACCAACCTCGCCCAGCTCGAAGCCCCCGTCCCGGCCGGACCCGGCGACCGCATCCTCGCCGTGCTGCCGTTCTTCCACATCTACGGCCTCACCGCCCTGATGAACGCCCCCCTGCGCAAGGGCGCCACCGTCGTCGTCCTGCCCCGCTTCGACCTCGAGACCTTCCTCGCCGCCATCGAGACCCACCGCATCACCGGCCTGTACGTCGCCCCGCCGATCGTCCTCGCCCTCGCCAAACACCCGGCGGTCGCCCGCTACGACCTCAGCTCCCTCAAGCACGTCATCAGCGCCGCCGCCCCCCTGGACGCACGCCTCGCCGCCGCCTGCGCCGAACGCCTCGGCCTGCCCCCGATCGGCCAGGCCTACGGCATGACCGAACTGTCGCCCGGCACCCACGTAGTCCCGCTCGACGCCCTGCACCACGCGCCCGCCGGCACCGTCGGCCGCCTCATCGCCGGCACCGAGATGCGCATCGTCTCCCTCGACGACCCCGGCAAGGACCTCGGCACCGGCGAACCCGGCGAGATCCTCATCCGCGGCCCGCAGGTCATGAAGGGCTACCTCGGCCGCCCCGACGCCACCGCCGCCATGATCGATCCCGACGGCTGGCTGCACACCGGCGACGTCGGGCACGTCGACGACGACGGCTGGCTCTTCGTCGTCGACCGGGTGAAGGAACTCATCAAGTACAAGGGCTTCCAGGTGGCCCCGGCCGAACTGGAGGCCCTGCTGCTCACCCACCCCGGCATCGCCGACGCCGCCGTCATCGGCGCACACGACGACGACGGCAACGAGATCCCGCACGCCTTCGTCGTCCGCCAGCCCGCCGCCGGGGACCTCGCCGAGAACGAGGTCATGCTGCACGTCGCCGAACGCGTCGCCCCCTATAAACGCGTCCGCCGCGTCACCTTCATCGACACCGTGCCCCGCGCCGCCTCCGGGAAGATCCTCCGCCGACAGCTCCGGGAGCACCCTTGAGCACCCTCGTCTCACGTACACGCGCGCGTGCCGTCGAAACCCTCAGCCTCGACGCCACCGCCACCCGCAACGCACTGTCCGCCGCCCTCGTCGACGCCCTCTCCGGCGCGCTCGCCGACTGCGCCGAGGACCCCGGCGTACGCGCCGTCGTCCTCACCCACACCGGCACCACCTTCTGCGCCGGGGCCGACCTGCGCGACCCACCGCATCCGGAGGCGCTGGTCGGCCTGCTGCGGCAGATCGTGGAGCTGCCCATACCCGTGCTCGCCCGAGTCACCGGACACGTCCGGGCCGGCGGCCTCGGCCTCCTCGCCGCCTGCGACATCACCGCCGCCGCCACCACCGCCACCTTCACCTTCACCGAGGTCCGCATCGGCGTCGCCCCGGCGGTGATCTCCCTGCCCGTCATGCCGCGCGCCGACCCGCGCGCCCTGGCCCGCTACTACCTCACCGGCGAACGCTTCGACCCCGCCGAAGCCGTACGGCTCGGCCTGCTCACCGCGACCGCCGACGACGTCGACGAAGTCCTCGCCCCCGTCCTCGACGGCCTGCGCCGCTCCTCGCCCCAGGCCCTGGCCGAGACGAAAGGGCTGCTCACGGCTAGGGTGCTGGAGACCTTCGACCGGGAGGCGGCCGCCCTGACCGCGCTCTCGGCCCGGCTGTTCTCCTCGCCCGAGGCCAGGGAGGGGATGACGGCCTTCCTGGAAAGACGGGATGCGGCATGGGTGGTGTGAGTACGGCGGAACGCGACCGCGTACCCAAACAGGACCGCAGCCGGGCCACCCGGCAGCGGCTCCTGGAGGCCGCCGTGGCCTGCCTCGCCGAACACGGCTGGGCGGGCTCCACGGTCGCCGCCGTCGCCGAACGCGCCGGCGTCTCCCGGGGCGCCGCCCAGCACCACTTCCCCACCCGCGAGGACCTGTTCACGGCCGCCGTCGAGTACGTCGCCGAGGAGCGCTCCACCGCCCTGCGCGAACTCTTCCCCGACGGTCCCGCCGACCGGCGCGCCGTCGTCTCCGCCGTCGTCGGCCTCTACACCGGCCCCCTCTTCCGGGCCGCCCTGCACCTGTGGGTCGCCGCCAGCGACGAGGAACAGCTCCGCGCGCGCGTCACCGAACTCGAGGCCCGCGTCGGCCGCGAGTCCCACCGCATCGCCGTCGAACTCCTCGGCGCCGACGAGTCCCGCCCCGGTGTCCGCGAAACCGTCCAGGGCCTGCTCGACATGGCCCGCGGACTCGGCCTCGCCAACCTCCTCACCGACGACACCGCCCGCCGCGAGCGCGTGGTCGCCCAGTGGGCGGCGCTCGTGGAGACGGCCCTGGACTGAGCCGCTGTCAGTGGCCGAGGCTAAGAATCCGCCATGGGCGACCACTTCCAGATCCTCGTCGACCTCGACGCGACGCCCGAGGAGGCGCCGCGGTTGGCCCGGTCGCTGACCGACTGGCTGGTCGCCGGGGGCATCGTGCGGGCCGAGCGCACCGACTGCGTGCTCGGACAGCCGCTCGGGCACCCGCCCGGCCCGGACTGGCACCGGGCCGTCGCCCCGGCCGACGCGGACGACGAGCCGTACGACGGCCTGGCCGTGCACACCGGGCGCACCGTCTTCACCGGCGGCCAGGGAGACGCCGGATGGGCCCGCTGCCCCCGCTGCGCCGGCACCGTCCGCCTCCACACCGACGCGGGGGACCACATCGACGAGGCATGGGAGCCCTTCGGCCGGGCCATCGACCTCTGGGCCACCACGGGCGCCGCCGACGTCCGCTGCCCCGCCTGCGCCGCCACCGTGCCCGTCGCCGACTGGACCTGGGGCGACGACTACTACGCCCTCGGCCACCTCGGCCTCGAGTTCTGGAACTGGCCCCCGTTCACCGACGACTTCCGCGCCCGGCTGGCCGGGCGACTGGACGGCCACCGCACGGTCCACATCCAGGGCAAGCTCTGACCCCGCCCGCCGTGGCCCCGGCGCAGTGAGCCCGGCCACAGGCGCATCACGCGAACCGCAGTACGCTTTCCCCCATGCTTCCGATGCTCGTCCGACGCCGCCACGTGGACTACGTGCGCGTCACGAGCATGGGCTGTCGGCGCCTCTCCGCCTGACCCAGCCCCCTCCTCGCTCTTCTCCCTTTTCCGGCACCCGGGGGCCGCCCACACCCCTCGGCGGCCGCCCGCGCCCCGTAGACCCAGCGGACGCACCCATGACGACGCACACCGCGACGAACCCGTCGTACGCCCAGCTCCCCATCATCGACCTCTCGGCCGCCGACCGCGGCCCCCGGGCCCGCGCCCTGCTCCACGCCCAGCTGCACAGCGCCGCCCACGACGTCGGCTTCTTCCAGCTCGTCGGGCACGGCGTGACCCAGGCCGAGACCGACGCGCTGCTCACCGCCATGCGCGCCTTCTTCGACCTCCCCGAGGCCGACCGGCTCGCCCTCGACAACGTCGGCTCCCCGCACTTCCGCGGCTACACCCGCACCGGCGACGAACGCACCGCCGGCGCCCGCGACTGGCGCGACCAGCTCGACATAGGCGCCGAACGCCCCGCCCGCGTTCCCGGCCCCGGCGAACCGCCCTACTGGTGGCTGCAGGGCCCCAACCAGTGGCCGGCCGCCCTCCCCGCACTGCGCACCGCCGCCCTCGCCTGGATCGACCGGCTGAGCGCCGTCGCCCAGCGCCTGCTGCGCGAACTGCTGACCGCCATCGGCGCCCCCGCCGGCTTCTACGACCCCGTCTTCGGCGCGCACGCCCACCCGCACCTCAAACTCGTCCGCTACCCCGGCAGCGCGGGCGACGGCGCCGACCAGGGCGTCGGCGCCCACAAGGACTACGGCTTCCTCACCCTGCTCCTGCAGGACACCGTCGGCGGCCTCCAGGTCCAGCGCGCGGACGGCCGCTTCCACGACGTGCCGCCTATCGAGGGCGCCTTCGTCGTCAACCTCGGCGAACTCCTCGAGGTCGCGACCAACGGCTACCTGCTCGCCACCAACCACCGCGTGGTCAGCCCGCCCGGAGCGACGGAACGCTTCTCCGTCCCGTTCTTCTACAACCCCCGCCTGGACGCCCGGATCGAGCCGCTGCCCTTCCCGCACGCCGGTACGGCCCCCGGCATCACCACCGACCCGGCCAACCCGCTGTACGCCGAGTACGGCTACAACGAACTCAAGGGCAAGCTCAGGGCCCACCCGCTGGCGGCCCAGCGGCACCACGGGGACCTGCTGGCACCGGCGTGACCCCGTGCCGAAAGAGGGGCGCGGGCGGCCCGCCCGCGCCCCCCAGCGGCACGCTCAGTGGGCGATGTCCGCGTACCCCTCGATGTCCCGCGGGCTGCGCGGCCCCGGCCCCACGTACTTCGCCGACGGCCGCACCAGGCGCCCCGTCCGCTTCTGCTCCAGGATGTGCGCCGACCACCCGGCCGTCCGCGCACACGTGAACATCGACGTGAACATGTGCGCCGGAACCTGCGCGAAGTCCAGCATGATCGCCGCCCAGAACTCCACGTTGGTCGCCAGCACCCGGTCCGGCCGCCGGTTGTGCAGCTCCTCCAGCGCGGCCTTCTCCAGCGCTTCGGCGATCTCGAACCTCGGCGCCCCCAGCTCCCGCGCGGTACGCCGCAGCACCCGCGCCCGCGGGTCCTCCGCCCGGTACACCCGGTGCCCGAAGCCCATCAGGCGCTCGCCGCGGTCCAGGGCCTGCTTGACGTACGCCTCCGCGTCCCCGGTGCGCTCGATCTCCTCGATCATCCCGAGCACCCGCGAGGGCGCACCGCCGTGCAGCGGACCGGACATCGCACCGACCGCACCCGACAGCGCGGCCGCGACGTCCGCGCCCGTGGAGGCGATGACCCGGGCGGTGAAGGTGGACGCGTTCATGCCGTGCTCGGCGGCCGAGGTCCAGTAGGCGTCCACGGCGGCCACGTGCTTCGGGTCCGGCTCGCCCCGCCAGCGGATCATGAACCGCTCGACCACCGAACCCGCCTTGTCGATCTCCCGCTGCGGCACCATCGGCAGCCCCTGCCCGCGCGCCGACTGGGCGACGTACGACAGCGCCATCACCGCGGCCCGGGCCAGGTCGGCCCGCGCCTGCTCCACGTCGATGTCCAGCAGCGGTTTCAGACCCCAGACGGGGGCCAGCATGGCGAGCGCCGACTGCACGTCCACCCGGATGTCACCGGAGTGCACCGGGATCGGGAACGGCTCGGCCGGCGGCAGGCCGGGGTTGAAGGCGCCGTCGACCAGCAGACCCCACACGTTCCCGAAGGAGACGTGCCCGACCAGGTCCTCGATGTCGACGCCCCGATACCGCAGGGCACCGCCTTCCTTGTCGGGTTCGGCGATCTCCGTCTCGAACGCGACGACCCCTTCGAGTCCGGGTACGAAATCGGACATCAGGCGGCTCCTAATGAATGTCGGCGGCGGTCACACCGGTGATGCCCCGATCGGCCGGTGGTCACCCAAACCGCGGCGGAACCAGCACCATAACCCCGAGTGCCACAGTTGGGGAGCCCACGCGACACTGAGTGCCATGCGCGTTCGATACGGCAGGATGACCGCGTGACCGACCGCGAACCCAGCCCCGACCCGCTGCTGGACCCCGCCGCCATGCGCAAGCAGTACCGGGCCGCGGGCCTCGACGAGAAGGACCTGCCGGCACACCCGATGGACCAGTTCGCCGGCTGGTTCGAGGACGCAGCACGGGCGGCCCTGCACGGCACGCTCTACGAACCCAACGCGATGGTCGTGTCCACCGCGGACGCGGCGGGCCGGCCCAGTTCCCGCACGGTCCTGATGAAGCAGTTCGACTCCGACGGCTTCGTCTTCTACACGAACTACGGTTCCCGCAAGGCCCGCGAACTCGCCGCCGGCCCGTACGTGTCGCTGCTCTTCCCCTGGCACCCGATCGCCCGCCAGGTCATCGTCACCGGCGTCGCCCGCCGCACCGGCCGGGAGGAGACCGCCGCCTACTTCCGCACCCGCCCGCGCGGCTCCCGGCTGGGCGCCTGGGCCAGCGCCCAGTCCTCCGTGATCGCGTCCCGCGCCGAACTGGAAGCGGCCTACGCCGAACTGGACGCGCGTTACCCGGAGGACGAGGAGATCCCGGTCCCGCCGCACTGGGGCGGCTTCCGCATCGCCCCGGAGACGGTCGAGTTCTGGCAGGGCCGCGAGAACCGCCTCCACGACCGCCTGCGCTACACCTGCCGCCCCGACGGCTCCTGGACCCTGCAACGCCTGAGCCCCTGACCCCACACGCAGACGACCCGCGAGCTCGGTTCCACCACCGGAAGGCGGCGAAGCCGGCCGGACGTACCGGCGAGCTCGCGGGTCGGGTGACTGCTTGGGATTGGGCCGGCTGCACGCGTCTGTCACGCGCTGGTCCGGCACCGCACTGGATGTGGTGGCGGACCGCTAGCCCGCAGCCACCTCACGCGTCCGGTTCTCATACATCTGCCGAACCACCTCCCTTCTCGTGTAACCCACACCCTAAGAAGCGCTTCGCGGATGCTCAAGGGATTTATCGAGGACCCCGGCCGCCCGGCGGCCCAATGCGGTGGACGGGCCGCGAGGGGTGCCCCTAGCTTGCCGGGCATGGGTGACCTTCGGATCCGGGCCGTGGACGGCGACGGCATGCTCGAGCAGTGGCGGTACGTGCACAACGTGGTGGTGCCGCCCGCTGCCATGTCCCTCGCGGGGGCGCGGACGCGGGTGGGGCGGTACCGGCTGGTGAACGCCTATCTCGGGGAGGAGCTGGTCGGGTGCTCCACCGTTCGGCCGCCGACCGGGGAGGAGCGGGTGGCGACCGTGATCGCACGGGTGCTGCCCGGGTTCCGGCGGCGCGGGTTCGGGTCGGTGATCTACGAGGACGGGCTGGCGCACGCGCGCGGGCTGGGGGCGGAGACCGTCGAGACGTGTGTGCTGGCGGTGAACGAGGACGGGTTGCGGTTCGCCGGGCGGCACGGGTTCGTGGAGGTCGACCGGTACGTGCTCGACGGGGAGCGCGACGAGTGGGTCGACCTGCGGCTCATGGCGTCGGCCGGGCAATGATTGCGGCAATCTTGCGGGAACAGGATGTGGGCTGCGTCACGTTCGAGTTGAATGAAGGCCAGTGAGCGAACCGAGCGCCGTGCGTGCGCGGACGCAGCGTCCAGGGGGTCCAGGTGAGTGCTTCCCGGCGGAGTGGGACCACCGACGAGCTGGGGCCCGACGAGCCCGAGCGGGGCGGCCCGCACGGGCCGGCCGGCGCCGACTGCCCTGACGAGCCCGGCGGTTCCGATCTGCTCGCCGCGCTGCTGGACGGCATGGACGCGGCCCTGTGCGCGTTCGACGCCGACGGGGTGGTGACGCACTGGAACCGCGAGGCGGAGCGCATCCTGGGCTGGACGGTCGGCGAGGCGGTCGGGCGGCACGGGTTCGCCGGCTGGGCGGTGCGCAGCGCGGACGCCGAGGAGGTCCAGGAGCGCCTGATGTCCGCCATGCACGCGCCGGGCCGGCAGGTGCACGAGTTCGCGCTGGTCACCAAGGACGGCGGGCGGGTGCTCGTGCGGACGCAGTCCGCCGCCGTGCGCGGACCGGACGGGAAGCCGGCGGGGGTGTACTGCGCCTTCAGCGAGGTGCACGCGCAGATCGACCTGGAGCGGTCGATCGCGCTGAGCGAGGCGCTGTTCGAGGACGCGTCCTGGGGCGTGGTCCTCGTGGACGCCGATCTGCGGCCGGCCGTCGTCAACGGGCACGCGGCGCGGGCTCTGGGCATCGGGCGGACGTCGGCACTGGGGCGGCCCCTGGGCGAGCTGCTCGCCCAGGGGGTGGAGGAGCTGGAGAGCGCCCTCACCCATGTGCTGGCCGAGGGCGCGCCGCCCGCGCCCGCCGAGATGTGGGTGGCGGTGCGCGGGCCCGAGGGCGAGCGGCGGCGCTGCTGGCGCAGCGGGTTCGTGCGGCTGGCCTCGCCGCTCGCGGAGGAACCGGTGCCGCTCGGGGTGGGCTGGCTCTTCCTGGACGTCACGGAGGCCAAGCAGGGCGAGCAGGAGGCGTCCCTGCTGCGCTTCCGTTCCAATCAGCTCCACCGGGCCGCCCGGGCGGCCGCGGAGTGCGAGGACCCGGCGGAGGCGGCCACCGTCCATCTGGACTTCGCGCTCGCCGGTTTCGCCGACCACGCGCTGCTCGACCGCCTGGCGGGGGCCCCGCGCGCGGAGGGCGACGACTCGTCTCCGGTACGGCTGGTGCGGCTGGCCGCGTCCCCCGCGGGGGCGCCGGGACCGAGCCTGGTCACGGGCGCGGCCGGGCTGCCGCTGCGCTACGAGGCGGGGCACCCGGTGCTGCAGTGCGTCGAGCGGGCCGGCACCGTGCGCGCGGACGCGGGGTCGGTGCCGGCCGAGCGGGCGCGGGACTGGGCGCTGGCCCGGCAGTGGCCCGAGGACGCGGTGCACGCACTGTGCGCCGTGCTGCGCAGCCGGGGCCGGACGCTGGGCGTGGTCACGTTCCTGCGCGGGGCCGCCCGGAACCGCTTCGAGCGTTCGGACGCGGCGTACGCGGAGGACGTGGCGGCGCGGGTGGGGGCGGCGCTGGATCTCGCGGACGCGGCGCGGGCGCCCCGGGCCGGGGAGTAGGGCCTGGCCGGCGGCCGTGGTGTCAGCGCCGGTGGCCCCGATGCAAGTGCTGGTAGCCCCGGTGTCAGCGCCGGTGGCCCCCGTGCCGGTGTCAGCGCCGGTGGCCCTCGTGCCGGTGTCAGTGCCGGTGGCCCCGATGCCAGTGCCGAGAGCCCCGGTGTCAGCGCCGGTGGCCCCGGCGTCAGTGCCGGTAGAAGATGCGGTCGCCGTACTCCGTCATGACCCGGGCGTTCCAGTCGTGGCCGCCGTCGACGTTGCCGGAGCGCAGCAGCGGGGGTTCGATGCCGCGGTCGGCGAGGGCTGCCGCGGCGGTGGCGACGACGGCCTGCATCAGGGCGGTGGTGACCACGGTCGAGGCCGGGGCGAAGGGCGCCGGGATGGTGTCGAGGGTGAGTTCCGCGTCGCCGACCGAGATCTTCGAGTCGAGGACGACGTCGCAGTGGTCCTTCAGGAAGGTGCCGGAGGAGTGCCGGGAGGTGGTCTCGGCGGCGTAGGCGACCGAGGTGACGCCGATGACCTTCACGCCGCGGGCGCGGGCGCCGGTGGCCATCTCCACGGGCAGGGCGTTGCGGCCGGAGAGGGAGATGATCACGAGGGCGTCGCCGGCGCGCAGCGGGGAGGTGTCCAGGACGGCGCTCGCGAGTCCGTCGACGCGTTCCAGGGCGGAGCCGAGGGTGGCCGGGGTGACGTCGACGCCGACGACTCCGGGGACGGTGAGCAGGTTCATGAGCGCGAGGCCGCCGGCCCGGTAGACGACGTCCTGGGCGGCCAGCGAGGAGTGGCCGGCGCCGAAGGCGAACAGGCGGCCGCCGGAGGCCACGGTGTCGGCGAGCAGGGTGGCGGCGGCGCTGATCGCCCCGGCCTCCTCCTCGCGGACCCGTTGCAGCAGGCCGATGGCGGCGTCGAAGAACAGGTCGGCGGGTGTGCCGTCGCTCATGCGGTGCCCCTTCGCAGCGTCTGTGTCGCGGATCACCGTGCGGTCTGGACCAGTGCGGTGTCAATACGGCGGGCGGCCGCGGGGGCGCGGGTGTGCGCCGGGCGCCGGAGGCGGTCGCGCGCGTGGGTCGTTCGTTCGCTCGGTGCGGCACGGTTGTCGGTGGTATCCGGCAGAATTGAAGTCAGGGCCAGCGCACGCGCCGGGCAGGTTCCGGCAGAGGTAATCGAGGGGCACGTATGTCCGGACTGATCGACACCACGGAGATGTATCTCCGCACCATCCTCGAGCTCGAAGAGGAAGGCGTAGTCCCCATGCGCGCCCGCATCGCGGAGCGGCTGGACCAGAGCGGGCCGACGGTGAGCCAGACCGTGGCCCGCATGGAGCGCGACGGTCTGGTGTCGGTGGCCAGCGACCGCCATCTGGAGCTCACGGACGAGGGGCGCCGGCTGGCCACGCGTGTGATGCGCAAGCACCGGCTCGCGGAGTGTCTGCTGGTCGACGTGATCGGCCTGGAGTGGGAGCAGGTGCACGCGGAGGCGTGCCGCTGGGAGCACGTGATGAGCGAGGCCGTGGAGCGCCGGGTGCTGGAGCTGCTGCGCCACCCCACCGAGTCGCCGTACGGCAACCCGATCCCGGGCCTGGAGGAGCTGGGCGAGAAGGACGGGGCGGACCCGTTCCTGGACGAGGGCATGGTGTCGCTGGCCGATCTGGACGCGGGGACGGACGGCAAGACGGTCGTGGTCCGGCGGATCGGGGAGCCGATCCAGACGGACGCGCAGCTCATGTACACGTTGCGCCGTGCGGGTGTGCAGCCCGGCTCGGTGGTGAGCGTGACGGAGTCGGCGGGCGGGGTGCTCGTCGGCAGCGGTGGTGAGGCGGCCGAGCTGGAGGCGGACGTCGCCTCGCACGTGTTCGTCGCCAAGCGCTGACACGGGAGGGCCCCGGCGCCTGTCGGCGCCGGGGCCTGTCCTCCCCTGTTGCTGACCCGGAGCCCCGAGCTCTCAGGGTCATTCCCCTCGGACCGCTTTTCCCCGAGTGGTCCGCCTCCCGCCAGAAAGATCCCCTCGGCGGCGGCGATCATTCCTCGGGGGGCGTCACTCGAATGAGGGGTGTTGGTAGCAGAGGCAGTATTTTCGAAAAGGCATTCGATAGTCTGCGACGGCAGGGACGACGGACGGCGAGAACGGCAGTACACCGGTACGAGGCAGGCGGAGCTGGGGGGTACCAGGCCGATGGCACGGCGTATCGACGTGATGGGAACGGGCGGGGTGCGCCTGGCCGCCTGGGAGTATGCCGACCCTCCGAAACCGGAGGCGGAGCCGGGCGCTCCGGGGGTGCTGTTACTGCACGGCCTGATGGGCCGCGCCTCGCACTGGGCGGCCACCGCCCGCTGGCTCGCCGAGCGCCATCGCGCGGTCGCCCTCGACCAGCGCGGTCACGGCCGCAGCGACAAGCCCCCGCAGGCCGCTTACGGCCGGGAGGCCTACGTCGACGACGCGGAGGCGGCCCTGGAGCAGCTCGGTCTCGGCCCCGCCGTCCTCGTCGGCCACGCCATGGGCGCCCTGACCGCCTGGCAGCTCGCCGCCCGGCGCCCGGACCTGGTGCGCGGACTGGTCGTGTGCGACATGCGGGCCTCCGCGCTCGGCGCGGCCTCGCAGCGGGAGTGGGCCGAATGGTTCCGCTCCTGGCCCGTCCCCTTCGCCACCCTGGCCGACGTCCGCAAGTGGTTCGGCGAGGACGATCCCTGGGTGGAGCGGCCCAACCCCTCGCGCGGCGAGTTCTACGCCGAGGTGATGCACGAGTCCGCCGACGGCTGGCGCCCCGTCTTCGAACCCGACCAGATGCTCCGCACCCGGGAGAGCTGGGTGTACGACGCCCACTGGGAGGAGCTGGCCCAGGTGCGCTGCCCCACGCTCGTCGTGCGCGGTCTCGACGGGGAGCTGGGACGGGCCGAGGCGCAGGAGATGGTGCGGGTGCTGCCCCTCGGCGAGTACGCGGAGGTCGCCGATGCCGGCCACCTCGTCCACTACGACCAGCCGATGGCCTGGCGGGCGGCCGTGGAGCCCTTCCTCGAGCGCCTCGCGGCGGGCTGACCCCCCTCCCGGCTCACCCCTTGCTCACCGCCGTCAGGATCTCCGGCAGGCGGGCCGCCGTGCGCGGCGCGGCCAGGCGCAGACCCCCGAAGGCGATCCCCGCCCCGTAAGCCGCCCCCAGCGGCAGCAGCACCCAGCTCCACGCGTCCCCGCCCGCGATGACGTTCAGCCAGATCGTCACCGCGATGACCGGGGCGCAGAGCAGGGCGGAGGCGACCATGCCGCCGAAGACGGAGATCCAGGCGAGGCCCGCCTGCCCGGGCGCCACGTTCTTGTGGCCCTCCTGCGGGATGGAGTACGGGAAGCCGGCCGAGGTCCAGGCGCCGGTCGCCAGCATGGCCCCCAGCAGGGACAGGGACAGCCCCAGCACCTCGGGCAGCCGCTCCCAGGCGTCCAGCAGCGCGGTGGTCAGCACCGTGACGAGCGCGGCGTACGGCAGGGTGATCACCAGCAGGGCCAGCGCGCGACCGCGCAGTTCGGCGTAGGCGTCGCGCGGCGAGGAGATCGTCATGGCCACCATCCAGAACGCCGAGGTGTCCTGGCCGAACTGGTTGTACATCTGGATGCCGAGCATCCCGGCGGCGAAGCACGCGAAGTAGATGGAACCGGTGCCCTGGACGGCGTTGAAGACCGGCACGATCAGCCCGATGGCCAGCGAGGTCACCCAGGCCGACTTGGTCTTCGGGTCGCGCCAGACGTAGCGCAGGGCGCGTTCCATGACCGTGCCCGTGCGCCCGCCGGGCAGCAGCCGGCCGAGCCCGCCCGCGGTGGAGCGGTCCCCGGCGCCGGCGTCCGCGTCCCGCAGGGTGGACCCGTCCGGCGCGGTCATCAGCCGGTCGAGGCTCCGCGCCCACACGGCGACCAGCAGGGCCGACGCGGCGAGCGACAGCAGCAGTCGGCCGGCCGCGACGCCGTACGCCCCGTCGCTCGCCGAGCGCACCGCGCCGATCGCGGACGCCGGCGGCACCCAGGACAGCACGTCCGCGACCGGCCGCAGCGGCCCGAGCCCGGCCGAACCCAGGCGCTGGGCGCCGAAGTTGACGAGCTGGGCCCCGACGGCGATCACCAGCCCGCTGAGTACGGCCAGATCACGCCCCTTCCTGCTGGTCAGCAGCCGTACGTTGGCGGCGGCGACGGCCCGTGCGAGCGCCACGCAGACCAGCAGCGCGAGGACCACGGCGATCACCGCGGTGACGTACCCGGCGGCCCCGTGCGCCACCGACAACGCGCATCCGGACAGGACCAGCAGCGTGAACAGCGGCCCGACCCCGACCAGTGAGGCGGCCAGCAGGGCCCGCACCAGGGGGCGCGGGCGCAGCGGCAGCATCACCAGCCGGGTGGGGTCCAGGGTCTCGTCGCCGCCGGGGAAGAACAGCGGCATCACGGCCCAGCCCAGTGCCAGCACGGCGGTCCCGGGCACGGCGACGGCCTCGGCGTGCGCGTGCCCGCGCAGCGCGAGCAGGCCCAGCAGTTGCAGCACGGCGAACAGCAGCGCGACGACCGCCGAGGCGACGAACGCGGCCCGCCGACCCGCGGACTGCCGCAGCCCGTTGCGCAGCAGCGACAGCTTCAGCCGTACGAGGACGGTGGTGGTGCCCGTCATCGGGCCGCACCGCCGCCCAGCCAGTCCAGCCGGGACGCGGAGTCCCGGCCGCGCGCCCCGACCAGCTCCAGGAATGCCGCCTGCAGCGTCGGGTGTTCGCCGCGCACCTCGGCCAGCGGTCCGGTGGCGCGGATGCGGCCCGCCGCCATGACGGCCACCCAGTCGCACAGCGACTCGACCAGCTCCATGACGTGGGAGGAGAACACGACGGTGGCTCCGGAGGCCGTGTACCGCTCGAGCACGCCCCGGATCGTCTGCGCGGACACCGGGTCGACACCCTCGAACGGCTCGTCGAGGAAGACCACCTCGGGGTTGTGGAGGAGGGCGGCCGCGAGGCCGATCTTCTTGCGCATGCCGGTCGAGTAGTCGACGACGAGCTTGTGCTGCGCCCCGGCGAGGTCGAGCACGTCCAGCAGTTGCGCGGCCCGCTCGTCGGTCTCGGCGCCGGGCAGCCCCCGCAGCCGGCCCGAGTACCCGAGCAGCTCGCGTCCCGACAGCCGCTCGAACAGCCGCAGCCCTTCGGGCAGTACGCCGATCCGCGCCTTGACGGCCACCGGGTCGCGCCACACGTCGTGTCCGACGACCTCGACGGAGCCCTCGTCGGGGCGCAGCAGCCCGGTCACCATGGACAGGGTCGTGGTCTTCCCGGCGCCGTTCGGGCCGACCAGCCCGATGAACTTCCCGGCGGGCAGGTCGAGATCGATGCCCCCGACGGCAACCTGCTGCCCGAATCGCTTCCAGAGCCCCCGTACGCACACCGCAGCTTCGGTCATGCAGGAAGGCTACGGCGCTCCCGCTCCTCCCCGGTGGGCGACCGTGCCCGCGGTGCGGGCCGTCAGCGGTCCCGGCCGCACGCGTAGGCCAGTGGCGGGATCAGCTCCTCGGCGTCCGGCAGCCACCGGTTGGCGGGGGTCGGCCGGCAGGCCCACTGCACGGCGCCCCGGGAGCCGAACCGGGTCGGGGGAGCGGCGACGTAGTCCCCCTCGCCCAGCGCCACCAGATCCAGCGAGGCCGGCGACCAGCCCAGCGTGCGCACCAGGCCGGGGACCTTGGCGGCAGCTCCCGGCAGCACGAAGAACTGCATGCGCCGGTCCGGGGTCAGCGTCACGGGGCCGAGGGTCAGCTCCATCCGCTGCATCCGGGCCAGCGCCAGGAACCCGGCGCTCTCCGGGACGGACACCGCGTCGAAGGTGAGCCCCGTGGGCAGCAGGACCGACGCCGCCGGCTGCTGCTGCCACATCCGCCGGACCACGGTCGCGCTGCCGGTCGCCTGGCCCGCCCAGTCGGGGCGCGCGGGGTGCGCACCCGGCGCGGGGCAGGAGGCGTCGCCGCACGAGCAGCGCTCCCCTCCGCCGACCGGTTCCAGCCAGGTGCCCGGGAACACGTCCCAGTGCCGCTCCTCGGCGTAGCGCACGGCGGTCTCCAGCAGCGACTGCCCGCGCTGCTGCGGAATCTGGGCGGCCTGGGTGCCCGCGATCGTCTCTTCCACGCTCACTCAACTCCCGCGCTCACCTCGGGTTACGGCCGGAGCGCGCGCGGGGGAGGAGCATCCTTTTCGCATTTGGGGCGCATGGGTGCACGAGTGGGGGCGCGCGGGAGGAACCGGGGCGGGAGCTGGGTAGCCAGGGATGGGGGTGGCAACTGCCTACACCCCGGCAAACCGCACATGTCACGCATTGACGGTATGTCAGCTGGGCAGTGATCTGCTCGGCCGGAACCCTCCGGCCGGATCTTCACGCTCCAGGGGTTCGCAGGGGGTAGGACATGGCCGCAAGGCCTCTCGTGGCGAGGCAGCCGAACGAACGGCTGCAGGCACTCATCCAGGAAGCGGGGTGTTCCAACGCCGGACTGGCCCGGCGGGTCAACATGTGCGGCGCCGAGCACGGGCTAGACCTGCGCTACGACAAGACGTCCGTGGCCCGCTGGCTGCGCGGCCAGCAGCCGCGGGGCCGGGCCCCGGCGATCATCGCCGAGGCGCTCGGGCGCAAGCTCGGCCGTACGGTCACGATCGACGAGATCGGCATGGCCAACGGCAAGAACCTCGCCTCGGGGGTCGGTCTCCAGTTCTCGCCGACGGTACTGGGGGCCATCGAGCAGGTCTGCGAGCTGTGGCGCAGCGACGTGGGCCGGCGGGACTTCCTGTCCGGCTCCTCCGTCGCCGCCTCCGCGCTGGTCGAGCCCAGCCGCGACTGGCTGATCTCGGCGCCGGACCCCCAGGTGTCCCGGCAGGCGGGCCCGCGCGTGGGCCTGTCCGACGTGGCGGCCGTACGGTCCATGACCCAGGCGCTGACGGACCTCGACCACCAGTACGGCAGCGGGCACGTGCGCCCGGTGGTCGTGCACTACCTCAACAGCGTCGTCTCCGGGCTGCTCGCCGGGTCGTACCGGGAGGCGGTCGGACGGGAGCTCTTCGCGACCGTGGCCCGGCTCACCGAGCTGGCCGGCTACATGGCGGTGGACACCGGGCAGCCCGGCCTGGCCCAGCGCTACTACATCCAGTCGCTGCGGCTGGCCCAGGCGGCCGGCGACCGCGGCTACGGCGGGTACGTCCTCGCCGCCTCCATGAGCCACCTGGCCGCGCAGCTCGGCAACCCGCGCGAGATCTCCCAGCTCGCGCGCGCCGCGCAGGAGGGCGCGCGCGGACGGGTGACACCGCGAGCGGAGGCGATGTTCCACGCGGCGGAGGCGCGCGGGCACGCCCTGCTCGGCGATATCCGCGCGGCGCAGGCGGCGGAGGGCCGGGCGGTCGGCGCGATGGAACGGGCGGACGCGGCCTCCGGGGACGACCCGGCGTGGATCGCGCACTTCGACGAGGCCTATCTCGCCGACGAGCTGGCGCACTGCCACCGAGACCTCGGCCAGGCCGAGGCGGCGGCCCGGTACGCCGAGCAGTCGCTGGCCGGCCACCCCGCGACCCGGGTCCGGCGCCGCGCCATCGGCTATGTGCTCCTCGCCACGGCCCAGGTGCAGCAGCGCGAGATCGAGCAGGCCTGCGGCACCGGCCTCAAGGCGGTGGAACTGCTGGAGACGCTGCGCTCCAACCGGGGCGCCGAGTACCTGGAGGACCTGCAGCAGCGCCTGGAGCCGTTCCGGGAGGAAGCGGTGGTCAGGGAGTTCGGCGCCCGCCTCGACCTCCAGCCGGCCGCCTGAACGAAAGCCCCGCGGCGCGTGAACGCACGGCCAACGGCACGGGCACGCACGACGTTGCCTTATACAGCGTGCCGCGGGGTGGTTTTGTTACCGCTGTCACTGGGGAGAAGATCGCGTCCTGAGCTGCGTGGCACCCGGCTCCGGGGACCCGGTAGCGTGAGCCGACGATTCCGAAGGTCCCCCATTCGTAGGAGTCCCGGTGACGCAGAGTGGACAGGGCGAGGAGCCCTCGGCGCGACCCGCGCACGAAGGCATCGTGCTGCCCTCCGACGGAGGCGAGCCCCTGCTGCCCGGCACGACGGGCAGCCCGGCCCCGGCGGCGCCCGCCGGCGGCCAGGCCTGGGGCGGCGCCTGGGGCCCCGACCCGCAGCAGCCGCAGCACCAGCAGGACCAGGGCTGGCCGCCGGCGGCCGCCCAGCAGTGGGGCGCCCCGGAACAGCAGCAGCCCGCCGGCGGTCCCGGCCCGCTGCCGCCCGAGGGCGCGCCGGCCCCGTCGTACGACGGCCAGGCATACGGCCAGGGCTACGGGCCGAGCGGCGCGCAGCCCGGGTACGACGGCGGCCCGGCCGCGTACGGGCAGAGCCGGCAGTCCGCTTATGGCGCGGGCCCGCAGCCCGGCTACCGCACGCCCGACGCCTACCAGCAGTACCCGGCGCAGGGCGCCCCCTCGGGCCCCCTGCCGCCCGCCTACCCGGCGCAGGGCGCCCCGCTGCCCCCGGCCGCCGACGGCGCGACCCAGTACATACCGCCGGTCCCCGCGGACGAGGGCGCGACCCAGTACATACCGCCCGTGCAGGGATCCCCCGTCGACGAGGGCGCGACGCAGTACATACCGCCGGTGACGCCGGGCGCGCTGCCGCCCGAGTCGGCCGGGGAGGACACCCGGTACCTCGGGCGGGCCCAGCAGCCCCCCGCGCCGGCCGCCCACTCCGACGCGGACGCCACGCAGTACATCCCGCCCTTCGCCGCCCAGGCGCAGAGCGGTGAGCGGCAGCCGCCCGCCGAGTTCGACAACCTCTTCCGCGGCGGCCCCGCAGACTCCGGCCCGGCCGGGACCACGCAGCAGATGCCGCGGGTCCAGCAGCCGAACAACGCCTACCCCGGCCCGGCGCGGCCCTCGTACGAGCCGCCGCGGGACGACGACCGCGGCCGCGGGGGCCGCTCGCGGGTGCCCCTGATCGCCGCCGCCGGCGTGGGCATCGTGGTGCTGGGCGTGGGCGCCGGCGCGCTGCTCAGCGGCGGAAAAGGGGACAAGGGCGACGACAACCAGACCGTCGCCGCCTCCGCCCCGGCCACCCAGGACTCGCCCTCGGCGGCCGAGTCCGCCGACCCGGCCGAGCAGCAGGCGATCGCCCTGGACAAGCTGCTCGCCGACAGCGGCAGCAGCCGGGCCTCGGTGATCCAGGCGGTGGCGAACGTCAAGCAGTGCAACAATCTCGGCCAGGCCGCCTCCGACCTGCGCAACGCCGCCAAGCAGCGCAGCGGCCTGGTGACCCGGCTGGGCAAGCTCTCGGTCGACAGGCTGCCGGCCAACGCCGAGCTGACGGCCGCCCTCACCAAGGCCTGGCAGGCCTCGGCCGCCGCCGACAACAACTACGCCGCCTGGGCCGACCAGGTCGGCGGCAGGAAGGGCTGCCACAAGGGACGCGCTCGGGTCACCGGTCAGACCGCGGCCGGCAACCGGGAGAGCGGCACCGCGAGCGCCGAGAAGGTCAAGGCCGCGGCGCTCTGGAACACCATCGCGACGAAGTACGGCCTGACCCAGCGCCAGCCGACCCAGCTCTGAGCCGGCCGGGGCGCCGCGCCGCGGGCCGGGTCAGGTGAGGTCCGCTCCCTGGAGCGTGCTCGTCATGTCGGTGATTCCGTCGAATCCCGAGCCCGCGGTCTTCTTCGCCTCGACCAGCTTGCCGTCCTGGACCACCTGCAGGGTCACGTCGGCGTTGACCAGGCGGGGCAGGCCGAGGCCGGCGAGCTTGCCTTCGTAGGGCCAGTGCAGGGTCGGGGTGAGGCCGCCGGTGTACACCTTCAGGCCCTTGTTGAGGGTGTGCCGCACGCTGTCGGCGCTCACCTCGCCGCGGCCGATCTTCTCCAGCACGGCCTTCAGCACGGTGTAGGCGATCCAGGTGGTCTGCACTCCGGCGTCCGCGGGGTCGATGCGGTTGTCGCCGAAGGCCTCCTCGTTGATCACCTTCTTCATCGGGTCCCACCGCGGGTCGGACGTCACCGGGTACCAGCCGGTGATGTACGCCCCCTCGTAGGGGCTCGAGGCGCCGCCCGTCGCGTTGATGACGCTCTGGTCGACGCTGCCCGTCACGGTCGCCGTGCGCACCGCCGGGAAGGCGTCGCGGGCCCGCCGGAAGGAGTCCATGAAGGTGCCGGTGCGGTCCCCGAGCGCGGGCACCACGCAGCCCTTCTTCGTCGCGTCCTGCGTCGCGGACCGCAGCGCCCGCTCGGCCTGGGAGTCGTACTCGGTGGCGTTCTCGGCGGCGAGCTGGTCGCCGGTCGCCGCGTGTCCGCCCTCCTTCAGGCCCGAGTCCAGCAGGGTGGGCAGCTGGTCGCCGGCGATGCTGTCCGGACGCACCAGGGCGACCGGTCCGCAGACCGAGGCCAGCGCCCGGCCGAGACCGGCCAGCAGGGCGGGCTGGCCGCCGTTGACCGGGTACGACATCTGACCGGTGAACTCGTCGCTGCTGATGCCGTAGCCGCCGATGTACGGGATGCCCGCGCTCTCCAGCGGGGCGAGGTAGGAGTCGACGTACTGGCTGTAGGAGCCGACG
The DNA here is from genome assembly GCF_042875075.1 of Streptomyces sp. NPDC003720. Lineage (NCBI taxonomy): Bacteria > Bacillati > Actinomycetota > Actinomycetes > Kitasatosporales > Streptomycetaceae > Streptomyces > Streptomyces sp. NPDC003720. Next base: position 254,760 of record NZ_JBIANZ010000007.1, read on the forward strand.
ACGGCGACCACGTCCTCGGCGGCCGCGCGCCGGGCGCACTTCGCCGCGCCCACGCTGTCGTTGTGGTCGTTGCAGGTCAGGATCTCGAGCCTGCGGCCGTTGATGCCGCCGTGGGCGTTGATCCACTTCCCGTAGGCGCGGGCCATCGCCGGCATGCCCGGCTTGTTGGTGGCGTCCGTGTTCTGCGGCGCCCAGGTCATCACCTTGACCGGGTCGTCCCCGGAGCCCCCCGTGGCTCCGGGGACGACCCCGCATCCGGCGGTGAGCGACGTGACCGCGGCCAGTGCGCCCGCGGAGAGCAGGGCCGCTCTGACGGGCCGGGTGAAGGAGAGGGGGAAGGTGCTGCGGATGCGTCGCCTGCCGGTCATGCACACGCACGATTCCCTCACACCGCTAACCCGAGAGTGACCCTCGGTCAATGAACGGTGACGCCGAGGTGAATTCGGGGGGCCGGTGTGACGGATGTGGTGGGGAACGTACGATCGATGACCGTGCAAGGTTCGGAGAACTCTTCCCGTCGCGGCCGTCGCTCCTCCACCATGGGCGGCATGCCACTGAACGACATGCCGTGGTGGCGCTGGCGCAGCAATGTGCGCTCCGCGCTGCACATGCTCTCCGACCCGGTCTTCCAGAGGGACGTCTGGCTGGCCGGTGTGGACGGATACGGCGACGTCACCGACGCCGTGTACCGGCTGGTGGAGGACACCTGGCTGGACAACTGGTCGGCGGAGAAGTACGTCGGCACGATATTCCGCGACTCCCAGGAGGCGGCGCTGGTCGACACGGCCGTGCTGCGGGTGCTGCGGATCATGCACCAGGTCGGCCCGGACGCGCCGGTCTCCGCCTACCTCGACCACCACGCGTGGCCGGAGGCGGTGCGGGCGGCTCGGGACGCGCACCTGCGTCTCGCGGCCAGCGACGGCGACGACCCGGACACCGCCCCGCGCAGCCTCGAGGTCCTGCGGATCATGACGAGGACCGCGTAGCGGGCGGCGGTTCCGTCCGTGGGCGGCCACCGGCGCCGCCGGCCACCGGCGCCGCCGGCCGCCGGCACCCCGTCCGCCCTGCGGGACGACCGTCCGCGGCGGACGGCCGGTGTGGGAACCTGTGGTGCATGAACGAGCAGCCCGCCCGCGCCGCCGCCGACCCGGCCGACCAGTACGTCCTCACCCTCTCCTGCCCGGACAAGAAGGGCATCGTGCACGCCGTGTCGAGCTACCTGTTCATGACCGGCTGCAACATCGAGGACAGCCAGCAGTTCGGCGACCACGACACGGGCCTGTTCTTCATGCGCGTCCACTTCTCGGCCGAGGCTCCGGTGACCGTGGAGAAGCTGCGGGCGAGCTTCGCGGCGATCGGCGACTCCTTCCACATGGACTGGCAGCTCAACCGGGCCGACGAGAAGATGCGCATCGTGCTCATGGTCAGCAAGTTCGGGCACTGCCTGAACGACCTGCTGTTCCGGGCGCGGATCGGGGCGCTGCCGGTGGAGATCGCGGCCGTGGTCTCCAACCACACCGACTTCGAGGAGCTGGTGGGCTCCTACAACATCCCCTTCCACCACATCCCGGTGACGAAGGAGACCAAGGCCGAGGGCGAGGCCCGGCTGCTGGAGATCGTGCACGAGGAGCACGTCGAACTGGTCGTCCTCGCCCGCTACATGCAGGTCCTCTCCGACGACCTGTGCAAGCGGCTCAGCGGCCGGATCATCAACATCCACCACTCGTTCCTGCCGAGCTTCAAGGGCGCGAAGCCGTACCACCAGGCGCACGCGCGGGGCGTCAAGCTGATCGGCGCCACCGCCCACTACGTCACCGCCGACCTCGACGAGGGCCCGATCATCGAGCAGGAGGTCGAGCGGGTGGGCCACGACGTCACCCCCGAGGGCCTGGTCGCCGTCGGCCGCGACGTCGAGTGCCAGGCGCTGGCACGCGCGGTGAAGTGGCACGCGGAGCGCCGGATCCTGCTCAACGGGCGCCGGACGGTGGTGTTCGCCTAGGCCGGGCCGCACGCTCACATCCGGCTCAGGCCCGCCGCCGCGAACAGTACGTCCCGGATCGCCTCGCGGTCGCCCACCTGTCCCGCCGCGGCGTCCTCCGGTGGCACATGGCCCGCCGCCAGGCGGCAGAACTCCACGCCGTCCAGGGCGACATGGGCCACCTCGAACTCGGCGGAGCCCACCGCGCCCGGCGAGTCCAGCGGGATCAGCCACTCCCCGCCGGCCGCGCCCTCGATCTCCAGCCGCAGGCTGCGCCCCGGCTGCCCGGCCGAGACCAGACGCGGGGGCCGGCCCGTCGCGGCCGGCCGCGCCCGCCGCCGTTCGGCGAGCGCCACCGGCAGCATCCGGGCCGCCAGGTCGATCATCCGGTGCAGGTGCCGCGGCGCGGGCGGCTCGTAGGGGTAGTCCACCGCCTCCGCGATGTCCTCCGCGTGCACCCAGCACTCGAAGGCCCGGTCCAGCATCGCGTCGTGCAGCGGCAGCCCGAAGTCGCCGTACGGCACCGTGAGTCCGCCGGTGCTGCCGCCGGTGAAGGACACCGTCCGCACCAGCCGGTGGCTCTGCTCGCGCCAGGGCGCCCGCACGGACCGCGTCGGCGGGTAGTGCGACGAGCGCCAGAACACGTCGGTGCGCTCCGCCGGTCCCGCCGGGGTCCGTTCGCCGCCGACGGCCTCGGTGAGCGGATCGTCCAGGCCGAGCGCCACCGCGACCAGCCCGTCCACCGCCAGCAGATGGGCGATCACCCCGGCCACCGTCGTACGGCGGCTCGTCGCCTCGTCGGCCTCGAACCACCGCAGCCGCACCGGCGCGTGCCACTCGGCGTCCCCGAAGTCCTGCAGCAGCGCGTCCAGCCGGGCGGTCTCGGCGTCGTACGGGGCCGCCCACTCGGGCACCGGGATGCGCGGCGGGCGGCGGGTCAGGCAGCTCTGCAGGACGCGGGTGCGCAGCGCCGGGTCCAGGTCGAGGCTCTCCGGCTGGTGCAGCAGGCCGACGGCCTCGCGCAGCCGGCGCGCCTCGTCCGCGCAGGCCCCGCAGTCGCCGAGGTGCTCCTCCACGGCCGCCGTCTCCGCCGCCGAGCAGGCCGCCAGGGCCCAGGCGCCGAGGAGCGACTTCAGGACGTCGTGCGACAACTCGAGCGGCACGGGCGACGGTTCCCCAGGATCGGCGAGGTCGGGCAGGGGCAGCCCGCTGTCCTCGACGGAGGCGCGGGGCGGCGGGATGCGGGGCTCGCGGCCGTCGCCGGGGCCGTCGTGTGCCGCGAAGGACTCGGGGCCGTTCACACCGCACCCCCGTACCCGCGCGGGCTGCCGGCGTCGTGGGCGGTGGACAGCAGCTGGAGGCCCAGGCGGAGCCGGCGGCGGGCCTCGTCCTCGGTGACGCCGAGGTCGGCGGCGGCCTGCCGGTAGTCGCGCCGCTGGAAGTAGGCCAGTTCGAGCGCGGCGCGCAGCGGTGCGGGCATGGAGTGGACGATGTAGTCGGCGCGGGCGGCGACCGAGGCGCGACGCACCTTGCTCTCCAGGCTCTCCAGCTCCTCGGCGGAGCCGCTCCCGCCCGGGGGCAGCGCGGCGGACTCGGTGGCGCGCAGCCGCTGCACGGCCAGCCGGTGGGTCACCTGGGCCACCCAGGAGCGCAGCGGGCCCTGCTTGGGGTCGTAGGAGTCGGGGTGTTCCCAGACGTGGGCGAAGACCTCGCGGGTGACCCCGTCGGCGGCCCGCTCGTCGCCGAGCACGCGGTGGGCGAGGTTGTGCACGAGGGAGGCGAAGCGGTCGTAGAGCTCGCCGAGGGCGGCTGCCTCACCGCGGGCGAGCCGCTGCTGCATCTTGCGGTCCCAGCGGGGCGGTACGTCCTTCTGCGCCATGTCGCCCCTCCCCTCGCGCTCGTCCGACAGGTCCAGCGTGTCTGCACCGTCGTCTCGAATGTAGTCGGCACCTCCGACAACGCACGCCCCTTTGTGTCAATGTGCGCCCCCCGAGACGTCGCAGGTGATAGTGCCCCCTTCACACATCCTTCACTCGGTCCGCGTCCAACTATGATCGAACAGGATCGATAGTGACTGAAACAAGCCCCTTGTCGATCGTGTGCCGTTTGCGACGCGAAGTTTCAGGGAACGGCCGCTGGGCAGCCGCGCGGAAAGAAACGTAGGAACTGCTTCCGTTTCCGGGCGGTTCCGCGAACCGGCGAGCGGAGGGGCGTGGCCGTGACATTCAAGGTGACCGGCGCCGAACAGGACGGGTGGGCCGTGCTCCGGGTCGGCGGGGAGCTGGACCTGATGACCTCGCCGGTGCTGCGCCAGCGGGTGCACGACGTGGTCGCCGAGGGCCACCACAGCCTGGTGCTGGACCTCTCGGAGGTCTTCTTCTGCGACTCCAGCGGCGTCGGCGTGCTCATCGCCGCCCGCCGGCTGATCCGCTCCTGCCAGGGCCGGCTGCGGCTGATCCTGCCGGACCGGGGCGCGGAGGACGGCTCGCACGTCAACCGGGTCCTCGGCGCGCTCGGCGTCCGCCGCCTCTTCGACGTCCGCCCCGACGTCGAGTCCGCCGTCACCGACGAGGCCGACCCGCTGTCCGCCTGAGCCCGCCGCGGGCCCGCCCCGCCGGCCCGAGCACATCGCGCGCCCGCCGCCACGGACTTGTCGCGAAATTCCCCCGGTCTTGGCACAACCGCCGTTTTCCCGTCACCAGCCCGCCGCGCCCGACGTACGCTCCCAGCCGGATCACCCCCACGTCGACACGAAGGCGGCCCGAGAAGACATGGTCAGCACCGAGTACGAGCGCAGGATCGCCGCCCGGTTCGCCGGCTTCGACCAGGACGGCAACGGCTACATCGACCGCGAGGACTTCAGCGCCGCGGCCAAGGCCCTGCTCGCCGAGTTCGCCGTGCCCGCCCGCTCCGACCGCGGACAGGCGCTCTACGCCGGAGCGGAGGCGTTCTGGCAGGGCATGGCGGGCATCGCCGACCGGGACGGCGACCAGCGCATCACCCGCGAGGAGTTCGTCACCGGCGCGGTCAAGCGCCTGCGCGACAACCCCGACCGCTTCGCCGAGATCGCCCGGCCCTTCCTGCACGCGGCCCTGGCCGTCGCGGACCCGGACGGCGACGGCCGCGCCACCGTCCCCGACACCGTCCGCGTGCTGCGCGTCCTGCGCGTCCCGGAGGACGTCGCGCTGGCGACCGCCACGGCCCTCGACGCCGACGGCGACGGCAGGGTCGGCGAAGGGGAGGTCGTCCCGGCCTTCGCGCGGTACTTCACCGTTCCCGAGTAGCGCTCGCCGCGCAACACGCGCGGACGCGGCTCCGGTTCGGGGAATCATTGGCCCACGATGTCGCGGATCGTGGCGTCCCGGCATCACAGAGCGTTGATATCGGCTTGTGTCCTTGACGTGACTCGTCACGTCCCGGAGTCACGCGTCCCCTCGGGTACCTTGTGTGGGATGCGAGTGGCCGCGAGTTCGTGCCGAGCCGTCTGTGCGCCCGGGTCGTCCCCGGACCGCGCGGTGCGCGCCGCTGCTCGCGGGGCGGAACGGCCCCAGGCTCCCGTCCGTTTCGCCGCCTGTTCGACACCCCGGCGAGCGCGTCGCACAGTATGCCGTACGCGTACTCCTTCGCGCTGGAATATGCCCGAAGCGCTTGTTGGGGTGACTGTACGTCAACCATGCTGTCGCGTAAGGGAATCACGTTCCGTGACCCTTGCTCTGGCCGTTGTCCTGGCCATGCAGAAAATGGCTACGATCGTGGCCCTCGTCGTGGTGCGCGTCGCGGTTCGGGTCGCGGCGTTCGTGCGGTGCGGGGCCATGTGTCCGCCGGTTCGGATGGTGTGAGCGGTGCAGGTGCTTCAAGTGCAGCTGGAGATCCGGCCCGACCCCGCGGAGGTGGGGCGGGCCAGAAGATGGGCCCGCTCGCGGCTCTCCGGGCTCGGGATAGGGGCCGACGAGCCGTTGGCCGAGACGCTGGTCCTGCTGGTGTCCGAGCTGGTGACCAACGCCGTGGTGCACACCGGCAGGCCGGCGGTGCTGCGGCTCTCCCTGCCGGGGGAGACGCCGGGGACGGCGGCCGGCACGGCGGCGGGCGCGGGCACGGGAGCCGGCACGGCGGACGCCGCCGGCCCGGCCGCGTCGGCCACCGTACGGCTCGAGGTGGCCGACACCAGCTCCCGCGCACCCGTCCCGCGCTGCGCCGGTGACGAGGCGACCGGCGGCCGGGGCCTGGCGCTCGTCGACTGTCTGGCCGACCGCTGGGGCTGGCGCCCCGAGGGCTCCGGCAAGAGCATCTGGTGCGAACTGGACCGCTGTTCACAGTCCCGGGAGGGCGCGGCGTCGGCGTACGGGGGCGGTCCGTCCGCGTACGAGGACTTCGCCTTCGAGGCGGTCTAGGCGTCCGGCGCCGCGGTGCGCCCCGGGTGCACCCGTGCGCGGCACCACGAACCAGGCTTGATCCGACAATCATCTGAACTGTGTTGACGTTGCGTCATCAGGCGAACACGCTGGTGGGCGACGATTCGCCGTGAGGGGACGGCGAGGGCCCGGCGGTGCCGGGGTCCTCGCCGAGCGCGGGTCGCACCGGACGGCGGCGCGAGGCCGGATGCGGGGGCGCGCCGCCGTCCGGTGACCGGGCCGCCCGTTCCGACCGCGACGCGGGAGCCGGCCGCCTTTGTCCACAGGCTGTGGACGGTTCATCGCACCGACCCGGCGCGGAAGGTCCGCCGGTACGCGGTCGGCGTCACCCCGAGGGCCTGCTGCAGGTGCTGGCGCATCGACTGGGCCGTGCCGAAACCGGCGTCCCGGGCCACCTGGTCGACCGACAGCTCGCTGGACTCCAGCAGGTGCCGGGCGCGCTCCACGCGCTGCCGGGTGAGCCACTGGCCGGGACTGACGCCGACCTCCTCGCGGAACCGGCGGGTGAAGGTGCGCACCGACATGGACTCCTGCGCGGCCATGTCGCGGAGCTGGATCGGCTCGTGCAGCCGGCCGAGCGCCCAGGCGCGGGCCGCGGTGGTCGTGGCGAGCTGGAGGTCGGGCACGGGGCGCTCGATGTACTGGGCCTGGCCGCCGTCGCGGTGCGGCGGCACGACCGTGCGGCGGGCCACGTCGTTGGCGACGGCCGTGCCGTGGTCGCGGCGCACCATGTGCAGGCACAGGTCGATCCCGGCGGCCACCCCGGCCGAGGTCAGCACGTCGCCGTCGTCGATGAACAGCACGTCCGCGTCCACGTCGATCTTCGGGAACAGCCGCTGGAACCGCTCGGCGTCGGCCCAGTGCGTGGTCGCCGGGCGGCCGTCGAGGAGTCCGGCGGCGGCGAGGACGTACACGCCGGTGCAGATGGAGGCGAGGCGGGTGCCGGTGCGGATGCGGGCGAGCGCGGCGGCCAGCTCGTCGGTCAGCCTGCCCTCGTCGTAGAGCGGGCCCAGTTCGTACGACGCCGGGACGATCACCGTGTCGGCCGTCTCCAGCGCCTCGGGGCCGTGCGCGACGTGCACCGTGAAGTCGGCGTCCGTGTCGACCGGGCCGGGCGGCCGGACCGAGCAGGTCACCACCTCGTACAGGTGCCGGCCCGCGGCGTCCTTGGGGCGGCCGAAGATCCGGTGCGGGATGCCGAGCTCGAAGGGGAGCAGGCCGTCCAGGGCCAGCACGACGATGCGGTGCGGGCGGAAGTCCTCGTCCAGGCTCATGGCCCGATCCTAGCGAACGCTGTCCTTCGGGCCAGTCGTTGCGCACGACCGGATCGAGGACGCTCTATGACGTGACTCAGACAACCGAAGCCGCCGCTCCGCACCGGGCCCCGCCCGCCCGGCGCCGCCGGGTGCACCGCGCCTGGTACGTCGCCGCCGTCACGTTCGTCACGATCATCGGCGCGGCGGCCTTCCGTTCCCTGCCCGGTCTCCTCATCGACCCGCTGCACCAGGAGTTCGGCTGGTCGCGCGGCACCATCGGCGCGGCCGTCTCGGTCAACCTGGCGCTCTACGGCCTCACCGCGCCCTTCGCGGCCGCCCTGATGGACCGCTTCGGCATCCGCCGGGTGGTGGCCGTCGCGCTCACCGTGATCGCCGTCGGCGCCGGTCTGACCGTCTGGATGACGGCGCCCTGGCAGCTGATGCTGTGCTGGGGCCTGCTGGTCGGCCTCGGCAGCGGATCGATGGCGCTGGCGTTCGCCGCCACCGTCACCAACCGCTGGTTCACCGAGCGGCGCGGCCTGGTCAGCGGCATCCTCACCGCCGCCTCCGCCTCCGGCCAGCTCATCTTCCTGCCGGTGCTGTCCTGGACGGTGGAGAACCACGGCTGGCACCCGGCGGCCGTCACCGTGGCCCTGGCCGCCCTCGCCGTGGTCCCCTTCGTGTGGATCCTGCTGCGCGACCACCCCGCCGACGTGGGCCTGAAGCCGTACGGCGCGACGGAGTTCGTGCCCAAGCCGCCCCCGGTCACCGGCGCCGCCCGCCGCACGCTCGGCGTCCTCGCCTCCGCCGCCCGCACGGGACCGTTCTGGCTGCTGGCCGGCACCTTCGCGATCTGCGGCGCCTCCACCAACGGCCTGATCCAGACGCACTTCGTGCCCGCGGCGCACGACCACGGCATGCCGGTCACGGCGGCGGCCTCGCTGCTGGCGGTCATCGGGGTGTTCGACGTCGTCGGCACCATCGCCTCCGGCTGGTTCACCGACCGCTTCGAACCGCGCCGCCTGCTCGCCGTCTACTACGCCCTGCGCGGGGTCTCGTTGCTGTTCCTGCCGATGCTGCTGGGCCCGTCGGTGCACCCCCCGATGGTGTTCTTCATCGTCTTCTACGGCCTCGACTGGGTGGCCACCGTCCCGCCGACCCTGGCCCTGTGCCGGGAGCAGTACGGCGAGGACAGCGCCATCGTCTTCGGCTGGGTGCTCGCCTCCCACCAGGTCGGCGCGGCCCTGGTCGCCTATCTCGGCGGCGCCGCCCGCGACGTCTTCGGCTCCTACGACATGGTCTGGTACGCCTCCGGCACCCTGTGCGCGGTGGCGGCCCTGATGGCCCTGGTCATCCGCCGCCGCCCGGCGGTCCCGGCAGCCGCCCTCGTGCGGCCGGCCTAGGTCGTGTCCGCAAAGTCGCGTCGTTCGCCCGCAGGGCGGGCGTCGCGGCGTCCGGTGCGTGCTCTGGGGGTCCCCCCGGCCGAAGGCTGGGGGAGTGCCGGCCGGATGCCCTCGTACTGGGTGTACTCGGGCTTTCGGCCGGTGCGGCGAGAGTGCGCGCCGGGCGTCGTGACGCAGACGCGACTTTGCGGACACGGCCTAGGGTCTGTCTCACAATTCGCGTCGTCGCCCGCAGGGCGGCCGTGCGGCGTCAGGTGCGTGCTCTCGGCGGGCCGGCTCGAGGGCCGCGTACTGGACGTACTCGGGTCTGGGGCCGGTGCGGCGAGAGTGCGTGCATGGCGTCGCGCGGCAGGCGGGAATTGTTAGACAGGCCCTAGAGGGTCAGGGCGCCGGTGAGGGCCGCGTGGGGGCTTCGTAGGCTGCGCCCATGGGGCGGGGAGAGGCACCGGGAAGACCGGGCGGGAACGCGTACTGGTCGGCCGCCGACCTGAGTGCGGCGGTCGCGATGGGCGGGGCGCAGCTCCCCGCGGCGGGGCTGCTGTGGTGGATCGTCGCCGACGCGGGCCGGGACGACTACGGAGCGGGCTACGGCGGCGCCTTCGGCGCGATCTGCGTGCTTCTCTTCGCGCCGCTGCTGCTGCCCCTGCTCGGCATGGCGCTGACCTTCGTCCTCACCCTGCCCTCGGTGGTCCTCGCCCGCCTGGCCGGCCGCGGCCTCGGCGGCCCGTCCTGGCTCCGGTACCTGGTGGCGCCGCTCGGCCCGGCCGTCGTCTGGGGCGGGCTGACCGTACCGCTGTGGTCCTTCACCACGTCCGTCCCGGTCCTGACGGCCCTGGGCGTGCTGCCCGCCCTCTGGGTCGGGTGCGCGCGCGGGCGGGCCTGGCGGCAGTGGGGCGTGTGGTGGCGCGCGGCGGCCGGGTCCGCGGTCCTCTTCTTCGCGGCCCTTGGCGCCGGGATCCTCGCCACCGAGACGGGCTTCGTCGAGCAGTACCGGCCCCCGGAGCTGACCACCGCCCGGCTCGCCGGGGTCTGGCACGGCGGCGGGGCGGAACTGCGGCTGAGCCCCGACGGGAGGGCGACGGCGGTGCGGCTGCCGGCCGAGCCCCCGGGCTACGACTGGCTCGACCACGCGTACGTGAGGTGCGCGGGCGACGGCGCCTGGAAGCCGCACCACCGGGACGACCTCGGCCGCGACGGCATCCTGCTGCGGCTCGACGGCGACTGCGGCGAGGACACCGACTGGTCCTTCGGCGGCACCGAGGCGGACCCGGAGCTGTACGTCCTGTTCGGCGATCCGGACGCGGGCCGGCTGTGGATCCTGAAGCGGGCCGGCTGACCCGGTCCGGAGGTCAGCGCCGCCCGCGCGGTGAGGTCACCGCCGGGCGCCCGCCGCGAGCCTCCTGGCCACCGCTCTGGCGATCCGCTCCGCGTCGATCGCCAGCTCCCGGAACATGCCGCTGATCGGGTTGGTGAACCCGGTGAAGTACAGGCCGGGGGCCCCGTCCGGGGTGCGCGGCCCGTGCACCACGGGCCTGCCGCGTCCGTCCAGCACGCCCAGGTGCCCGACCAGCCCGTCCAGCGCCCGCTCGTACCCGGTGGCCGCGATCACGGCGTCCGGCGTCAGGCGGCCGCCGTCGGCGAGGACCACCTTCCCGTCCTCGAACCCCTCGACGGCGGCGACGATCTCCACCTTCCCGCCGCGCACCGCGTCGACGATCCCTACGTCCTGCACGGGAATGGCCCCCTCGCGCACCCTGCTGTACAGCCCGCTGTCCGGGCGCGGCAGCCCGTGGGCGGCGAGATCCGGGGTGATGAACCTGCCCAGGGACCGCGCGAGCCGGTCCACGAGCGGCACCGGCAGCCGCCGGACCAGCACGCCCGTGTACTGGGCGGCCCACCCGGCGGTCGAGCGGCGCACGATGTGCGGGGCGGTGCGCACGGCCAGGCGCACCCGGGCGGCGCCGCCCTCCACCAGGTCGACGGCGATCTCGGCGCCGGTGTTGCCGATGCCCACGACCAGCACGTCCCGGCCCGCGTACGGCCGCGCGTCGCGATATCGCCCGGCGTGCAGGAACTCCCCGCCGAAGCCGTCCAGGCCCGGCCAGTCGGGCACCCGCGACGTGTGGTTGTGGCCGGTGGCGACGACCACCGCGCTGCCGGTCAGCTCCCGGCCGCCGGAGGCGTGCAGCACCCAGCCGTCGCCGTCCCCGGCGCGCTCGACGCGGAACACCTCCACGCCGGTGACGATCTCCAGCTCATGGTGCTCGGCGTACTTCTCCAGGTACCGGACCACGTCGTCCCGGGACACCCAGCGCCCGAACCTGCGGGGTATCGCGAGCCCCGGCAGCGCCGACAGCCGCCGGGTGGTGTGCAGGTGCAGGCGGTCGTAGTGCCGCCGCCAGGAGGCGCCCACCCGGTCCGACTTCTCCAGCACCACGGCCCGCACCCCCCGCGCCCGCAGCGCGTACGCGGCGGCCAGTCCGCCGGGACCGGCGCCTATGACGTAGACGGGGCGGTCGACGGGGGTCGCGGTGAGGCGCGCGGAGGAGGGACGGGAGTCGGCCATGAGCGCGAGCGTAATCACACACCCGGTTGATGGGTCTCGGTCAAGACCGGAATTGGTTGCGGATTGATCACGCCTGTGGCGGAAGTGGGCGGGACCGGTGGCCGGGAGCCGTCCCCGCCGCTCTCCGGCCCGGTGCCCGGGCCGCCGTTCGCACGGCGGCGGGGAAAACCGCTGTCCCCGCCGGACGGCCGGCCCGGATCATGGGCGCATGCGCCCCGACGACTGGCAGCTGACCGACGACCCGGACGAGTTGACGGCCCGCGCGGGCGGCTTCCTGCGCTCCCGTCCGGCCCTGCACACGGTCCCGCTGACCGTGCTGGACGCCCTGCGCAGCCGGGGCCTGCACCTGTACGGCGACGAGCCGCCGCTGTTCGGCGTGCTGCGGGACGAAGCCGGCGGCGTCCGCGCCGTGTTCCTCCACACGCCCCCCTTCCCGCTGCACCTCACCCCGCTCGGTCCGGAGGGCGCCGACGCGCTCGCGACCCGCCTGGCCGACGCCGGCCACCCGCTCGCCGGAGTCTCCGGCGAACGCGGCGCGACGGCCGCCTTCGCCGCGTCCTGGCAGCGGCGGACCGGCGCGGCGACCCGGCTCAGGCAGCGCCAACGGCTCTACGAACTGAGCGGGTTGAGCGTCCCGCAGCCACCGCCCGAAGGCCGCGCCCGGGTGGCCGGCCCGGCGGACCGGGATCTGCTGACGCGCTGGTACGACGAGTTCAAGGACGCGGTCGGACAGCACGCCGGCCGGGGCGCGGGCCCCTGGGCCGACGCCCGCATCGCCCACGGCGGCGTCACCCTCTGGGAGACCCCCGACGGCACGCCCGTCGCCATGGCCGGCGCGACCCCGGAGACGGCGGGCCAGGTCCGGGTGGCCCCGGTGTACACACCGGCGCCCCTGCGCGGCCGCGGCTACGCGGGCGCGGTGACGGCGGAGGTGAGCCGTGCCGCCGTGAGGGCTGGAGTGGCCCACGTGCTCCTCTTCACCGACCTCGCCAATCCCACCAGCAACAGCCTCTACCAGCGGATCGGATACCGGGGCGTGGCGGACTTCGCGGTGTGGGGCTTCGGGGACGGCACGGGCGCCGGGGCGGGGTGAGTCACGGCCACAGCAGGTTCTTGCTCCAGCCGAACTCCGTACGCCGGTACTCGAGGCGCACATGGCGGCGGTCCGGGTCGCCCTGGAAGAACTCCACCGCTTCCGGGCGCAGCCGGTAGAGGGTCCAGGTGGGGGAGGGCTCGGCCGGGTTGGCGCGGGCCCGCTCCCAGGCAGCTTCCGACACCTGCCGCAGCTCCTGGAGCGAGGACAGGTCCTCGCTCTGCCGTCCGGTCAGGGCCGCGGCCAGCGCGCCGGTCGAGCGCGCGTGCAGATCCGCCAGGCTCTCGTGCGAAGGCGCCGACGCCACCGCGCCGCGCACCCGCACCTGGCGGCCCAGCGCCGGCCAGTAGAAGGCCAGGGCCGCGTAGGGGTGGACGTCCAGGGCGCGGCCCTTGCGGCTCGTCGAGTGGCTCCCGAAGGACCAGCCGTCCGCGTCGGCGCCGTGCATCATGACGATCCGTACGTCCGGCCTGCCCTCCTCGTCCGTCGTCGCCAGCGACATCGTGTGCGGCTCCGGCTGACCGGCCTCCACCGCCTCCGCGAACCAGGTCGTGAACAGGGGCAGCGGCGTCGGGGGAGCCGTGTCCGGGTCGAAGGGGCGCAGCTCGGTCACCCCGGGGGCCCAGACCCGCAGGGACCGCAGCATGTCGTGGAGATCCTTTTGTGCCATGGGGCGAGTATGGCCGCCGACGGCCGCCGTACTCGTCCCGGACGCTCCCGGCCCGGCCGCGGCGCCACCGGGTCGCGGAACCGCGCCCACCTGGGCGCCGCCGGACCTCAGAGCGTCGCCAGCCGCTCCGCCAGCAGCAGCGCGCCGATGCCGAGCATCGCCGCCCCCGACGTGCGGGTGACCGCGCGGGCCGCCGCCGGGCGGGCGGCCAGCAGAACGCGGGCGAGCGCGCCCACGGTGAGGTAGACGGCCGCGCAGCACGCCATGTGGAGCAGGCCCAGCGCCGCCGTCTGCGCGGGCACGGGCAGCCGGTCGCCGGACAGGGTGAGGAACTGGGGGAGTACGGACAGGTAGAGCAGCAGGCCCTTGGGGTTGAGGCCGCTGATCGTGGCGCCCCGCAGGAAGAGCCTCCCGTCGGCCGGTGGCCCGGCGTCCGCGTCCGGCACGGCCGGGCGGCGCAGCACCCCCCAGCCCAGCCACAGCAGATAGCCCGCGCCCACCACGGTCAGGGCCGTCAGCAACCGGGGCGAGCCCGCCACCAGGACCGCGAGCCCCGCCGTCGCCAGCACCGTGTGCAGCGCGTACCCGCAGACCAGCCCCGCCACCGCGCGCGGCACCCGGCCGCCGCGCAGGGCCGCCGCGATCACGTACGCCTTGTCGGCGCCCGGCACGCACACCAGCAGCAGGTCGACGGCGAGGAAGGAGAAGAGCAGACCCGGTTCCATACCGGCGACATTAGGCGTGAATGGCCCGAAAGTGTTCCTGAAGTTTTCCCTGCACCGCCGGTTCGGAGGGAGAATCTTCCGCATGGACGACGTGGACCGGAAGATCCTTGCCGAGTTGCAGCAGGACGGGCGGCTGACCGTGACCGAGCTGGCCGCACGGGTGCGCCTGAGCGTCTCGCCCTGCCACCGGCGGCTGCGCGAGCTGGAGCGCTCCGGCGCCATCCAGGGCTACCGGGCGGTGGTGGACGCGGGCGCGCTCGGGCTGAACTTCGAGGCGCTCGTCTTCGTCTCCATGCGGCAGGAGGACCGGGACACCGTCGCCGAGTTCGAGCGGGCGGTCGGCGAACTGGACCATGTGCTGGACGCCCAGCGGCTGTTCGGCGAGCCCGACTACCTGCTCCGGGTGGCCACCGCGGACCTCGCCGCCTTCCAGCGGCTGTACGACGAGAGCCTGGCGACCCTGCCCGGGGTGCAGCGGCTCACCTCGACGCTGGTGATGAAGCACGTGGTGCGGGACCGGCCGCTGCCGGCGGCGCGGGGGTAGCGAAAAAGCCGGCGGCGGCCCACTCGAGTGGGCCGCCGCCGGCCAGACAGGACTTGCGATGAAGCGATCACTTGCGGTCCGGATGCCCGGACGGAGGTGCGTCCGCTACTTGCTCGGCTTCTTGCCGGTCACCCCGAGGTGGACCAACAGGGCGAGGTTGGGCTTGAGTTCGGCCTGCTTGACGCCCCAGGAGGAGAAGCCCTTCTGGTGCGCGGCCACCGAGGCGAGCATCGTGACCAGCGAGCCCGCGATCGCCGCCGGGTTCACGTCCTTGTCCACCCGGCCCTTGGTCTGCAGTTCGGTGATCGACTCAGTGAGGGATCCGTTCACCGAGTTCAGGACCTTCATGCGGATCTTGTAGAACCGTTTGTCCCCCTCGGCCGCGCCGAGGTCGATCACGCGCAGGATCGCGTCGTTGCGCCGCCAGAACTCCAGGAAGCCGTCGACCAGTTCCTGCGCGGTCTGCCAGCCGGACTTCCCGGCCCAGGAGCGTCCCTCGAGCAGCTCCGCCAGCCCGGCGCCCTCGGCCGCCATGTGCTCGGCGATCTCCAGGACGGCCCCTTCGACGTCGGGGAAGTACTGGTAGAAGGTCGCGGGCGAGGTGCCTGCCTTCCGGGCGACATCGATGACCTTGACGTCCCGGTAGGGGGAGGAGCTGAGCATCTCGCTGAGGCAGTCGAGCAGCTTCTGCCGGGTCGCCTGCCCACGTCTGCCGGCCACGCGGCCGTCGACGGTACGCACTTGTCCTGTCATGTCGTCAGCTTACCGACGGGTGATCTGAGCGCGATTCGGCCGACTGCAAATGGGGTGCACGAGGGAAATGGGCATGGTGTGGCTGGTCTGCGGGCCGCGCGCGACCCCGCTACTTTGACGACATGGCCGAAAACAGGGCATCCGCGAACGAAGAGGCGTACCCCGAGGGCACCCCCTGCTGGGTGGACGCCGAGCTGCCCGACGTCGAGGCGGGCAAGCGGTTCTACGGCGAACTCTTCGGGTGGGAGTTCGAGGAGTCGTACGGCTCCTCGGTGTGGGCCCTGCTGAACGGCGACCGCGTCGCCTCGCTGGCCCCGAAGACCGACGGCCGCATGCCCACGGTGTGGACGGTGTCCTTCGCGACCACGGACGCCCGGGCCCTCGGCCGGCGGATCATCGCGGCCGGCGGGCAGGTGGTGATGGCCCCGTTCCCGGTGGGCGACCTCGGCACCGCCGCCCTCGCCGCCGACCCCGAGGGCGCGGTGTTCGCCCTGTGGCAGCCCGGCGCCCACGCCGGCTTCGGCCGGCGCCGCGAGCCGAACACGTTCGTCTGGGCCGAGCTGTACACCCGGGACACGGCCGCGGCCAACACCTTCTACGGCGACCTCTTCCACGAGGCCCTGTTCGGCACCGGGACCGAGCCCGACTTCGGCCGCGCGGAGGTGACCGAGGTCTTCCCGGCCGAGATGCCCCCGCACTTCCTCGTCCACTTCCGCGTCACCGCCCTCGACGACGCCCTCGGCGCGGTGCGGCGGCTCGGCGGCCGGGTGCAGAAGCCGCCCTTCGACACGTCGTACGGAAGGGTGGCCGTCGTCACCGACAATCAGGGGGCGTCGTTCGCCCTGCTGGAACGGTGAGGCAGGCGCCGCGACGATGAAATGACCTTATTCGGCACGAGACACCCCGATTCGTCACCGGGTTCGCAACCGGCCGCCCGGCCAGGAAGAATCAGGGTGCGTGCCGCCATGGCGGTGCGGTGGTGAGACGCTGCACTTCGGTCGCGTACATATGTGGGTGGCGCGGCTCGTACGGGGAGGTGGCAGGCAAGTGGTGGATCAGCTGACGCAGCACGATCCGCGGCGGATCGGGCCGTTCGAGGTGCTGGGCCGGCTGGGGGCCGGTGGCATGGGGCTGGTCTATCTGGCACGCTCGGCGTCCGGCCGGCGCGTGGCGATCAAGACGGTCCGCACCGAGCTGGCCGAGGACCAGCTCTTCCGCGTCCGCTTCACCCGCGAGGTGGAGGCGGCCCGCGCGGTCTCCGGCTTCTACACGGCCGCCGTGGTCGACGCCGACCCCCGCGCCGCCGTGCCCTGGCTCGCGACCGCCTACGTCCCCGCGCCCTCCCTCGAGGAGATAGTGAACGAGTGCGGCCCGCTCCCGGCGCAGGCGGTGCGCTGGCTCGCGGCGGGCGTGGCCGAGGCCCTGCAGTCCATCCACGGCGCGGGCCTGGTCCACCGCGACCTCAAGCCGTCCAACGTCCTCGTCGTCGAGGACGGCCCCCGGGTGATCGACTTCGGTATCGCGTCCGGCGTCTCCAACACCCGCCTGACGATGACCAACGTCGCCGTCGGCACCCCCGCCTACATGTCCCCCGAGCAGGCCAAGGACTCCCGCAGCGTCACCGGCGCCAGTGACGTCTTCTCGCTCGGCTCGATGCTGGTCTTCGCCGCCACCGGCCACCCGCCCTTCCACGGCGCCAACCCGGTCGAGACGGTGTTCATGCTGCTCCGCGAGGGCCCGGACCTCACCGGCCTGCCGGACGAGCTGCGCCCGCTGATCGAGTCCTGCATGCAGATGGAGGCCACCGGCCGGCCCAACCCCGCCGACCTCCAGGCCCAGCTCGCCCCGCACCTGTTCGGCTCCGGCTCCGACGACAGCGGCACCGCGTCCGCCTGGCTGCCGGAGAAGGCGGTCGGCCTCATCGAGTCCCGTCGCGGCGGCCGCCCCGCAGCCAAGCCGGCGCCCACCGCCCCCGGCCCGCGCAGCGGCGGCCGGGCCACCGTGCCCCCGCCGCCGTCCTACGACCCCGTGGTCCCGGCCGGCGCCCCCGACACCGGACCGGTCCGGCTGGCCGGCGCGGCCGTGCCCATCGGCCCCGGCCCGCGCGTCGCCGACGCCCGCGCCGCCGCCGTCAAGGCGCCCCCGCCGGAGGCCGGCCTGGTCGCCGGCTGGTCCCGGCCCCGCCAGGGCGTCGCCGGCGCCGACCCCGCCGTACCGCCCGTCCCGGTCCTGCCCCCGGAGACGGCGAACGGCTGGCGCCCGTGGCGCTTCCGCATGTCCAACGACGTCTGGGGCACCCCGGCGGTCGACGGCGAACTGGTCTACGTCACCTCCTTCGAGGTGCACGCGCTGGACGTGGCCACCGGCCGCCGCCGCTTCAAGACCCGGGACGTGGCCTGGTCGATGGCGGTCGCGGACGGCCGCGTCCACGCCTCCGACGGCCCCACCCTGTTCGCGCTGGACGCCCGCGAGGGCGGCGACCTGTGGCGGCTCAACACGGACGCCTGGGTGTACTCCCTGCAGGCCGACCGCGGAACGGTCGTCACCGGCACCCGCGGCGGCGGCGCGCAGGCCTGGGAGGCGGCGAACGGCCGGAAGCTGTGGGAGATCAGCGGCTGCCAGACCGACTTCGAGTCCCCCGAGGCCGGCCCCGCCGTCCACGACGGCACCGTCTTCGTCTGGCAGGACGCCCGGCTGCGCGCCCTGGAGGCCCGCACCGGCGAGGAGCGCTGGTCGTACCCGATCGGCGACGCGGCCTCCTGCGGCGGTGTTCCGGTCCGCATCACCCCGGCCCCCGACGGCTACGTGTACGTCTCCGCCGGCACCCGGGTCCTCGCGATCGAGGTGGCGAGCGGTCTGGTGCGCTGGCACTTCGAGGCCCCCGCGGTCTTCCTCTGCCCGCCCGCCTTCGCGCCCGGCCCCGCCGTCACCGGCGGCGGCGTCTACCTCGCCGACTACCTCGGCACGGTCTACGCCCTGGACGCCACCGACGGCCGCGACCGCTGGCGCATCGCCACCGAGGCCCGCTCCTCCGTCGAGCCGGTCCTGGTGGCGGCCGGCCATGTGCACGTGGGCAGCGGCAAGGGCCTGTACACCCTGGACGCCGTCACCGGCACCCCCAAGTGGCGCTTCCAGTCCGGCGGCGACGTCGTGGGCACCCCCGTGGTCGCCGAGGGCCGCATCCACTTCGGCTCCACCGACCACCTCCTCTACACCCTCAAGTCCGACGACGGCCGCCTGCGCTGGAAGCTGGCCACCGGCGGCGAGATCACCGGCTCCCCGGTGGTGAAGGACGGCGTGGTGTACGCGTGCAGCAAGGACCGGTGCGTGTACGCGCTGGACGCGGAGAAGGGCACCGGCACGGCCCGGACCACCTGAACCGCCCTGAGCGGACGGGCGGCCGCCGCCGGGTACGGGACGGCGGCCGTGCGGTGACAGGGGCGTGACAGTCGGCCGATAGGGTGACGGTATGCGACGAAGCGGTCACACAATCAGGCTCGCGGCGGTGTCGGCGATGGTGGTGCTCGCCCTGACCGGCTTCACGGGCCGGCATGGGCACAGCCGCGGACACTCGGGCGGTGGCGGCGGCTGCAGCAGCTCCAGCCAGGACCACGACACGTCGTCGGGCATCGGCAAGTCGGGGTCCGGCCACTACCGCGACTACGACGACGACTACGGCACCACCGGCGGAAGCACGTCCGGCAGTGGCAGCGGGACCCGTGCCACGCCGAGCCCGACGCCGTCCCTGAAGGCCGCGAAGGCCAGGCTGGTGAGCTGCGCGACGGAGAAGGCCCAGTACGCGACCGTCGAGGTCACCAACCCCAACGCCGTCGAGGGCTACTTCACCGTGCGGGTCGAGTTCGACGACAGGAAGGGCACGGCGCTCGCCGACAACACCGCGACGGTCACCGTCCCGGCCAGGGGTACGGCCCGTGCCCAGGTGGAACTCGTCGACAGCCTCGGCCACCCCGACGACGGCCTCATCCTCCAGGTCCACCACTGCAAGGCGAACCCGGTGGCGCGGCCGGTGCGCTGACGTCGCTGCGTTGTGCGCTTGCCCGTGCGGTGAGCGCTACGGGTGAGCGGCCTCACGGCACTCGCGACATGGCTGTGGGGCCGGGCATCGCGGCCCGGCCCCACACACAGTGCCCAGCGTCAGGGCGCGTGCTGGCCCAGCTGGGCGACGACGGTGCCCTGCGGTCCCACCGGCATGTGGCTGTCGGCCAACGCAGGGCTGGTGGCAACGGCGGTGGCGCCGAGCACAAGGGCGATGGTGGCGACGATCTTCTTGGTACGGCTCACATCAGCTCCTGTGGAGGGAAGTTCCGGACGGCAGTGACAGTAGACGAAATCGCCCACAGGTTCGATAAGATCGCATGGTTCCCGCCAGGGATTGGCCGAGTCCGGTACCCGGACACACCTCGGCCGCGACGGCTCCCCCTCCGCGCCGCCGCGGCCGTTCCCCGCTGGGAGTCAGGTCTACTTGCCGTTCAGGTCCAGGGCCGGCGGGGCCGGGGCGTGGCTGTCCAGCGTGGTGACGGAGTCGTCGCCGGGGACAGGGGCGTGGCTGTCCTGCGTGGTGAGCTCGGTGTCCTTGCTCGGCGGAGCCGGCGCGTGGCTGTCCAGCGTCGTGATGTCCTCGTTGCTCTGCTTGATGTCGCTCATGGTGGGCAACTCCCCTGGAATTTCTAGAACTGCGGTGGAGAACGCTCGCTCGGCAACTCCCCCGTGGTCGCCGGGCGAGCGTTCCTGGGGCCGATCACCTTATCCGTGAGCCCCTTGCCGAGCCGCCTGCCCCCCGACGCGACGGCTTCGACGTACTGAGACTGGCAGTCGGCCATAAACGTTTGCTGAACGCTCCGGGCTCGGGTCAGGCCGCCGCGACAGGGTCCAGCAGATTTCGTAGCTCAGCCGCTTCGACAGCTCCGGACGCCTCATGGATGCTGAGCGCCTCCTGCCAGCAGGCCCGCGCCCGGTCGACCTGTCCCAAGGCGTCCAGCGAACGGCCAAGGAGCGTCAGTACGTTGGCGCGCATCCAGTCACCGCCGATGCAGCCGGTGCTGAGGGCCTGTTCGGCGTGCTGGGCGGCCGGTGCCGGCCTGCGGCAGGTCAGGTGCACCTGCGCGATCCGGAAGTGGGTGGTCCCTTCCCACAGCCGTTGCCGGTTCTCGACGAAGATGCTCAGCGCCTCGGCGAACTGTTCCAGCGCCTCGGTCGTCCGGCCGGCGTGACTCAGGGCGATGCCCAGGGCGTACCTGGCGTTGGCGAGCCGTACCGTCAGGCCCAGCTCGTCGTAGATGGCGATGCCCTGCTGGACGAGTTCGATGCCCGCCAGCGCGCGGTCCATGGAGACGAGGACGCGGGAGAGGTTGCACAGCGCACTGGCCTCCCCGGGGCGGTTGTTGTCCGCGCGGAAGGCGTCTATGGCCTTGAGGAGATGGACCTCACCGACGGCGTGCTCGTTCTTGCAGATGGCGATGATGCCCAGCTCGTTGGGCGCGTTTCCGCACGTCCATGGATCGTCTGCGGCCTCACCGAGAGCCAGGGCCTCCTGGGCCAGCTCGGTGGCCTCCTCGAAGAGCCCGGCCTTGATGAGTACCTGGGCGAGGGTGACCCGGGCACGGCCCGCCGCGTGCGGGTCGCCCAGGATGTCGGCGGCGTCGCGTGCCGCCCGGGTGGCAGCCTCGTAGGCAAGTGAACTGGCCCCCGATTCCGCCAGGTCCTTGGCGGCCAACAGGAGGTCGACACCCCGCCTCAGCGTCCCCGCCTCCAGGGACTGCTGAACGCATGCGAGAAGGCTCGCGGCCTCGACGTGCAGCCAGTCCAGAGCCTTCCCGTCGTCGCTGAAGTGCTGACCCGCCTGGCTGGTCGCCTCGAGATGATCGACCGTACGATCACCCGGCCGCTCTATCGCGTAGACCCGCGCGGCCGACGCCAGGTAGAAGTCCAGCAGCCGCGACATCGCCGCCTCCCGCTCGCTCGGCGGCTGCTCGTCCCGTTCCGCGCAGGAGCGGGCGTAGAGGCGGACCAGGTCGTGGAAGCGGTAGCGGCCGGGGGCCGCCGACTCCAGCAGCGAGGTGTCGACCAGGGACTCCAGCAGGTCCTCCGTGTCGTCCACCGGGAGGTCCAGCACCGCGGCCGCCGCCGCCAGGGACATGTCGGGGCCGTCGGCGAGGCCCAGCAGACGGAAGGCGCGGGCCTGGGCGGGCTCCAGCTGGCCGTAGCCCAGCTCGAACGTGGCCTTGACCGCCAGGTCGCCCGCCTGGAGCTCGTCCAGCCGGCGCCGCTCGTCCGCGAGCTTGGCGGCGAGGACCGAGACCGTCCAGGTGCGGCGCGCCGCCAGGCGGGACGCGGCGATGCGGATGGCCAGGGGCAGGAAGCCGCAGGCGCCGACCACGTCCAGCGCGGCCTCCCGCTCCGCCGCGACCCGCTCCTCGCCGACGATCTTCGTGAAGAGGGCCAGGGCCTCCTCGGGGGACATGACGTCCAGGTCCACCAGATGGGCGCCGGCCAGGCCCACCATCCGCACCCGCGAGGTGACCAGCGCCGCGCAGCCCTCCGTGCCCGGCAGCAACGGCCGTACCTGGGCCGCGTCCTTGGCGTTGTCCAGCAGCACCAGGACGCGGCGCCCGTCGAGCACCGAGCGGTACAGGGCGGCCCGTTCCTCCAGGCTGTCCGGGATCGCGGAGTCCGCCGTGCCGAGGGCCCGCAGGAAGGAGCCCAGCACCGTCTCCGGCTCCGCCGCGCGCGAACCGGCGCCCTGCAGGTCCACGTACAACTGGCCGTCGGGGAAGGCGGTACGCGCCCGGTGCGCCACGTGCACCGCCAGGGTCGTCTTGCCCACGCCGCCGATCCCGGCGAGCGCCGAGACGGCCATCACCCGGCCCTCCGCCTCGGACGCCGACGCCAGCACCTCGCTCAGCTCGTCCACGAAGGCGGCGCGGCCGGTGAAGTCGGGCACAGAAGCCGGCAGTTGCGCTGGGCGAACGGCCACCACGGCCGGTTCCGCCGCGGGGGCGGACGGCTCGGCGAGGGCCGGGTCCGCCTGGAGGATGCGCTGCTGGAGCTCCCGCAGGCCGGGGCGCGGTTCCACGCCGAGTTCCTCGTCGAGCAGCCGCCGGGTGTCCGCGTACACCGCGAGGGCCTCCGCCTGGCGGCCGCTGCGGTACAGCGCCAGCATCAGCAGCTCGCGCAGGCGTTCACGCAGCGGGTGCGCGGCCGTCAGGGCGGTCAACTCCGACACCGCCTCGGCGTGGCAGCCCTGCTCCAGGTCCATGTCCAGCCTGGACTCCAGGAGTTGCAGCCGCCACTCCTCCAGCCGCACGCGCTGCGCCTCCGCGTACGGCCCCGGGACGCCGGCCAGCGGCTCGCCGTCCCACAGGGCCAGGGCGCGGCCCAGCGCCTCCCGCGCGGTCCGCAGGTCCCCGGTGCCGCGCGCCTTGTCCGCCTCCGTGGCAAGCTCCTGCGCCACCGCCAGGTCCAGGGCGCCCTCGCCGAGGCCCCGTACCGCGTAACCGCCGGACTCGCTCACCAGGACACCGGGGCCGAGGACCTTGCGCAGCCGGGAGGCGTACGTGCGCACCGCCGCCAGCGCCTGGGACGGCGGCTCGGTGCTCCAGAGCGCGTCGATGAGTTCCGCCGCCGTCGCCGTGCGGCCCTCGCGCAGCAGCAGGGCGGCCAGCAGGGCCCGCTGCTGGGGTGAGCCGGTGTTCAGCGTCTGCGCGCCGCGCCAGGCCCGCACCGGACCGAGCACCCCGAAGCGTGTCCCCTCCGGTTCCGCGGCGGCCGCGGAGCCGGGACGCCGCTGCTCAGGCACTCGCGGCCCACCGTCCATGCGTTCGACCCCCTAGGACCTGTCATCCCGAACAACCCCGTCAGTTTGCCTTGTTCGGGGCGGTTGCGTCAGCAGCGGGAGACGCCGATCACAGACCGGTACACCTGGGTCCACATGGTCTGCACACAGTCTCCTCAGACGGAGGACCGGTCCCCGCCTCGGCGTGCGGCCGGGCGGGGGCGCGGTCAGTCCGTCAGGTCCACGCGCACCGTCAGCAGATCCGTGCCGAACGCCCGGACCGCCGCGCTGTTGAAGCGGGGCAGGGAGCGCAGGCGGGCCACGGCGTCGTCGTCCGGCAGCAGATGAGCGGTGCCGTGGTGCCAGCGGCCGGCGAAGCGGACCCGGACCCGCGGGTCGGCCTGGATGTTGCGCACGTACTGCGACTTGTGGCCGAACTCCGAGACGATCCAGAAGGAGTCCCCGACCCGGCGCCCGCCGACCGGCGTGCGCCGTGCCTCGCCGCTCCTGCGGCCGGTGGTCTCCAGGAGGGTCTGGAAGGGCAGGCGCCGGTTGAGCGGATTGGCGAGATGCCGCTGGAAGCGGGTGACGACGCGCTGTTTGAGGTCCGCACGGTCCGACATGTCCCTGGATCTCCCGTTCTCTCCGGTCCCGTGAAGCCCCGCACGGAGGCGGTGCCGACCCCGTGCGGGCCATGTGCCACCCGAGCTTTCCGGGGCACGGCCGGTGCGTCAACGCGATGCGGCGGCCCCCGCGCGCTGATCACCCCGAACGTATGCTCAGGGGATGACGACTTCCGCGACCTCCGGAACCGGCCCCACCGAGAACTCCATGCGTCGCGCCCTCAAACGTGCCCGGGACGGCGTCGCCCTCGACGTCGCGGAGGCGGCGGTGCTGCTCCAGGCCCGCGGCGAGGCGCTCACCGCGCTCACCGCGTCCGCCGCCCGGGTGCGTGACGCGGGCCTGGAGGCGGCCGGCCGTCCCGGCGTCATCACCTACTCGAAGAGCGTCTTCGTCCCCCTCACCCGGCTGTGCCGCGACAAGTGCCACTACTGCACCTTCGTCACCGTCCCCGGCAAGCTGCGCCGCGCGGGCCACGGGATGTTCATGTCCCCCGACGAGGTGCTGGACATCGCCCGCAAGGGCGCCGCCCTCGGCTGCAAGGAAGCCCTCATCACCCTCGGCGACAAGCCCGAGGACCGCTGGCCCGAGGCCCGCGAGTGGCTGGACGCGCACGGCTACGACGACACCATCGCCTACGTCCGCGCCGTCTCCATCCGCATCCTGGAGGAGACGGGCCTGCTGCCCCACCTCAACCCGGGCGTCATGACCTGGACGGACTTCCAGCGCCTGAAGCCCGTCGCCCCGTCCATGGGCATGATGCTGGAGACCACCGCGACCCGCCTGTGGTCCGAGCCCGGCGGCCCGCACTTCGGCTCCCCGGACAAGGAACCGGCCGTACGGCTCAGGGTGCTGGAGGACGCGGGGCGCTCCTCCGTCCCCTTCACCTCCGGCCTGCTGATCGGCATCGGCGAGACCTACGAGGAGCGCGCCGAGTCCCTGTTCGCGCTGCGCAAGGTCTCCCGGGCGTACCACGGCGTCCAGGAACTGATCATCCAGAACTTCCGCGCCAAGCCGGACACGGCGATGCGCGGCATGCCGGACGCCGAACTCGACGACCTGGTCGCCACGGTGGCCGTGGCCCGCCACATCATGGGGCCCGCGGCCTGTCTCCAGGCCCCGCCCAACCTCGTCGACTCCGAGTACGAGCGGCTCATCGGCGCGGGCATCGACGACTGGGGCGGGGTGTCGCCCCTGACCATCGACCATGTCAACCCCGAACGCCCCTGGCCGCGGATCGAGGAGCTGGCGCGGAAGTCCGAGGCGGCCGGATTCGAGCTGCGGGAACGTCTCTGCGTCTACCCGGAGTTCGTCACGCGCGGCGAGCCCTGGCTGGACCCGCGGCTGCTGCCGCACGTACGGGCGCTGGCGGATCCGGAGACGGGGCTGGCGCGTGCCGACGCCGTCGTCGAGGGACACCCGTGGCAGGAGCCGGAGGAGGCCTTCACGGCCTCCGGCCGTACGGATCTGCACGCGTCGATCGACACCGAGGGCCGTACGTCGGACCGGCGCGACGACTTCGACGAGGTCTACGGCGACTGGCAGGCGCTGCGCGAGGCGGCCGCCCCCGGCATGGCGCCCGAGCGCATCGACACGGACGTACGCGAGGCCCTGCGCACGGCGGCCGACGACCCCACCCGCCTCACCGACGCCGAGGCGCTGGCCCTGCTGCACGCGGACGGCCCGGCGCTGGACGCGCTGTGCCGGGTGGCCGACGACGTCCGCAGGTCGGCGGTGGGCGACGACGTCACGTACATCGTCACCCGCAACATCAACTTCACCAACGTCTGCTACACCGGCTGCCGGTTCTGCGCCTTCGCCCAGCGTCGCACCGACGCCGACGCCTACACGCTCTCGCTGGAGCAGGTCGCCGACCGGGCGCAGCAGGCGTGGGACGTGGGCGCCGTCGAGGTGTGCATGCAGGGCGGCATCCACCCGGACCTGCCGGGCACCGCCTACTTCGACATCGCGAAGGCGGTGAAGGAGCGCGTCCCCGGGATGCACGTCCACGCCTTCTCGCCGATGGAAGTGGTCAACGGCGCCACCCGGACGGGCATGCCGATCCGCGAGTGGCTGACCGCCGCCAAGGAGGCGGGCCTGGACTCCATCCCCGGCACGGCGGCGGAGATCCTGGACGACGAGGTCCGCTGGGTGCTCACCAAGGGCAAGCTGCCCACGGCCACCTGGACCGAGGTGATCACGACCGCCCACGAACTGGGCATCCGGTCCTCGTCCACGATGATGTACGGCCACGTGGACCAGCCCCGCCACTGGCTCGGCCACCTGCGCACCCTGGCCGGGATCCAGCGCGAGACGGGCGGCTTCACGGAGTTCGTCACCCTGCCGTTCATCCACACCAACGCGCCCGTGTACCTGGCCGGCATCGCCCGGCCCGGCCCCACCACCCGGGACAACCGGGCGGTGACCGCGATGGCGCGGCTGCTGCTGCACCCCTGGATCCCCAACATCCAGACGAGCTGGGTGAAACTGGGCGCCGAGGGCGCCGCGGAGATGCTCCGCTCCGGCGCGAACGACCTCGGCGGCACCCTCATGGAGGAGACGATCTCCCGCATGGCGGGCTCCTCCTACGGCTCCTACAAGTCGGTCCGCGACCTGATCGCCGTGGCGGAGGCGGCCGGCCGCCCGGCGAAGCCGCGCACGACCCTGTACGGAGAGGTGCCCGAGGAACGGCGGCGGGCGGCCCAGGCCTCCGACGGCCACCTGCCCGACCTGCTGCCGGTCCTGGACTGAGGGCGGACTGAGTACGATGATCCGACCCCGGTTCCGACAAGGGGATCCATAGCGGAGGAGATGCGTACCCGTGGCTGCCCGACTGCCCTCGTGGGCCTGGGTCTCCGGTCTGACGGTGGCGGGGACCGCCGCCGTCGTCGCCCTTGGCGTGCAGGCCGAGCACGGGCCGCATCCCACGGCCGCGGCGGCCCGGCCCAGCGCGTCCGCGTCGGCGTCGCCGCGCCCGCACGCGTCCGCGGACCCGAAGCCGTCGGCCCCGCCCGCCCTGCCGGACGGGTCCGGGTCGGGCCGCCGGATCGTCTACTCCATCGGCGAGAAGCGCGTGTGGCTGGTCGACGCGACCGGCCAGGCCGCCCGCACGTTCAGGGTGTGGCCGGGCACGGTGGACCCGCAGCCCGGCCGCTACTCGATCACCCTGCGCACCCAGTCCCTCAAGGGCTCGGACGGGGTCGAGATCGAGCACGTGATGTACTTCACCAAGGTGGAGGGCGTGAACATAGCCTTCTCCAACGCCCTCGACGGCTCCTCGCCGCCGCCGGCCGGCGGCCAGAAGCTGGGCGGCATACGCATGCACAAGCAGGACGGCGCCGCCCTGTGGTCCTTCGGGGACCTGGGCGCCAAGGTGACCGTCGTCAGCTAGCCGCGTCCCGCCGCCCGCCCGGCAGGAGGTTGACGATCAGCGCGACGCCGCTGAGCACGAGCACCCGGGCCGCCGCGTCCAGCCCGTTCCACGTCTTCGACTGCCACATGGCGAACCACTCGCCGCCGACGGCGACGAACCCGGCGCCGAAGAGCAGCACGAGCATCAGCAGCCCGTACACGGAGAACCGCCGGGCCCGCTCGTGGTCCCGGCGCGCCCACAGGTACGTGCCCGCTATCAGCACCAGGGCCGCCACCGTCTCCCACGCGATGATCGCCACATAGGCGGTGTCCTGGAGCGCCGTGCTGGTGATCGCCCGCCACATCAGGTCGTCGTCCTTGAACGTCGTGTCCATCGCCAGCACGTGCCGTACGAACTGCTGGTTGGTCCCGAAGTCGGTGACGTTCCCCAGTGCGACGAGTGCGATGTAGAGGGCGACGACGCCGGTGAGGACACCGGCGGCCAGGTGGACACCGGTGCCCGCGGTGCGCGTGGCGGCGGTGGCTGCTGGGGTGGGGGTGGTGGTCATGGCGGGATTCTCCCCGCCGGAAGAGAAGTTTCCCCCTGCGCAATGCGCCAGAATCCCGCTCCATTCAGGCCGAGTTCACGCCCCCGCGGCCGCCGGTGCGCCCCGGCCCCGCACGGCCCGCCGCCGGCTGCCGCCGACGACCGGGTGGCAGCGCCCACAGCTGTACGGGAATGGCCGGGCGGGACCGGTTCGCCCCGGTGAACCGGCCGTCCCCGGTCGATTACAGTGCTGGGCGTCGTACGTACGGACGGTGCCGAGGAGGCCTGCATGGAGGCGACGTCCGGTGCCGTCTGGGGCCGCGCCGAGCAGCAGGACTTCCGCAGCCGGGTGCGCGGGGCCCTGCTCGGAGTGGCCGTCGGCGACGCGCTCGGCGGCCCCGCCGACGCCCTCGACCTGGACGAGATCCGGGCCGCCTACGGCGGCGAGGGACTGCTCGACCTCGCCTTCGGGCACGGCCGGCGCGGCACGGTCACCCACCACACCCAGCTCACCCTCTTCACGGTGGACGGGCTGATACGGGCCCAGGTGCGCCGCGACACCGGCGCCTGGCACCCGCCGACCGACCTGCACCGGGCGTATCTGCGCTGGGCGGCCACCCAGCGGGACTGGGGACCGGACGAGCGCCGCAAGGACGACGGCTGGCTGGCCCGCGAGGAGTGGCTGTACGCCCGCCGGGACCCGACCCGGGCCCTGCTGCTGGGCCTAGGCGACGAGACCATGGGCACCCTGGACACCCCGAAGAACCCCGGTGAGCTGGGCCCGGAGGCCGTGGCCCGCTCCGCGCCCTTCGGGCTCCTCGTCGGCTGGGAGCCCCAGCTCGTGGCGCAGCTCGCCGTGGAGTGCGCGGCCCAGACCCACGGGCACCCCATCGCCTACCTGTCGGCGGGGGCGTACGCCGTCATCGTGCACGGCCTCGCCCGCGGCGAGAGCCTGGACGCGGCCGTGCAGCGGGCCCTCGCCCTGCTCGCCGCGCGCCCCGGCCACCAGCCCGTCGCCGACGCCCTCCAGCACGCGCTCGGCGCGGTACGGCAGGGCCTGCCGGGCCCGGGCCGGGTGGAGGAGCTGGCCGGCGACGGCACCGCCGACGGGCTGCTGGCCGCCGCCGTCTACTGCGCCCTGGTGGGGGAGGACGTACGCCACGGCCTGTGCCTGGCGGTCAACCAGAGCGGGCCCTCGGCCGCGGCGGGCGCGCTGACCGGCGGTCTGCTCGGCGCCCTGCACGGCGAGACGGCCCTCCCGCCGGCCTGGCTCGCCGAGCTGGAGGGCCGCCCCACCGTCCTGGAACTGGCCGACGACTTCGCGATGGAGATGACCCAGGGACCCGCCCTGCACGGCCCCGCCGGGTCGTCACCGGGCTGGCTGGCCCGCTACCCCCGGGCCTGAACCGTCCGGGGGCGGGGGCCCGCTACGGCGCTCCCACCACGTCGTCCCCGGCGCTCGCGGGCACCGGCACGGCCGCCGCCGCGTCCCCGTCCGTGTTGACCTTCTCGATGACCGCCAGCCGCTCCGGGGTGTCCTCCGGCCTGAGGTAGCCGATCAGGACGTACAGCACCAGGGAGACCGCGAGCGGGATGGAGACCTGGTACTGCAGCGGGACTCCGCCGTCCACCTGCCAGTTGACCGGGTAGTTCACCAGCCAGAAGGCCAGCAGACCCGCCGCCCAGCTGGTGAGGGCCGCCGTCGGGCCGGAGCGGCGGAACGGGCGGAGCAGACCCAGCATCATCGGGATCGCGATCGGCCCCATCAGACCCGCCACCCACTTGATGACGACCGTGATGATGTCCTTGAAGGCCGGGGAGTTGACCTGGGTCGCCACCGCCATGGAGAGCCCGAGGAACACGACGGTCGTCACCCGGGCCGCGACCAGTCCCGACCGCTCGCCCCACGCCCGGGCCCGCGCCGACAGCACCGGCGCCACGTCCCGGGTGAACACGGCCGCGATCGCGTTGGCGTCGGAGGAGCACATGGCCATGGTGTGCGAGAAGAAGCCGACGATGACCAGGCCCAGCAGGCCGTGCGGCAGGAGCTGTTCGGTCATCAGGGCGTAGGAGTCGGAGCCGTCCGGCTTCTGCGCGTGGACCAGCAGCGGGGACATCCACATGGGGAAGAACAGCACCACCGGCCACACCAGCCAGAGCGCCGCCGACAGCCGCGCCGACCGCGCGGCCTCCCGCGCGCTGCCCGTGGCCATGTAGCGCTGGGCCTGGTTGAGCATGCCGCCGTTGTACTCGAAGAGCTTGATGAACAGGAAGGCGAGCAGGAACACCGTGCCGTACGGGCCGACCAGCGGCTTGCCGTGGCCGTGCAGCGCGGGCTGGTCGAAGGCGTCGAAGAGACCGATGCCCTTGTCGTTCAGCTTCAGCACGACCGCGACGAACATCGAGACGCCGGCCAGCAACTGGATGACGAACTGGCCGAGTTCGGTCAGCGCGTCCGCCCACAGGCCGCCGATCGTGCAGTAGACGGCGGTGATCGCGCCGGTGATGAGGATGCCCTGGTTCAGCGACACACCTGTGAACACCGACAGCAGGGTCGCGATCGCGGCCCACTTGGCGCCCACGTCCACGATCTTCAGCAGCATGCCCGACCAGGCGAGCGCCTGCTGTGTGGAGAGGTTGTAGCGGTTCTTCAGGTACTCGAGCGGTGACGCCACGTGGAGCCGGGAGCGCAGCCGGTTGATGCGCGGCGCGAACAGCCTGGCGCCGATGGCGATGCCGAGCGCGATGGGGAAGGACCAGGTGACGAAGGAGGTGACGCCGTAGGTGTAGGCGATGCCCGCGTACCCGGTGAACATCACCGCGCTGTAGCCCGACATGTGGTGCGAGATGCCGGAGAGCCACCACGGCATCTTGCCGCCGGCCGTGAAGAAGTCGGAGACGTTGTCGACGCGTTTGTGCGACCAGACGCCGATCGCGACCATCACTCCGAAGTAGCCGATCAGTACGGCCCAGTCGAGACCGTTCATGTGTCCCCTTCCAGAGTCACGAGCCAGGGTCAGGCACGTGAACTCTGGTTTCGGAGGTGTACGCGCGGCAAGGAACGGGAACGTCAAGAGGCAGTAAAATTGTTCGGCTTGGTGATCGCGGTTCATCCATGTGAACGACGGAGAGTGCGAGAAGTCCCCCGGCCGGAGACCGGGGGACCTGGGGCCGAAGAGGCCCGGGACCTACTTGAGCTCGTCGGGGCAGGGGGTGCCGCGCGGCAGCTGGTACGGCGCTGCCAGGTGGTACGTCCCGGCCTTCGGGGCGAGCAGCATCGTCCAGCGGTCACCCTTGGCGTCCTCGGCCGTCTCCGCCAGACACCCGTTGACGTTCTCGTACGTCTTGGGCGTGCCCTCGTCCCGGTGCTTCGAGGCGTCCGTCTCCTGCGGCGGCTTCAGGCTCTTGCCCTCGCCGTCGACGATGCTCAGCCACGGCGAGTACGGGATCCGTATGAGGATCCGCCCGGGCTTGCGCACCTGGAGGGTCATCTCGCCCTGCTCGGCCCGGTCCACCACGGCGTCGGGCTCGGCGAGCGGCGTCGGGTCGGTCACCTTGAACAACTGCCAGTTGGCGTCGCCCCAGACCTGCCGCAGATACGGCATCCCGCGCCGCAGCAGCGTCCGCTCGCGCTCGCCGCCGCCGTTGCCGTCCGGGTTGTCCTTCGGCAGCACCACGAAGTGCACGGCCCACCGCTGGAGCCACTCGTGGTAGTTCGCCGAGTTGAGGGTGTCGTCGTAGAAGAGCGGGTTGCGCTCCATGTCGGCCTGCCGGTTCCAGCCGCGCGCCAGGTTGACGTACGGCGCGAGCGCGGAGGCCTCCCGGTGCGAGCGCGCCGGGACCACCTCGACGCGTCCCTTCTCGGCGCCGACGTTCTGCAACTGGTTGACCAGCGGGGCCAGCTCACGTGCCCAGGACGCGGTCGGGGTCGTGTGCACGATGTCGTCGACCGACTTGAAGCCGATCCAGCCGGCGAAGCCCAGGAACGCCAGCACGGTCACGTACCACTTGCGCGAGCGCGGCACGGTGTAGGGGAGCGCGGCGACCAGCGTCACACCGGCGAACAGCATCGGCAGCCGGGAGATGTTCGAGCCGATCTGCGAACTGATCAGCCACACCAGCACCACGCCCAGGCTGTAGACGCCCGCCGTCAGCCGGACGGTGATCCACTCCTTGGGCACCAGGAACAGGCACAGCAGCCCGTACAGCAGCGGCATCACCACCGAGCCGAAGGTCATGGGCTGGGTGCCGGAGAAGGGGAACAGCCACGCCGACACGGCGACCACGGCCGACGGCGCGAGCCCCAGCGCCCACGCGCCGGGCCGCCGCTTCTGCAGGAACAGCGCGACCGCGACCAGGCCGACGAAGAGCCCAGCGACCGGCGAGGACATCGTGGCGAGCGCCGCCAGGGGGGCGGCCACCAGCGCCTTCGCCCAGCGTTTGAAGCGCCACCGGTGGGGCCAGCAGAAGACGGCGGCGACCGAGCCGAGCGCGAACATGGTGCCGAGACCGAAGGTCACCCGCCCCGACACCGCGTTGCAGACGAACGCGAGGACTCCGGCGAGCGAGGCCCACAGCGGGTTCCGCACCACCCGGCTGCGCAGCAGGACCAGCGTCAGCAGCCCCGCCGAGACCGTCCCGGCGAGCATCATCGTGGTGCGGACGCCGAGCAGCGACATCAGGTACGGCGACACCACGCTGTACGACACCGGGTGCATGCCGCCGTACCAGGCCAGGTTGTACGCCGAGTCCGGGTGCCGGCCGACGAACTCCGCCCAGGCGTCCTGGGCCGCGAGGTCGCCGCCGCTGTTCGCGAACGTGAAGAACCAGATCACGTGCAGGGCGCCCGAGAGGACGGTGACGGACAGCACGGGGTGCCGCAGGAACCGCTGCCGGAGGGGCTCGGCCGCGAGGCGCAGCCGGATGAGCGGCAGGCTCTGCCGCGCCGGGGCGGGGCCGCCGGCGCCGTCGCCGTGATGACGGGCCACGCGGTCGCCGTGGTGACCGTCGGCGCGGTCGTCGTGTCGGCTGTCCGCGTGGCCGGTGTGACGGCCGTCCGCGTCAGTCGCGGACGGACGTATTCGCGGGCCGGATCCCGGGTCCGGATCGGCGTCGTCGGAGCGTGTCCGCTCGGTTGTGGCCACCTGAAGGCACTCCCCGTGTCCCGTCTTCTGTTCTCGGCCGTGTCCCTCGTGTTCCCGGCCGTTTCCCGTTCAGTTCGCGGTCCCGTTCCCCGACCGTCGACCTGCCCCGTTTCGTGACGCTAGCACGCACCCCGCCGACGGGCTCCGTCGACGGGGTGCGTGCCTGGTCGGGCCGGGGGCCGGCTCAGCCGACGCGGGTCAGCTTGTCGGTGAACCCGGGCTCGGTCAGGTCCTTCTGCAGGGCCACCGGCACCTTCACCGCGCCGGCGGCGCCGCCGTCGCCCACGGTGAGCGTCCCGACCTCGGTGCCCGCCTTGGCGGTGTGCGGCACGACGTCGGAGGCGAAGGACAGCTTCACCTTCAGGCCCGACCAGCCGGCCGCGGCGACGTCCTTCGTGGCCACCACCGGCGTACGGCCGCCGAGCCCGTCGTCCACGTACCCGACGACATCGCCCTTCTTCAGCACCGTCGCCGACTTCAGTGCGCCCTGCGCGGAGCGGATCAGCTTGTCGGCCGCGTCCAGCGCCCCGCTGAGGATGGTGTTGTCCGAGCCGCCGGCGGGCTGGCGGACCACGGCGCCGACGATGGTCCGCGTCTCACCGCCGACCTCCTGCTTGGCCGCGAAGACCAGGTTGCCGAGGGCGGAGGTGGTGGTGCCGGTCTTGATGCCGACGACGTTGTTGTGGCCGACCAGGTGGTTCCAGTTGGAGTGGTTGACGCCCTTGTAGTCGTCGTACGACATCATCGCCGCGACCTCGCGGAACGCGGGCTCCTCCATCGCGGCCTTGGCCAGCTTCACCTGGTCCACGGCCGTGCTCACCGTCGAGTTCGTCAGACCCGAGGGGTCGGTGTACGTGGTGTTCGTCATGCCGAGCTTCCCGGCGGTGGAGTTCATCTTCGCGACGAACTCCTTCTCCGACCCGACGTCCCAGCGCGCGAGCAGCCGTGCCACGTTGTTCGCGGACGCGATGAGGATGCTCTCCAGGGCCTCGCGCTGGGAGATGGTGTCGCCGGCCGTGACGTCGACCGTGGACTCCTGGCCCGCCTTCGACTGGTCCTGGGCCGCCTGGTCGATCTTGATCTTGGGGCCGTCGGCGCCGCTCTTCAGCGGGTGGTCGCGCAGGATGATGTACGCCGTCATGACCTTGGCGACGCTCGCGATCGGCACGGGCTTCTGGGCGCCCGAGGAGCCGAAGGTGCCGATGCCCTGGACGTCCAGCGCGGCCTGGCCCTGGGCCGGCCACGGGATGTCCGTCTTGGCCCCGCCGAAGGTGTAGGAGTCCTTCGCGGTGAGGTCCAGGGTGGGCTGGGGGAGCGGGCGCATCGCCTGTACGACCGCGAAGACGATCGCCAGCAGGATGACCAGCGGCGTCCAGATCTTGACCCGGCGGACCAGCGTGCGGACCGGGGTCTCCGGGGGCGGCGGCGTGTTCGTCAGCTCCGCCAGCAGGTCCAGCGGGGGCTTGGGCGGCAGCGGCTGCTGGGTGGTGCGCTCGGGGCCGACCTGCGGGAAGGCGCCGGTGGGCGCGGCGAGGTCGGAGTTGCGCAGCGGAACGAACTTGCTGGTGCGCTCCGCTGCGGGGGCGGGGGGCTCGGTGGCGCCCTTGGCCTCGGTCTCCGGCTCCGGCTTGGCCGTGCCGAGCTTGAGCATGGTGGTCGGCTGGTCGACCTCGGGCTTCTTCGGGCGTACGGCCTTGAAGGCGGTGGTGGGCTGGTCGACGCCCTTCGCCTCGGCGGGGGTCTTCCCACCCGCGCGGCTCTCGTCGTCGGCCGCGGGCGCCCCCTGCGGGGCGTCCTCGCCGCCGGCGGCCTTCGCAGCCCTGGCGGCGGCAGCGGCGGCCTTGGCACCGGCGACCTTGGCCGCCTTGGCGTCCGTGGGAGCCGTTCCCGGGCCCTTCGCCCCGTCGCCGGCCCCTGCCTCCCCGGAAGCCCCGTCCGAGGCCTTCCCGTCCCCCGCGTCGGCCTTCGCTGCGGTGCCGGCGTCCGCGGTCGCCCCCGAGCCGGCCTTGCGGCTCGTGTCGGGGTCGGCGGAAGTGGCGCCCGTGCGGGAGCCGGTGGCGTCCTTGGCGGCGGTGCCGGCGTCCGCGGTGGCATCGGCCTTCTGGTCGGCCTTGTGGCCCGCGTCGGGGCTCGCGGAAGTGCCCGTGCGGGAGCCGGCGGCGGCCTTCGCGTCACCGTCGGCGTCCTCGGTCGCGTCCGAGTCCTCGTCGGCCTTCTGGCCGGCCTTGCGGCCCGCGTCGGGGCTCGCGGAAGCGGCGCCCGTGCGGGAGCCGCCGGCGGTCTTCGCGTCGCCGTCGGCGTCCGCGGTGGCGTTCGAGCCGGCACCGGCCTTGCGGCCCGTGTCGGCGCTCGCCGAAGCGGTACCCGTGCGGGAGCCGCCAGCGGCCTTCGCGCCACCGTCAGCGGTGGCCTTGCCGGACCCCATGGCGGCCTTCGCGTCGCTGTCGGCGTCCTCGGTCGCGTCCGAGTCCTCGTCGGCCTTCTGGCCGGCCTGGGGGCCCGCGTCCGGGTCGGCGGAAGTGGCGGCCGTGCGGGAGCCGGTGGCGGCCTTGGGGGCGGTGCCGGCGGCCGTCTTCGCGGCGGAGCCGGTGCCGGCCTTCTGACCCGCGTCGCGGCCGGGCTTGGTGTCCGCCGCACCCTTGGCGTCGGTGGCCGGCTTCCGGTCCGAGTCCGCGTCCGGCTTCGAGCCGGTGCCCGAGCCCGTGGCGGCCTTCCCGCCGCCCTCTCCGCCGGACTTCGCGCCCGACCCCGCGGCAGCCGCGGCCCCGGTGCCGGCCTCGGACTCCGTCTCCGCGTCCGCGCCGGACTCCGGGGCGGCGTCGGCGTCATCGTCCGTGCCGGACCCCGCCTCGGACTCCGACTCCGGGTTCTTGGCCGAGCGGATCCAGGCCGAGACCGCCTCACGGAGGTCGGAGTCCTGGTCCTCCCCGGGCTTCTGGGGCTCGGACCCGTCCGAGTCGTCGGCGGCCTTCGCGTCCCGCACCGAAAGGATCTTCGTCGCCGTGTCGACGGCACCCGAGGAATCCTTTTCTCGGGACACCGCGAGGCGCGGATCGCGCGCCTCGGGAACCGAACCCGCGCTCCCCGACGTCGGTTCCGCCGACGACTCGCGCTGCTTCGACCTGTCGGGGGACTCGCCCGCCACCGATGCCTCCTCCATGCGCCGCACGCACACTCGCGCGCCCTGTCCGAACCATGTACCAGTGTCCTGTGTGAGGACTTGGCCCCTGCGGTAGACGAGAACGACATACCTGCCGGTTCCCTTACGAACCGGT
Source organism: Streptomyces sp. NPDC003720 (assembly GCF_042875075.1). Taxonomy (NCBI): domain Bacteria; kingdom Bacillati; phylum Actinomycetota; class Actinomycetes; order Kitasatosporales; family Streptomycetaceae; genus Streptomyces; species Streptomyces sp. NPDC003720. Next base: position 290,890 of record NZ_JBIANZ010000007.1, read on the forward strand.
CACGCACCCTCGACAGACCAATGTGAGAGGGGTCACCCTGTCATTCATCCACGCGGGGAGGCATGGATGGGCAGGAGCCGCAGAACGATTCCGGAGGAGCTTCTGCTGCTGGCACTGGACCCGGCCACGGGTACCACTGCACAGCCGCAGTCGCTCGACCTCGGCCTGGCCGGAGCACAGCTAGTGGAGCTGGCGCTGGCCGGACGGATAGCCCCAGACGGGGATCGTATCGCCGTGGTGGTGCCACGGCCGACTGGAGATCCGACTTTGGACTGCGCGTTGGAGTTGCTGCGAAGGCGTGGCGCTCCCGTGCGTGCCGTCCACTGGATCGGCGGGCCGCGTTTGGGGCTCCGCCAGATCTACCTCTCGCACCTGGAGCGGTGCGGCATGGTCGCCGCCGTGCCGGGCCAGATGTGCGGGGTGTTGCCGACGACGCGCTACCAGGCGACGGACACCGAAATCAGCCGGGAGATCCGAGCCCGGCTGGACAACGCGATCCGCACCGGCGTGCCGCCGGACCCGCGGACCGCGGCGCTCGCCGCGCTGGCGCACGCGGTCGGGCTGGGCAAGCACCTGTATCCGGGGAACGAGGGACGATCCTCCCGCTCCCGGCTGCGGGACCTGATCCGGCACGACCCGATGGGCGGGCTGGTGGCGCATGCCGTGATGGACGTGCAGAACGGCGCGGTGGCCCAGCCACGGCGCGGTCCGGCCGCGGCCGGCCGCCCGGCGGGGCCCGGAGCCAGGGGCGCGGTGGAACCCGCGCGCGGGGTTCCGATGCAGCCGCACCGAGGGTCCATGGCGCGTGCCGTGACCCACTGAGCCGCACCGCCGGTCCCCACGACACCGGTACGCGGTCCCCGAAACCGTTACGGGAGACGCTGGTTCGAGCGGGGCGGTGAGATCCGTGCGGTCTCACCGCCCCGCTCGGCCGTGTCCGGAGCGCCGGGCGACGCCCGGATCGGTGCGTACGCCCTGGATATCCGCCGTTTTCCAGCGGCGGAAAGCGCCTTGGTGGCAGTCTGCTCAGCAGCAGATACGCAAAGTGGTCAGTACAGGCAGGCAGCCGGAGGTGCACGTCCCGTGGCGTCCAATGTCAATCCCACCGTCAGACGGCGCCGGCTGGGCCAGGAGCTGCGCAGGCTCCGCGAGCTCAAGGGCATGACGGCCGAAGAGGTGGCGGAGCGGCTGCTCGTGTCGCAGTCGAAGATCAGCCGGCTGGAGAACGGCCGCAGAAGCATCAGCCAGCGCGACGTGCGCGACCTGTGCGGGGTGTACGAGGTCGACGACCAGCGGATCGTCGACTCGCTGATGGAGATGGCCCGTGACTCCCGCCAGCAGGGCTGGTGGCACACGTTCGGGGACATCCCGTACAGCGTGTACATCGGCCTGGAGACCGACGCCGAGTCGCTGCGGGTGTACGAACCCCAGCTGGTGACGGGTCTGTTGCAGACCCGCGCCTACGCGGAGGCACTGGTGCAGGGCGCGCTGCCGGAGACGTCGACGGCCGAGATCGAGAAGCGCGTGCAGGTCCGCATGCGGCGACAGGAACGTATCACCGCCGAGGGCAACGCCCTGCGGCTGTGGGTGGTGCTGGACGAGGCGGCGCTGCGCCGGGTCGTCGGCAGCCGGCTGGTGATGCGCGAACAGCTGGAGCACCTGGTCGAGATGTCGCAGCTGCCGCACGTCACCGTGCAGGTGCTGCCCTTCGAGGTGGGCGCCCACCCGGGGCTCAACGGCCAGTACGCCATCCTGGAGTTCACCGACGCGGCCGACTCGAGCGTGGTCTACCTCGAGGGCGTCACCAGCGACCTGTACCTGGAGAAGGCGCCGGACGTGCAGAAGTACGCCGTGATGTACGAACATCTGCGGGCACAGTCCCTCAATGTGGAACAGTCCCGGCAACTCATCGCGAAGGTGGCGAAGGAGTACGCCGACTGAGCCGAGTCCCACAGAGCCGCGGGATCGTACACCAGTGGTCCACTCCAGCGGAAGGCTCACCTGGAATATGCCATCCGCTTGAGTGAACGACTACTCCGCGGGCGGCAGTTGCCCGGTAGCGTCGATCACGCCAATCAGACGACAGGGTTGGCGCGAACCGCACTACAGCAACTGGCAACAGGAGTGGACATGGCACTGATTCAGGGCGCTTCGGAGACGTGGATGAAGTCTTCCTATTCCGCGGGCAACGGCGCCTGCGTCGAGGTCAAGTCGCCCACCACCGCGGTACTCGCCGTACGTGACTCCAAGGTCACCGACGGCCCGGTCCTGGCCTTCCCCGCCGACGCGTGGAACGTCTTCGTCACCTCGGTCAAGGCCTAGGGGGTACTCCCTGCCCCTCGCGCATAGCCGTCGCCCGACGACAACCGCACAGGCATCACCCACGGAGCCCTCTCGACCAGTCGCCGTCCTTGCCGAGAGGGCTCTGCGCACCTGAGCGGCGCGCCCGTTCGGGCTTCCGTCCGTACTACCGGCCCAGCTGGCCCTCGATGGCCGCGACGACCTCGGCCGCCTCCGGCTCGGTCTGCGGCGAGAACCGGGCGGCGACCTGTCCGTCCCGGCCGATCAGGAACTTCTCGAAGTTCCAGCGGATGTCCCCGCTGTGCCCCTCGCCGTCCTCGAAACCGACGAGGCGCTCGTACAGCGCGTGCCGCCCCTCCCCGTTCACCTCGACCTTCTCGGTCAGCGGGAAGGTCACCCCGTACGTGGCCGAGCAGAACTCGGCGATCTCCTCGGCGCTGCCGGGCTCCTGCCCGAGGAACTGGTTGCAGGGCACGCCGAGCACCGTGAAGCCCTGCTCGGCGTACCGCTCCTGCAGCCGCTCAAGACCCGTGTACTGCGGGGTCAGCCCGCACTTGGAGGCCACGTTCACGATGAGCACGGCCTGGCCGGCGTAACCCGGCAGATTGGCGGAGCCGCCCTGGAGGGCTCCGATCTCGACGTCCAGCACGGAAGCGTTGTGGTCAGTAGCAGTCATGCCCGGATGCTAGCCCGCGCCGCTCCGCCGCCGGCCGGCCCGGCTGCCCAGGACTGATCCACACCCTCCGGCGGCGGCTGTTCCCACGGGTGGACGCGACGCCGGTGGCGGCGGGCGGACCCGTCACCACCGGCGCGCGGCGGGTCAGCTGTAGGGCAGCCGCAGTACCGACCGTTCGCCGGTGCCGAGGGTGCTGGGCGCGTTGCCGATCGCGTTCCACACCTTGACCTGCACGGTTCCGTTCCGCAGATCGCAGAGGGCGCCGCTGCTGGAGAGGGTCCCGGCCTTGTCGGTGTAGTGCTCCCAGCCGGGGACCGGGTCGGTGGCGAAGTACCGGTACGTCTCCACGCGGTCCCACGTGCCGTTGCCGGTGCAGTCGTAGGACACCTGCGCCTGGGGCGCGTCGCCCACGGCGCCGGCGGCGTCGACGGCGAGGTCGAACCGGGTGCCGCCGCCGTCGTACGCGAGGTCGAGTCCGGTGGCGGTGAAGGTGGTCGGCTTGTAGGGGGTGCCGTCGTGGTTGACGCCGTCGGCCGACGCCAGGGTCACGGAGCCGGCCGCGCCGGCGGTGCCGGTCAGCGTGCCGTCACCGGCCGCGTACAGCGTGGGCGAGGAACCCGTCCCGCTGGTGGGCGAGGACGTCGGGGTCGGCGAGGGCGTGGGGGTCGCCGTCTCGGTCGACGTGGGGCTGGGGGTCGGCTCCGGGCCGCCGCCCGTCGCGCTGCCGCCGCTCCACGTGTACGCCCCGGCCGTGACCGTCTTCCCGGCGGGCACCCGCACGGTGGTGCCGTCGGAGAAGTGCACGGTGCCGTCCGTGGCCGTGGTGTTGGCGGCGACGTAGGTGCGGTCGCCGTTCTTGACGAACACGGCGCTCAGCGGGGAGTCGGCGGAGACCGAGGCGTCCACGGTGCCGAGCGCGGCGAGGTTGCGGATCCAGTGGAAGGTGTGGGCCTTGCTCTCGCCCTCCTCGGAGGTGAGGGAGCTGTGGGCGCGGAAGTCGGCCAGCGCCGCGTCGCCGTCGCCCAGGGCCCGGTACTCGTACCAGATGTCGGGCCAGATCCCGGGCTGGGTCCTGCCGGCCTGGTCGAGCATCTCCTGGTAGTTGGCCCTGACGTAGGCCGGGTTGTCGCCCAGGTAGAGGTGCCCGCCGGTCACCGGCAGCAGGTTGATGCCCTGGATCTGCTCGGGGGCGCTGGAGAACCAGGTCGAGTAGGCGCCGCCGTTGCCCCACACCATGCCGACCTGCTTGTGCTGGAAGCCCTCCGGGTAGACCTGGTCGTGGACGTCGAACCAGTAGTCCTCGATGGCGGCGGCCTGGGTGGTGTACATGTAGATGCCGGCGTCGCGGACGGCCTTGTTCCCGGTGGCCATGCCCCACTGGATGAGGGCGCTGTCGAAGTTCATGCCCTCGGAAGAGGACTCCTGGTTGTTGCCCGCGGCGAACGAGCCGTGGCCGGACGCCCAGTCGTGGCCCGCGTAGATGTCGAAGTCCCGCAGGAACGGGAACCGTTTGTCGGTGCGGTCGTAGTTGTCGGCGTCGCGGATGAGCAGGTCGACCATCCCGCCGTAGTGGTCGGAGTCGGCCCAGACGGGGTCGAACTTGGCGAGGGTCGCGGCGGCGGCGACGTAGTAGCCGTAGTGGAAGTGGTGGTCGTTCAGCTCCTGGTCGGACCCGTAGGAGGCCGGGTAGCCGATCAGCGTGCCCCACTTGTTGTCGTAGTAGAACAGGTGGCCCGTCTTGTTCGGCGAGGCGGTGAACCAGTCCGTGAGCTTGGACCTGATGGCGGACAGGGCGGCGTCGCGTACTCCGGTGTCGCCGGTCTGGTCGGCGATCTCCGCCAGGCGTGCGGCGCGCCCGAGCCCCTTGCCGGTCCAGTAGGTGTCGTCGCTCACCTGGCGGGTCGGGTCGGCCTTCTCGGCGTTCAGGTAGTCCCGCAGGGTCGCGAGGTCGGCGCCGGAGCTGTCGGCGACGGCCGGTATCTCGGGCAGCACCCCGTGGAAGTCCATCGTCGTGGTGAAGGACGTGACGCCGGTGAGCACCTTGAGCGGGCCGCGGGAGGAGACGTAGGTCTGCGGCAGCGGGCTGCCGTCGGACAGGTGGCGCCACTGGTGCGGCAGCAGGGCCGCGACCGTCCCGGTCGCCGATCCCTCGAGGGCCTCGGTGGTGAAGCGGTACGTGGTGGTGACGGTGCTCTTCGCCTCGTCGTACCGGTAGGACACGGCGGTGCCGGTGACCGGGTCGTGGGCGTACCCGGCGTACGCCTCCGCGAGCGCGGTGCGGTCGGCGGCCGGGGTGGACGGCGTCGTCGGCAGTACGGCGACGGAGAAGTAGTCCTTGCCGGCGAGCGAGGAGGTGAAGGTGGACCCGCTGACCGACCAGGTGGCGCCGGCCGGGGCGAAGGCGACGTAGTCGTGCCCGTTGACCGAGTAGCCGAGCGTCGGGCCGGAGTGGGACCACACGTCCACCGTCGCGTCCGAGGCGGCCTTGATCCGCGCGTCGCCGCCCTTCGCGCGGAAGTAGGCGAACGGCAGCCCGGAGCCGATCATCGCCCGCAGGGTGTGCGCGCCGTCGCTGAGGTAGGGGCTGACGGTCCAGTCGCTCCAGTCGTCGACCTTGACCTCGGGGGCGGCGAGACCGGAGACGCCGGCGACGAAGTCCTCCTTGTACTCGAAGTGGTACTCGCCCACGCCCTTGCCGCTGCCGGAGATCGTCGGCTTGGTGCTGTAGGAGACGCCCAGCCCCTGCGAGCCGGCCCGGAAGCCGAGCGGCTGGGCGAACAGGGGCTCGCCGTAAGCGCAATTGGTGCGCTTCCAGAGGATCGACGACCACCAGTCGTTGGTGGGGACGGCGCCGGCCGGGGCGTCGGAGGTCACCCAGTGACGCGGGTTGGTGGACAGGTCCGCGCAGCCGGAGGGCAGCGGTCCGGGCGCGGTGGTGGTGTAACTGCCCGCGCCCACCGTGTCGGCGCCGGCCTTCGCGGAGCCGAGTACGGTGAGGACCGCCCCGATGAGGGCGGCGAGAGCCACGAACGCCGCGGCCCGCCGCCAGGGCGGGGACCACGGGACCGCTCTCGGCGGCCGAGCACTGTCTCTGGACATGGGAGCACCCTTCAGCACGGGGGGTGAGGCGGATGAACGGCCCGGGCCGGCAGGTGCGGCGGACCGTGGAGCGAGTGACGCGGCCGGCCGGCCTTTCACATCGCAGGCCGTTGTGGCGGAGAGCCCGGAACCTAGTGCCTTGAGAGCGCTCTCAAGCAAGGAAGGTAGGGTCGGCCTGAGGCACCGTCAATACAAAGCGCAATGATTGTTCGACCGGTCGTCACCCGAGGACCGTCCCGAGCCGCGCCGGGTCCTACCGGACGGCCGACGGTCAGGGCGCCAGGGAGAAGTGGTTCTCCTCCTCCTGGGTGAAGTGCAGGCGCAGCACGGTGTTCAGGCCGTAGAGGCAGGACCGCAGGTCGTCGAGCTGCCCGGGGGACAGGCCGCCGTCGGCGTGGGCGAGTTGCAGATGGGTGGCGACCCGGCGGGAGAGGCGCTCGATCTCGGTGTGGGCGCGGCTCATGGTGGCGGTGGCCTCCGGCCCGCCGAGGGTGGGGGCGAGGGCGGGGTAAAGCTGGTGCTCCTCGGCGTACTCGTGCGGGAACAGCCGTTCGGTGAGCAGCCGGTGGGTCTCCTCGACGGCCGCCAGTGCCTCGGGACCGGTATCGCCGGAGAGCCGGTCCGCGGAGTCGCGAACCGACTCGAGGACGTCCTGGAGGTCGTCGTGCTCGGCGGCGAAGCGGTGGATCAGGGTCTCGGCGGCGGGCGTCAGGGGCGGCCGCACGGCCTGGTCGACGCGCAGGGCGCGCAGGGCGTCAGTAGCCAGCATCAGCGCGATCAGGCGCCGGCCAGGTACTCGTGGACGGCCAGGGTGCCGCCGAGGGCGAGTACGGCGATGAGGTCCACGCCCGCGCGTCCCTGCCGCAGGGCGGCGACCACCCAGCCCGCGGCGGGCACCACGGCCGACAGGGTTCCGAGCGCCCGGAAGAGGTCGGCGAGGCCGGTCCCGCCGGCCAGCCAGGCGATACCGCCGGCGGTCAGGGCCGCCGCGGTGACGGCCAGCAGGACGGGTTCGACCCGTGACGAGGCGATCACCGCGGCCAGGCGGTGCGGTGGTCCGGTGCGGGTGCGGTGGTGGTTCATGGCGTACCTCGGTCCGTCCGGCGCGGCGGCCGTCGGGACGGCCCCGTCCCGTCACACCGCGCCGGCGGGCACCCCCGGCAGGGCTGTCCGGCCCTGACTCGGGGCCGGACAGCCGGGGCCCTTGCGCGAGGGCCCTCCCGTCCGCCGGACGAGAGGGCCTGCGCGTGTGCGGGCGGGGTCAGGACGGGGGCTGGAGGACCTGGTCGATGACGTAGATCGTGGCGTTCGCGGCCTTGATGTTGCCGCAGACGATGTTCGCCTTGCCGTTGACCTTGAAGTCGCTGCCCGAGCCCGACGTGGTCAGCTTGCCGCCCTCCACCGTGGTGAAGGAGCCGTCGGAGAGCTGGTCGGGGGTGATCTGCTGGTCCACGACGTGGTAGGTCAGCACCTTCTTGAGCTGCCCCTCGTTGGCGAGGAGCGAGGTGAGCTGCGAGGCGGTGACGTTCTTGAAGGCCTGGTCGTTGGGGGCGAAGACCGTGATCTGCGGCTTGCCGTTCAGGGTGTCGGTCAGCTTCGCCCTGACCGCGGCCGAGACCAGCTGGCTGAGCTGCGGATACGCGGACGCGGCGTTCACGACCTTGTCCTTGGCGGTGTCGGCCTTCTGCGAGAGCGCCGAGCAGCCGGAACCGAACGTCCCCGACGGGCTGGGCGACGCGTCCTGTGCGTGGCTCTGCGACGCCACTCCGCCGAAGGTGAGCGGGACGGCCAACGCGGCCGCCGCGGCGGCCTTTGCTGTACGCATGCGGGTGAACCTCATCGCGACCTTCCTCCCGTGGAGGCGTGAGCACTGCGGAGGCTGGGACTGCGGACGTCCTCGCTTCCGCGGGCGGGGTGGGGCGGCTGCCGCGCCACGGCCCCGCCTGGGGCCATCGCCACCCGGCCACCCAGCGAGCGTATCCAGCAGGTGCCCGTGACCGCATCTCGAGCGCCTGCGACCGGACTTGGCCGCCGCGGGCCGGAGCGGCCACGGCGCCGGCCCGCTAAGCCCCGCCCCGGGCGGCGTCGAGCCCTACCGGTAGAGCCGCACTCCGCCGTTCGACCCGAGGGCGTTGAGCGCCAGCACGCCGCCGTCCCGGGTGACGTACACGGTGCCGGCGGTGAAGTTCCACTTGCCGGTCCCGACCGGCAGGACGGCGACCGGGACGGTGCGGCCGGTGCGCGGGTCGATGCTGACGAGCTGCGGGGCGCCGGTCGTGGTGACGGCGTACACCTTGTCGTGCGCGCCGGACGCGGGGACGGCGAGCACGGCGGAGCGCTGGGTCCAGAGCTTGGCGCCGGTGGTGGTGTCGAAGCCGTCGACCACCGCGTTCCCGGCGGCCGAGGCCGGGGTGACCAGGACGTTGCCGTACAGCCGGGCGGAGTGGTCGGCGTCGCTGGTGTTGCCGCTCGTGAGCTCGTCGTCGCCCACGGCCAGTCTGCGGCCGTCACCGGTGGCGCCGAGGACCCGTACGGCGTCCTGACGGGCCGTGTGGACGGCGGCGACCAGCGGGGAGCCGGACAGGATGTGCGTCACGTCCGAGTGGGCGCTCTCGGCCTTCCGCCAGATCACCTTCCCCGTCTTGCCGTCGAGCGCGCTGAAGGTGAACCTGGTCTTCCGGTCGAGGCAGAAGTCGGCCACCAGCACGACGCCGTCGGCGCCCCAGTCATAGGCGTTGCAGTAGTGACCGCGGGCCTTGTAGCCCCACACGCGGCCGCCGGTGCGGACGTCGACACCGCCGAGGAAGTTCTTGCCGACGACGGTGGCGACGCCGCCCTGCACATAGGTCGCGGCGGTCGTCGCCGTGGGGTGCTTGGCGCTGGTCAGCGGCAGGGACCAGAGGATCTTGCCGGTGGACGCGTCGACGCCGGCCAGCCGGGTGCAGGTACCGGAGTCCGTGCCGAAGGCGACCGTGCCGATGCCCTGCGCGCCGAGCGTCGGCGACATCGCGCACGGGACGCTGCCGTGCTTGTCGTCGGCGGAGGGCGCGGCGCTCCACACCCGCCTGCCGTCGGTCAGGTCGTAGGCGCGCAGGCCGCCCCGGCTGCTGGCGCGCACGAGCAGCTTGTCGGTGAGCCAGCTGCCCACCAGCGCGTCGTCGGCGGCGGGCGCCGGTGTCTGCCACGCCTGCGTCAGGCTCCTGGAGGCGACGGCGGCGGCGTCCTGCTGCTTGAGCATGACGGCGGCGGTCCCGCCCGCTGCGGCGACGACGGCGAGGGTGAGCATGACCCGGCCCGTCCGCCTGGGCTTCGCGGCCCGCCTGCCGCCCCCTCCCGCGAGGGCGTTCGGCCGCGCGGCGTCAGGCTCGGAGCGGCGCGGGGCCGTCCGGCCGCCGGCGGTCGTCGCCGCTGACGGGCGTCCGTGGCCCTCGTCCGCAGGCTCCCCGTGCCCGGGATGCGGACGCGTCCGGCGATCCGCCCCGGGGATGGCCTCGTGGCCGCCTGCACGGGGTTCGGGGAAGCGCAGCGGCATGGTGGAGTCCCAGCGCGTGCCGGAGGAGCCGCCGTACGGCTCGGCCGCCGGCGGGGCGTCCCACGGCACGACCGGCTCAGGCTGCCGCTGTTCCCGGTACGGCCGCGGGCCGGCGGCCGGCCGGCGGGGCCGGAAGGCCCAGCCGTCCTCCTGCGGAGCGCCCTGGCCCGGCGACGATTCTGCCGTCATCTCCGTGATCTCCCCTGGTCGGGCATCCGCGTGCGCCAGCCGCGGTGATGCGCCCTGATGAATGTCGTTCCTCGCGGGCTCGAGCCCGGCTCCTGCGCGGCCCTGGATCAACCGGTCTTGAACGAGTGACCGAAGCCGTTGCGGGCCGACTCCACCTGGAACGCGGCCCGCGCACCCACCGAGGTGCTGATCCGCCAGTCCATCAACTGCTTGCCGCCCGGCCAGTCCTTGCGCTGGTCGTACCAGACGAGTCCGATGACGCCGGCCTTGGCGGCGCCCTGGAACAGGTCGCGGATGTGCGCCTGCTTGTCCTTGCCCTCGGCCACCCCGGTCTCCGCGATCAGCACCGGCTTGCCGGAGAAGTCCGCGATCCGGCGCAGGGTGGGCGTGAACAGGCTGGAGAAGGCGACGCCGTCGATCGGCCCGTAGTAGCCGATGAGGCCGACCCAGTCGACGTAGGCGCTGCCCGGGTAGTAGGGGCGCAGCCGGGCGGGGGTGCCCGAGTCGACCACGTGTGGAGTCCACACCCAGATCACGTTGGTGACGCCCCGCTCGGCGAAGATGCGGTGCACGCGCTTCCAGGACGCGACGAAGTCGGCGGGCTTGGCGTGCTCGGGGCCCCAGGAGTTCCAGGGGCCGTTCATCTCGCCGGCGAAGGAGAGGGCCAGCGGGCCGTCGTACGAGGCGATCTGGCCCGCCAGCCGGCGGATGTAGGCGTCCTCCCCGCCCTTCGCGATGTCGGCGAGCGACGTGTCGGTGGGGACCAGCGCCATCAGGGGCAACTGGCCGTGCTTCCACAAGAACGCGTTGCCCTCCGCGTCGAAGTCGTCGCCCCAGGAGCTGTAATACTCGCGGATGTCGGGGGTCCGCCCGGCCTCTTCGGCGAAGGTGGTGACGATGCCGTACTGCCAGGGCGTCTTGTCGTCGACGACGCCCAGCGCGCGGCCGGACGGTCTGAGCAGGGACGAGACCCGGTAGCGCGCGGCCGCGGCGGAGTCCGCGCCCTTCTCGGCGTCGTCCCCGCTTCCCGCGCCCGCGCAGGCATCCACCAGGAACAGGACGGCGGCCATGAGGATCGCGGCGGCCGGCAGGCGGAGGCGACGGCGGGGTATGGCCATGCGGTGCGGGTCCGATCGGGCAGGGGTCGGCTACGACATCCCGAACTCTACGAGACCCGCGTGACTTTCACCGAATCTTCATACTACTCTGGTCACATGATCGGGAGCGGTCGGATAATCTCCCCTTCCTCATACGATTCATTGGTTTTGCCGCACTACTCACGGCTTTCCGCAGCGCCGGACCGGTAGATGTGACGGGACGCAGGAAGGCTCGACGCTCTCGATGACCAGTACCTCCACGGAGCTCGAGCCCACTCCCGTCTTCGTGGACCAGACCGGGCTGCGCGGCCGCCGACTGCGCGGACTGGGCTGGCTGGTGGGCATCCTCTGCGCCGGGTGCGTGGTGGCGATGATCTCCGGTCTGGTCGGAACCCAGTCCCAGGCGCCCGCGCTCACCGTCCCCCGCACCGCGGACACCACACCGCCCAGCCAGTACCTGAACGCGCCGCTGCCCGCGGCCCCCGGCGCCGCCGCCCAGCCCGTTCGGAGCACCGCCGCCGCGGTGCCCCCGTCCGTCGTCACGGAGTCGGTCCCCACGACGACGGTGCCCGGCGCGACGGCGCCCGGTACGGCGGTGACCGCTACGGCGGCGCCCGTCACGGCGGCGCCCGTCACGGTGGCGTCGAGCCCCGTGACCGTCACCGCGCAGTAGCCAGCCGCGACCGACCAGGAAGTCCATGTCCCGCCACCAACGCCCCCGGCAGTCCATCGCGCGACCGCGCCGACTCGCCGCGCCTCCCCTGCGCTTCTTCCTGCCGGTGACCGTACTGGCGACCCTGCTGGCGCTGATGGTGCTCCGGGGCATGGCCAACAACGAGGCCTTCCACGACGACAAGATCGCCGTCTCGGTGGACAAGGGCACCGTCCCGACCAGCGTGCTGGAGGGCGGCCCGGTCGTCGACGCGCGCGGCGACCGGAACGCCAAGCCGGTCAACTACACGATCCCGGACAAGACCGTCGTCCTCACCTTCGACGACGGGCCGTCCCCCCAGTGGACGCCGAAGATCCTCAAGGTGCTGAAGGAGGAGAACGTCCGCGCCGACTTCTTCGTCACCGGCTCGATGGTCTCCCGCAACCCGGAGCTGATCCGCCGGATCGTGGCCGACGGCCACGAGATCGGTCTGCACACCTTCACCCACCCCGACCTCGCGCTGCACTCCGGCACCCGGCTCACCTGGGAGCTGGGCGAGACCCAGCTCGCCCTGGCCGGTGTCGCCGGCATCCACACCAGCCTGTTCCGCCCGCCCTACTCCTCCACCGTGGACGCGCTGGACGACTGGTCGTGGCCGGTGACCAAACAGGCCGGGTCCGAGGGGTACCTGACCGCCTTCATCGACAAGGACACCGACGACTGGAAGCGCCCCGGCGTCGACTCCATCGTCAAGGCCGCCATGCCCGAACTCCCCGGCCAGGGCGAGATGATCCTGATGCACGACGCCGGCGGCAACCGCGCGCAGACGCTGGCCGCGCTGCCCGTCATCATCGACAAGCTCAAGGCCCAGGGCTACACCTTCAAGACCACCGGCGAGGCCCTCGGCACCGGCTCCGCCAACACCAAGGTCACCAGCTACAACCTCTGGGTCGGCAAGGCGTTCCTGTGGTGCACCACCTTCTCGGTGTGGCTGCTGCCGTGGCTGGTCGGCCTGCTCGCGGTCGTCGGCGTACTGGTCATGGCGCGGTTCGCGCTGATGCTGGTGCTCTCGGCCGTCCACGTGCGGCGCACCCGCAAGCCGGGCTTCTCCTGGGGCGACCCGGTCACCGAACCGGTCACCGTGGTGGTGCCCGCGTACAACGAGCAGGAGTGCATCACCAACACCCTGCTCTCACTTGCCGCGAGCGACCATCCCATCGAAGTGATCGTGGTCGACGACGGGTCGAGCGACGACACGGCCGCCATCGTGGAGGAGCTGGACCTGCCGACGGTCCGGCTGATCCGGCAGCCCAACAGCGGCAAGCCGGCCGCCCTCAACACCGGTGTGGCGGCCGCCTCGTACGACCTGATCGTCATGATGGACGGCGACACGGTCTTCGAGCCGTCCACCGTCCGCGAGCTGGTGCAGCCCTTCGCCGACCCCCGGGTCGGCGCGGTGGCCGGCAACGCCAAGGTCGGCAACCGCGACACGCTGATCGGCGCCTGGCAGCACATCGAGTACGTGATGGGCTTCAACCTCGACCGCCGGATGTACGACGTGCTCAACTGCATGCCGACCATCCCCGGCGCCGTGGGCGGCTTCCGCCGTACGGCGCTGCAGCAGGCGGGCGGCATGAGCGACGACACGCTCGCCGAGGACACCGACGTGACCATGGCCCTGCACCGGGCCGGCTGGCGGGTCGTCTACGCCGAGGACGCCCGCGCCTGGACCGAGGCGCCCGTCAGCATGAAGCAGCTCTGGTCCCAGCGGTACCGCTGGAGCTACGGCACCATGCAGGCGATGTGGAAGCACCGGCACTCGCTGCTGGAGCGCGGCGCGGCCGGCCACTTCGGCCGGGTGGGGCTGCCGTTCGTCGCCCTGTTCATGGTGATCACCCCGCTGCTCGCACCCGCCATCGACATCGGCATGGTCTACGGCGTGGTCTTCGTCGACGCGTACAAGACCCTGGCCGCCTGGTTCGCGGTGATGGCCCTGCAGGCCGTGTGCGCCTGGTGGTCCTTCCACCTGGACAGGGAGAAGCCGTGGCACCTGATCACGCTCCCGGCCCAGCAGGTGGTCTACCGGGTGCTCATGTACATGGTGCTGCTGCAGTCCGCCATCACCGCCCTGACCGGGGGCCGGTTGCGCTGGCAGAAGCTGCGGCGCACCGGTGAGGTGGGGCTCGAGTTCACAACGGGGGCGAAGTCCGCATGAGTCACGCGCAACCAAGTGCCTTCGGCACCCAGGACCCCTCCGACACCGTCGCCCTGCGGGTGATGGACCCCGCCGCCTTCCCCGCGCAGCGCGGCCCGCAGCCCGAGGAGGCCGCCCCGGCGCCCGCGCGGAAGCCCGGCCGCGACCGCTACCTCGACCTGCTGCGGGCGCTCGCCCTGGTCCGCGTGGTGGTCTACCACAACTTCAGCTGGTCCTGGCTGCCGATCGTCTTCCCCTCCATGGGCGTCATGTTCGCGCTGGCCGGGTCTCTGATGGTGCGCTCCCTCAACCGGCCGGCGCTGAGCGTGATCCGCGGCCGGCTGCGCCGTCTGCTGCCGCCGATGTGGCTGTTCGGCGCGGTCGTGGTGCCGCTGATGCTCCTGCAGGGCTGGCGGCCCGACGCCCACCACCCCAACTGGTGGTGGGGCGACCTGGCGTACTGGGTCATGCCGTTCAGCGAGCCGCCGTTCGGGGCGACACTGCACACCTTCGGCGGCCACCTGCCGAACACCTGGGCCGAGCAGATCTGTGTGCCGCTGTGGTACCTGCGCGCCTACCTCTGGTACGTACTGCTGTCGCCGCTGATACTCAAGGCGATGCGGAAGCTGCCCTGGGTCACCCTGCTGGTACCGCTGGTGCTGGCGTTCGTCGTCAACTCGGGCCTGGTCGACCAGTCCGGCCGGCTGATGGAGGCCGCCACCGACTTCACCACCTTCGGCGCCTGCTGGCTGCTCGGCATGGCCCACCAGGAGGGGCTGCTGCGCAGAATTCCGCAGTACGTCGTGCCGTCCGTCGCACCGCTGGTGCTCATGTTCGGCCTGTGGTGGCTGCTGCGGTCACCGGTGGACAACCCCCGGCTCGGGCACGACCTGGAAGCGGTGCCGGTCGCCCAGGCGATCTGGTCGTTCGGCGCGGTGATGCTGCTGCTCCACCTGAGCCCCTCCTGGGAGCAGTGGCCCAAACCGCTGGAGCGGTTCAACGGCGTCATCAGCCTGCTCAACTCCCGCGCTGTCACCGTCTACCTGTGGCACTCCTTCGCGCTGGTGCTGACCGAGCCGCTGATCGACCCGCTGTGGAGCAACACCTTCCTCTACGACCACGCCCAGTGGCTGCTGATGAGCCAGTGGACCCCGCTGGTGATCGCCGTCCCGCTGATCTGCCTGGCGATCCTGCTCTTCGGCTGGATAGAGGACGTGGCCGCCAAACGCCGGCCCCGTCTCTTCCCCTACCCCCGCCGCTCGAAGGGCCGGCGTCGGGTGCGGTAGCAGCGCCCCGCGGCGCGTGGCTGCGGTCGCCGGTCAGTCGACGCCCTCGATGATGCGGAAGTCGCGCTCGACGCCGTCGGAAAGGACGGCCAGCGCCTCCTGGTACGCCGCGCTCTCGTGTGCCGCGACCGCCTGTTCGAAGGTGTCGAACTCGATCAGGACGGTGCGCTCGGCGATACCGGCGTCATGGGCGACGACCCGGCCGCCGCGGGCGAGCACCCGCCCGCCCCCGGCCTGGACGGCCGGAGCGGCCAGCTCGTTGTAGGCGGCCAGTTTCTCCGGGTCGGAAATGGTCCGGTACGCACTGACCCAGTAGCCCTTGGCCATGGAGACCTCCTGTGTTCGGACAAGCGAGCCAGGCTGTGACCTGGCATCACATCAACGGACGGTGACGGAAACGTCAGTGGGCGGCTTTGACGGCCATCCCCGCTAGCGACAGGGCGCGTCCGGAGACAGACCTTGACGCGGCGACCCCTGGCGGAACGTCCTGTGCAGGGGCAGCGCCGTCGCCAGGACGAAAATTCCGAAGAGCGTGATCGGCGCCAGCCCGGACGGCCTCACGTAGTCGAGCGGGTCGCTCAGGATGCCGTACCGGTTCCCCCACCAGTTCGCAGCCAGGTCGGCGGCCATGACGGTCGCGCCGAGGGGCGGTCCTGCCGGACGCGCGAGCACGACCCACACGGCGACGAGCAGGTCGAGCACGAGCAGGGCGTGAAAGAGCAGTTGGCTCGGCAGGGGCCAGTAGCGGTACGCGTGCAGTCCACCCCTGAGCACGTCGTAGGCGTGCGACCCGGTTCCTTCCACGAACCCGATGACGTACACCGCCGCCATCCCTCGCGCCCAGCGCGGCTGCGTCCCCCATCGCATGCCGCCCATCCTAGGTACGAGATCCAACGCGGCAACCGGGTCGCGGCTCGGACCTAGGCAGGCGTCACATCACTTCACCACGACGTTGTCCCCGGACGACGTCGACGGGCCGGTGGTGGCGTTGCCGTGGTACAGCCAGCGCCACGTGCCCGTCTTGGAGGCCTTCACGGTCGTCCTGAGATCACCCGAGCCGTTCGCGTACACCTTCTTCACCGTGGTGTAGGAGGCGGTGCCGGCAGGCTTGAACTGCAGGTTCACCAGGCGGCCTCCGTAGGAGGCGTACTTCTTGGTCTCCCAGTTGGCCCGTGTGACCTTGCCGGTCACGGTGATGGTCCTGTCCTTGGACACCGGTTCGGGCGAGGCGTTGACGGTCAGGCGGGAGTTGCGCTTGACCTGGACCGTCAGACCCTTGTCGTCGGTGTCACCGCCGCCGCCCTTGAAGTACACCTCGGCTCCGACCTTCCAGACCCCGGCCTCGCTGTTACGCATGTCCCACACGCTCGGGTCGAAGTACATCGTCTCGTCGAAGTCACAGACGCCCGAGCTCACGGTGATGCAGTCGCTCGTCTCGATGGCGTGCCACAGCCGATCATCCGCACCATCGCGGTACAGGAACACCGCCGGCCACTGCCACTTGTGGGTGGTCGCCATTCGGAAGGAGGCGGGTACCGCAACCTCCGACACCCCGATCACAATCGGCTTGCCGCCGTTCACCTGGACACGGGTGAACGAGACCCCACCCTCGGCCGCCCCGGCCGGCGCCGCGGCCACGGCCGTGAACACCGCCGCCGCACCAACGGCTACGACGACTCTCCAGCCCTGCTTCCCCACCTGATCCCCAATCGTCCTACGCGAAGGCGCAGAAGGCTCATCCCTCCGGCGCCTTACAGACAGCCGGCACCCGCACGGGGTTGTACACCCGCGAATCACAATGGGGCATCAGACAATCCCCGCCTCCCGAGAGGCGGATGGGTGGGCGCGGCGCATCACTTGCCCGGAGCCCGGCCCAACGGGCCTGACAGTCGCTGAGCGAGACGGAAACTGAGACGGTTCTTCCCATGAGCGAGACACCAGACCCCGGCAACCCGAACGGCATCCGGGTGGGCGACATCTACGAGGACTGCTCGTTCCACCCGGTGCTGTGCACCGCGGTTGATGAGGTGGCGGGCGTCGTACTCAGCGGCGTCTCCCTCATCGACGGCAGCTTTCCCCGCTCCTGCGATGCCCTGCACTGCGGGCCCATCCGGATCCGCGTGGAGGACGTCATGGCCATCAAGCAGGACTTGGAGGGCTACGCCCGCCGGCGGACGGAAGAGCTACGGGCGACCGGCAGCTGAGGAAGAGGCGGCCCGAGCGTGGGTGACTGCCCTCGTTGATGTCAGAAGTGAATGGCAGAGGCCCCGGACCATGATCGGTCCGGGGCCTCTGCGCTGGTGCCCCCGGCAGGATTCGAACCTGCGACACCCGCTTTAGGAGAGGGTTTATTGATCACTCTGTCTGTCCTGTCTTTTCCCTGGCTTCATCGTTCTTGCTGGTCAGCGCGGCGGAGCCTTCCGGCTTCTTCCGGTCCTTCCCTGTGCTTACTCGGCCTTCCGTTCCCATGAGGGCCCCTGCGACGCCGTGGGAACGAGGGCGGGGGAGTCGCCGAGGTCGGTTGCGGCCATCGAAGCGGTGAGCACCGCAGACCTTTTGGGGGCGACAAAGGGCCTGCCTTCATCAGGGGCCCGCGCTGGCCTCCGGCGTGCCAACTTCCCAGTAACACTGCGGCACCTCGCGTTGCTCAACAGCCCCTGCAGAGGTGGTCACCGGCCGTACGCTCGTTCGCATGGACTATCAGCTCGAAGACATCGCGCAATGGGACGGGCGTATAACCCGGGCCATTCTTCACTCGGACGAAGTGGCACAGCGGGATGAGCTGGCCAACGCCACCCGCAACGGCAACTGGCGACGCGTCTTCACCATCCTGAGCGCCAGGGACAAGCGCAGCTGGGTCAACGCTGTCCGCCTGGATGGAAAGAAACGGTACGCTCCGCTCCACCAGGCCGCGTGGCATGGAGTGCCCACCGACATCGTGCAAGGTCTCCTCGAGTGCGGAGCGTGGCGCACCTTGCGGAACAGCACTGGAGAGCGGCCCGTCGACATTGCAGCCAGACGTGGGCACCGCCACCTCGCGCGCGTCTTGGAGCCCGAGGTAAAACACCATGTTCCCAGCGACGTCCTCGCCGACCTGCAGCGTAATCTCCACGCCTTGATTACCGAGTACGACAAGAGTGCCCCACGCTATCTGCGCCTGCCCGAGCTCGGGGTTCTCGCCGAGCTCGACCCACCCGCGTACTGGATCCGAGTCTCTGGCGGTATCTTTATCATCGCGCTCCGCGGCTCCGAACTGAACGTCGAGGCCAAAGGCAAGATGGACTACGTTTCGTCGCCGGTATTTCGCATCACTGCGAACTGCGTCTATCGGCCGTCGGGCGAACAGTGGACAGCCCTCACCTTGTAGGAACAACCGTGCCCCGCGCGAGGTTGGCTGGGACACAACTGCTGCAGTGTCCGGCTCGCCTTCGTCGTTTTCAGTCCTGCAGTCCGACCGGCCAAGGTATCAACGAGAGCGGGACGTGCCCCGATCGTGCGCGATACCCTCTGTGGCCGGCAGCCCGTCAGGGGGAGGCATGGAGCTCACCGACCTGGATTACCCGGCCGTCCTGGAGGCCGCTGTCGAAATCCTTTGGGAGCGAGCTCGCACGGGCGAGTTCACGCGGCGGGCCCGCGGTGAGTCGGAGCTGATCTGGCCGGTCGCAGCGTCCTCGCGCGGGCGGAAGCCCTCGAAGAAGTCCCGTAAACGCCTCCCGTCTACGCAGCGACGCGCACCGTTGAACGACGAGTTGTTCGAGACCACCGGCTGAGTGCCGAAGGCAGGGTTATTCTCCGTACTCCCTCAGCAGCTTGTTCAGGTGCCGGATCTTGTCGACGTCCGTCTTCGGTAGGGGATCACTGCTGTTGAAGTGCATGACGTTGTTGCGGATCCGGCGAATCTCCTCCAGCCGCGCAATGAACACTTTGCGGTCGAGCGGCCATCCGAGCTGTGTCCACAGTCCCGGGTTCTCCAGTATCCGCTGGTAGTCACCGACGGTCATGTCCCCGAAAGAGCCAATGCGTTCACCTGCCGGGTCGCACAGGCCGGTGACCTCGGACAGGGTGAAGGCCCCCGCGATGACCTGTCGCAGCCGGCGGTCCATTTCACCGATCAGGAGGAAGTGCCCGGCCAGTTCGCCGTAGGCATGGGCGACGTCGGCGGCGGTGACGATCCCGGCGATCGCGTTGTGCTGGTCCCTGACGAGTACGAAGTCGTGCTCGACCAGGGTGGGGAGGACGTCGATCAGGTCGTGGTCGTAGCGGACGTCGCGTGCGTCCACGATCGCCTGGGAGAGGTGGGCGTCGGGGTCGGCATGGCGGGCGCGCGCTATGGACTTCCACGAGACGGATCCCCGCAGGTTGTGTGGACCGGCGAGGATGGGCAACTGGGAGAAGTCGTGGAGGACCATCAGCGTGATGACTTCCTCGAACGTGGCGGTCGGCTTGACACTGACGACGCCGGCGAGGGCAGACGGCAGGGTGCCGACGGTCAATCCCGTCTCGCGTGGATCCAACTCTTCGGACACTCCGGCGGCCGCCACAGCCGTCACTGGCAACCCGGCGAGGGGAACGTCTTCGGTCTGCTCTTCCGCAGCCTTGACCAGTCGGACCGTCGCGGTCAGGGACACCTTGTCGAATTCCGGTGAGGTGATCAGACTGTGGTTGGCCAGTTCGGCCTCGATCTGGTCGTTTACCGCGCCTCGGCCCGTCGCACCCCACCAGGCCAGCAGGTGTTGTACGGAGAGGGACAAGGGGCGCCCTGCCTCCGCCGATTCACGCGCTTCCTTCAGACTTGCGTGCCGCTCCCTAGGCGACATCGACGTCTGCTGTTGCTCCTTCTCAGGTGCCGTGGGATCGGCTTCCTCGGCCGCCCGGTCGAGCAGTTCCTGACGCAACTGTGTCAGGTATCTGCCGTCGTCGACCTGCCACGCCTCCCAGCCGTCGAAAGTTCCGTTGCCGACCGCGACCATGGCGGCTTTGGAAGGGGAGCGGAACTCCTCCCCGTCCGACAGCCGGATCCACCCCCGGGGTGTGACTGTGGCCTCGTGCGACTCGCCGACGCGGGGCCGGACGAACCGCAGCCGCTCCCCTTCCTTTAGGAGCCCGATGCCGAGTAGGTCGGCGATGGTCACCCGCCGCCCCTCGAGCAGGTAGCGGGCGCGGGACTGCGCCTCTGCAGAACCGGTGGTCGAACCAGTCATGTCACCTATGCCTTGCCGCGGGAAGGGAACGGGGGGGAGGAGCTGAGGTGCTGGCTTGGGGATCCCGGGTCAGGAAGCCGAATCGTCGAGGCCGAGACGGATCACGGCGAGCGCCTCGGCGATGTCGGCGGTCATTTCGTCGTTGGGGCCGAACACCATGCACATGTCTTCGTGGAGCGGTTCGAAGACCTGCCGGGCTTCGACGGCCCGACCCTGGGCAAGCAGCAGCATCCCGATGTTGTGCCGCAGCTCCACGGCTTCCTCGCTCACGTCGCTGTCGACGGCCCGCACGACGTTCAGCACGCCCTGGAGCGCGGCGAGCGCGTCGGTGACCTGGCCGAGTTCGGCGCGGCACCGGGCCGCCTGGGCGCGGCAGGCGCGGGCCTGCTCGCCGGTGGGTCCGGCGATGCGGGCGTATTCGTCGGCAAGGGCGTCGAACTCGGGCAGGGCGGCCCGGTAGTCGCCGCCGAGGAGGCGGATCGCCGCTCGCTGGCGGCGCAGCGCCAGGACCTGCTTGCTCTCGGAGCCGAGGGCGAGGGCCGCGGGTTCGATGACCTCGCCGAGCACCTCGGCGGCCTGCGCGAACCGCTCCTCCTCCAGCAGGGCGTCGGAGTGGGCGTACGCCGCCTTGATGTCCTCGCGCAGCCGGGCGGGGACGGGCACCGGCTGGGCCCGCGGGAGAACGGCTGTCGGCGTCGAACCATCGGGTGCGGGGGCTTGGGCGCGGGCGCGGGGCGCGAAGGGGCGACGGAACACGCTCGTCGGGTCGGGCGCACCGGCCGGCCCGGCATCGGCCGTGCCGGGTTCTCCACCCGGCGGCGGGAGGAACGGCAGCAGCCGTGCGTACACCTCCTGCGTGTCGGCGGGCCGCGCCTCGGGCGCCTTGCGCAGCAGGTGCAGGACCAGCTCCTCCAACGCCTCCGGGACGTCGGGCCGCAGCTGCCGCAGGGGGGCGGGGGCGGCGTTGACGTGCTGGTACATCAGCAGGTACTCGCTCTCCGCCTCGAACGCGAGGCGCCCGCTGAGGAGTTCGTGCAGCACACAGCCCAGCGCGTACAGGTCGGCCTGCGGGGTGATGCGTCCGCCGCGGACCTGCTCGGGCGACATGTACTGGTGGGTGCCGATGGGGCTGCCGGTGGCGGTCAGTTTGGTGACGTCGGTGCGCAGCATCGCCGCGATGCCGAAGTCCAGGACCTTCACGGTGCCGTCACGGGCGACGAGGATGTTGCCCGGCTTGAGGTCCCGGTGGATGACCGGTAGGTCGTGCGCGTGCGACAGCACGGTCGCGACCTGCGCGGCGACGGCGGCCGCCCAGCTGACCGGCAGCGGCCGGCCGGGGTCGAGGTAGGCGGACAGCGGTACGCCGTCGACGAGCTCCATCACCAGGAACAGCCGCTCGTACGACGCGTCGAGCACCGCGTCGTAAACCTGCGGCACGCCGGGGTGCTGGATGCGCGCGGTGATGCGGGCCTCGCGACGGAAGCGCTTGGCGAACTCCTCGGCCAGCTGCGGGGAGGTGACCGACGCCTGCCGGATGAGCTTCACGGCGACGGGCCGGTCGAGCACCGAGTCGTAGCCGCGCCACACGTCGCCCATGCCGCCGTGGCTGAGCTCCTCCAGGAGTTCGTAACGGTCGGAGATCGCCTCCTGCGGCACCTTGCCCCCGGTGTGCGTGATGAACAGTCACGGTAAGGGGTCAAGTGTGACCGCTGCGTCGATCTGCCGTCCAGGGCCCGCGGTGCTACCCGGGCGCGGCCGCAGCGGTGGACGACGGGCAGGGGGGCGCTGCGACCGGTCGGCCTCCCGCCGGCAGGACGTACTCCGCCCAGACCGTCTTGCCGGGGCCGTCCCTGCGCGGGTGCCAGTCCCAGCGGTCGGCGAGCCGCTCGACCAGGAGCAGGCCGCGGCCGGTGTCGCGGAGGTCCGTGGGCGTCGCTACGACCGGTACGCCTTCGGTGCGGGTGTCGGTGACCTCGATCCGTACGGTCGTGGCGTCGCGGGCCAACGCGAGGTGGAAGTCGCGGCCGGGGACCCGGCCGTGCCGGACGGCGTTGGCGGCGAGCTCGGCGACGATCAGCGTCAGCGCGTGGTGCGCGTCGCAGTCGTAGGCGATGCCCCACGCGTCGAGCCGCTGCCCGGCAAGCCGCCGGGCGAGCCGCGCACCGCGCGGGGTCGAGCTGAAGCGCATCGCGAAGTGACCGGTGGGGCCGATGGGTTGACCGTTACGGGAAGGAGCAGCGATCTCGTTGTTCATGCCCTCAACGCTTCCGGCGGTGGCGTAGCGTGACCAGTGGTGACGCGCCGTCGCGTTCGGGTTGTACGCGACGGGGCGGGAGGTGTACGAGGCGCGCCGCGTGACCGGCTCGGGGTGGGCGCGTTGGGCCGGGGAACGGGGCCGGGGAGGCGGTGGAGCCGATGGAGTCGCTGGAGTCGGTGGGGCAGGGCGAGGCCGAGGGTGCGCGGGATGACGCCGGGCCGAGGCCGGAGGACGAGCCGGGATCGGGCGTGGTGACGGCGTTCGGGCGGCAGTTGAAGCTGCTGCGGGTACGGGCGGGCCTGGAGCGGCCGGAGTTCGGGAGGCTCACGGGCTACGCGGCCCAGTCGATCGCCTCCTTCGAGCAGGGGCGGCGGATTCCCCCGCCGAGGTTCATCGACCGCGCGGACGAGGTGCTGGACGCCGGGGGCGTCCTCAAGGCGCTGAAGGAGGAGGTGGGGCGGGCGCAGTATCCGGCGTTCTTCCGGGACATGGCGCGGTTGGAGGCGAGCGCGCTCGGCCTGTCTGTGTACGCGGCTCTTGCGGTGCCCGGCCTGTTGCAGACAGCGGAGTACGCGAAGGCCGTCTTCCAGATGCAGCGCCCCCTGCTCGATGACGACGTCATTGAACAGCGCTTGGCGGCGCGGTTGGCGCGGCAGGAAATTTTCACTCGTCGTCCAGCCCCACTTCTGAGCTTCATCATCGAGGAAGTGGTGCTCCGCAAGCCGATCGGTGGACTGGCAACCCTCCGCGAGCAGTTGGAGCAGCTCCTGCTCGTGGGGCAGAACCGGAACGTGGAGATTCAGGTGATGCCCACCGACCGAGAGGACCATGCGGGGCTGGGCGGACCCTTCAACCTGATCGACAACGCCGAAGGGCGGCGCATCGCGTACACCGAGGTTCAGGACGACAGTCGCCTGTACACCAGTGCGGGAAAGATCCGTGAGCTCGAAGCTCGATATGGCATCCTCCGGTCACAGGCGCTCACCCCTCGTGAGTCGCTGGACTTCATCGAGGAACTGCTGGGAGTGAAATGACCTTGCGAAGCACCAAGTTGACTGTGTCGGAGTCGGCCTGGTTCAAGAGCAGTTACAGCAGCGGCGGGGGTGGCGAGTGTGTGGAGGTCGCAGCCGCCGTGGACGCCGTACACATCCGTGACTCGAAGGTCCGGTCCGGACCGGTTCTGACGGTCGCCCCCGAGGCGTGGGCCGGGCTCGTCCGGCTGGCCGCCGACCAGAGCGTCTGAGCCGTACCTTCACAACCCCCGTGGGGCCCAGTCGCAGTGGCGGCTGGGCGCCCGCGTCTTGTCGGGGTGAGGGGCGGAGGCTATTTCACATCCTTGGCCAGGACGGCGACGGCAACCTTGCCCACCACCGTCGTCAGAACGTAGTTCGTTGAGCTGCTGAATGCGACACCGATGCCGGCTGGAATCGCCTTGGCCATCGCTTTCTGGGTGAAGGTGATGGACACCCGCTTGAACAACTGCTTGATCGTGACCAGGGCGGGCCCCTTCAGGTACTGGTAGACCAGCTTCTCGGCGATCTTCTGTACGGCGGCCTTGCCGCCCTTTGTCGCCATTTGTTCTGCCGAACCCGCCAACGCGATCGTGAAGGCGAGGTGCTTCTTGTCCTCATTGCTCAGCTCGGTCTCGTACACCTCGACCAGGCACATGCACATGTCGACCTGGAGCTTGAGAGCCACGGCGATGTCAGTGGCACCACCGCCCAGGACTGCGACCGCAGTTCCGATCCCTGGGATCACGCTCGGAGCCGCGGTGGCCGCCCCGGCGGCTGCCGAGATTTTGGAGTACCGGCCTATGATCTTGGCCGCGATCCGGCGCCTGTCCTCCGGGCTCTCGGGCTTCCGCTTGAACTTGTCCTCGAAGGTCGCACGGTAGCCGTCTACGAGCTTTGCGGCCGCCTCCGGTGTGATGACGATCGTCTCAACGGCCTTCTGGAGCCGAGACTCCTCGAGCTCGCCTGCCGCGTGGTTCATTCTTTCCCCTCCAGATCCGTTGCACCTCACGCAGAGGACAACTTGCACGGCGCACAGGGTTGTACGCAGAAAATGGGTGCTCAGTCGCACTGGCGGCCGGGCACTCACGTCTGAGGGCCGACCACGACCACCGGCCTTCTTGGCTCGTCGCAATCGAGGGTGTTGCCGGGGACCAAATCCGTCAACCGAGCCCCATGGCTGACGGCCGCCGCTCATCAACCTTCTTCGTGGCGTTACTCGTTGTCCCCGAACCAACGGAGAGCTCGCTCGGCAACCCCGCTGGAGAGCTCGGCAATCCCGCTGGAGAGCTTGCCCGTCGCCGATCTGGCCTGGCCGAGGGTCTCGCTGCCGACGCGCCAGGCGGCATCGACGCCCTCTTCTCCTGCCTCGAGCACCTTGTCCATCGCCTCCGCGGCCGCGTCCGTCCATTGTCTCGTCTTCGAGGACTGGCGTCCGGACTCGATGCCGAGCCGTCCGTGGAAGTCATGGACACTGGCCGAGACATGGTTGCTCGACCGGACCACGGCCGGGGACGCGGCCGGGTTCAGCAGCACCTTCGCGTTGGCCGAGTCGGCGGCCGCGTTCATCCGGGCCACCAGGCGCTCGGTGCTGAGCGTGATCCGTTCCAGCCGGTCCTGCCGGGCATCCTTCAGCCCGCTGCGATGCCCGTCCAGCTCCCCCGGAGACGCGTCCAGCACCCGGTCGAGTTCGAGAACGGCGATCGCGTCCTGCAGCTGGAAGCAGCGAGCCAGTACAGCGAGCCACTCCCGAACAATCGACTCGGCTTTCTTGGCCGTCGCGGCGAGATCACCGATGTCGGTCTTGCGCTCCATCTTCTCCGCGACGGCGTCGAGTTGACGCAAGGCGTAGACCTGGGTCTCTGCGATCGTCGTCGGCGCGGTCTGCACCTTCGACCACATGATCTCGTCGACCCTGCCCCTCTTCTCCCGGATGGTCATGGTCTCCTCGATGACCAAGCCCACTCCGATCATGCGGGCCAACGCGGTGTCCTTCTGGGCGCGCAGCACGTCGTCGACCTTCTCGTCGATGGTGGCGAGATAGTCGGTGATCTCGGCCATGCTCTGTTGCATCGCCACCTGCGCCATGATCCCCGCGGCACCGGCAAGAATCGCCGGGTTGGTCAGAAACGAGCCGGCCCCCCTCTCGACCTGGAGCCACGACTTGATCGAGCCAGGTTTCCCCACCATCGCATGGCGGACGCCTGGCGTCTTGCTTTCCATCAGCCCGTACTTGTGGACCCGCTGTGCCGACTCCCGCGTCAGCTTCACCCAGCGACCGGAGCTGGCGGCGATCTCCGAACCTGCCTGCGCGACCACGGCCCCGGTACCGATGGCGGACTTGAGCCGTTCCAGTCCGAGGTCCTGGGACGCCAGTCCCTCCGAGGCGAGGAAGCGATCGACATCCGACGGATTCCCGATGACCGCCAGTCCGTCACCGTCACTGATCAGCTGAATCTCGTTGTCCATCGCCCGCTCCTGAAGTGGCTTCTCGTGGTCGAGGGGAGGTAGAAGGACGCGGCAGCCGGCACCGGCTCGTGAGCCTTCCGCTCCGCACGGCTACGGCATGCGGAGCTCAAAGGGTGCCCCGGCCGGCACGTTCAGCCGGGGCCTACGAGTCGGACGTCAGTCGTCCAGGCCCACCTCGCGGCGGATCATCCGCCAGGCGGCCTTGCGGGCGCTGCGGTCCAGGCTGGACTTGAAGCCCTTGTCGGGGCCGAAGTACTGGCGGCCCAGTCCCGCGATGGTGTCGATGTGGTCGGCCATCTTGTCCGCGAAGACGTTGTCGAAGACAAGGCCGAAGTTCTCCTCGTCGTTGACGACGGCCGCCGCCCGCACCTTCGGGTCGGCCTTGGCCTCCTCGAAGGGCCGGATGACGTCCTGCTCGGTGAACTCGGTGCCGAAGCGTTCGTTGAACTTCTCGATCAACTGCGACAGCAGCGACTTCTCCGCTTCCTTCGCACCGCCCGAGCCGTCGCCGAAGCCCTGCATCGTCGTCGGCCCCTCGGAGGTGAGGGAGACGTCGTACTCGCCGGTCTTTTCCACCCGCATATGGCTGAGGTCGACCTCGCCTATGTCCACGCCGCCGTCCGCGCGGCGCGGCAGCCGGTTGAGGAGGTAGCGGCCGTAGAGGTGCAGCCGCTCCAGCTCGGCATCCCGGTAGGGGACGATCTGCGCGAGGAAGCCGTACTTCCTGACGTAGTCGTTGAGGTCGGCGCGGAAGTTCTCCGCCGTCTCCTGGTCGTCCTCGTCCTCGCTCTCCAGCAGGGGCGTGAAGCGGGCGACGGCGGGGGAGAGCAGCCGGTACAGCTCGGCGTGCAGCTTCTCCCACTTGGACTGTGAGCCCGCAGCCTTCTCCTTGGCGGCGAAGTACGCGGCGGCGAACTCGTCCATCTCCTGCCCGGACAGAATCCCGGCCTGCATGACCCGGCTCTGCGCGGTGTAGAGCAGGTTGGGGTCGGAGGGGAGGGTGTTCGCCTCCTCGAAGTACGGGCGGAAGGCGTCCTGTATGTCGTTGGCGTCGTTGACGAAGTCCAGGACCGCCAGGTCCGCCTGGGTCTTGCGCTCGGCGGTGCGGTTCAGGCGGGACAGGGTCTGGACGGCGGAGATGCCGGTCAGCGACTTGTTGACGTACATCGTCGTGAGAAGCGGCTGGTCGAAGCCGGTCTGGTACTTCTCCGCCACGACCAGGATCCGGTACTCGCGCTGGCCCGCACCGCCGGCTCGGGCGGCCTTGTCGTCGGCACGCGTGTACGCGAACGCCTTCGGCAGCGCGCTCTCCGACAGCCCGCCGTTCTCCTTCGGCTCGGTGGTCTCCTTGCCATCCAGGGTGAGCGAGCCGGAGAAGGCGACCAGGACACCCAGGTCGGGGTACTTGGTGTCGTAGTCCCGGTCCTTGATGTAGCTCTTGATCGCTCGGGCCATCTGTACGGCGGACTGCCGCGAGGCGGTAACCACCATGGACTTGGCCCGCCCGCCGAGACGGCCCCGGCTGTGCGCCACGAAGTGCTCCACGATCACCTGGGCGTGCTGGGCGACCGTCGAGTCATGGGTCAGCGCGTACCGGGCGAGCAGGGAGTTCGCCTTCGACGGGTCGACCTCCCGCTCGTCGGGGTTCTGGTTCACCAGCTTCCAGTACGTGTTGTACGTGACGTAGTTGCGCAGCGGGTCGAGGATGAAGCCCTCCTCGATCGCCTGTCGCATGGAGTACGTGTGGAAGGGCCGGTAGGCCGCCTTGCCGTCGATGTCCTGGAGCGTGCCGAAGAGTTCGAGGGTCTTGGCCTTCGGCGTGGCGGTGAACGCGAAGTAGGAGAGGTTCGCGGCGCGGGACCGCTGCTCGGCCCTCTTCTTGAGCTGCTCGTCGAGGGTGGCGGCCTCGGCCTTGACCGTGGTCGCGCCGGCGTCGTCCGAGTCGGAGTCCAGGCCCAGGTCGCGCAGGGCGGACCGTACGGCGGTGGCGGCGTCGCCGGACTGCGAGGAGTGCGCCTCGTCCACGATGATCGCGAAGCGGCTGCCCTGGATCTCGGTGGGGTTGCGCTGGAGGTAGTCCAGCAGTGCCGGGAAGGAGTGCAGGGTGACGGTGACGATCTTCCCGGTGTCGCGGGAGAGGGCCTTGGCGAGCTGCTCGCCCTTCGCCCCGTGCTTCTCGTCGATCTTCACGACGAGGCCCGCGGTCTGCTCGAAATTGCCGACCGTTTCCCGGAGTTGGGCGTCCAGGTTGCGGCGGTCGGTGATGACGATGACCTTGTCGAAGACCGGCACGCCCGGCTTGAGGCCCTTGGTCACGGCCTCGGTGTCGAGCTCCGACGGGTCGGTGGGGGTGTGCAGGTCGCTGAGGCGGTGCGCGAGCCAGCCGATGGTGTTCGACTTGCCCGAGCCGGCTGAGGCCATGACGAGGTAGTCGTGGCCGGCGCCGTGGGTGGCGGCGTGTGAGGTGAGCTTCTTGACCACGTCCCACTGGTGGAACCTGGGGAAGATCATCGTCTTGGTGGCGCCGCCGCCGGGCGTCTTGCTCTTGTGCAGGTGCACGAACCGTTGGAGCAGGTCCAGCCAGTTGTCCGGTTGCCAGACCTGCTCCCAGAGGTAGGAGGTCGCGTAGGTGCCGTAGACCGTCGGGGCCGGGTTGCCCGCGCCGCCCGGCTGGCCGGGGCCGTTGGAGCCGGTGTTGAACGGGAGGAAGCGGGTGTTCTTGCCCTTGAGCTGGGTGGCGACGAAAACCAAGTCCGGGTCCACGGCGAAGTTCGCGACGACCCGACGCGTGAAGATCAGCTCGGTGGGGTCCCGGTCGGTACGGTACTGCTCCTTGGCCTGCTCCACACCTTGCTTGGTCAGCGGGTTCTTCAACTCGGCCGTGGCAACCGGGATTCCGTTGAGGAACAGGGCGAGGTCGAGCCGGTTGCCCCAGTCGGCCTGCTTCGTCGCGTACTCGAGTTCGCGGACGACGGTGAGGCGGTTGGCCCGGTAGCCGTCCAGCACGGAGTCGTGGGCGACGAGGTTCGGCCTGAAGTACGCGACCCGGAGCAGGACACCCCGGTCCTTGACGCCGTTGCGGAGTACGTCGAGGAGCCCGTTGGTGGCGATGGCCTGGTCGAGGCGACTGGCGAACCCGCGCTGCGCCTCGTTCGGGTCGCCGCCGTAGACGGTGAGCAGTTCGTTCCACTCGTCGGGCTGGGTCGCCCCGATGAAGGTGAACAACTCGTTGGTGTCCAGGCCGAGATCGGCCCGGTAGTCCTGGGGACGCGCCTCGCGCCAGCCGCGCTCGACCATGGCGGCGACGATGGCATCACCGAAGGCGGACTCCGTGTGGATGGGGCTCATGGCTACGCGGTGACTCCGTCCGTTACGTTGCGTCCGCTGGCGGTGGATACGTCGAACTGGCCGGTTACGGCGGCGGTGATTAGGGCTTGGCGGCGTTCGGACAGGAGAGCGACTTGCCGCGTCAGTCCCGACTCCAGAGCGGCTGTCTCAGCAGTGGCTACTGAGAGTTTGGCCACTCTCGCGATCTGCTCGCTAAGCGGGGGAAGCGCGATGGAGAAGGAAGAAACCTGCCCTGCGCTGATCACTTCCTGGGCTGCACCGTATTGAGAAAAGGACACCTGCCCTTTTCCGGCGACGGAGTTGATGAAGGTTTCCAAGTAGGTCGCGTCCAGCGCCTCACTTTTCCTGAGAATCAGAACTGAGGCACAGTTAGCTCCATCGAACTCTTCGCTGACCTTGGCAGCCCGTCCAGCAGTAGCTCCAGCGCGCACAACGAGGACATCTCCTGCGTAAACCCTCGATCGCTTGTGCAGCTCATTGCTCTCACTGCTCATGAACTTCATGCCAACTTGGCTAATAAACCCCTCACGCACATTAAATCCGTGAATGAACGGAATACCAGCCTCCGTGAAGTGGTGTGACGGGTTAATGACAACACCCACATTAATAGCGGGGAGAATTCGCCGGAGGGGCAGCACCTGCCAGTCTGGGTGAATGTCGCCCAACAGTGGGTGATGCACCTTCTGGGGACCGGAACACGTTACGCACCTGGTCTTCAGTGCCGCACGACGTTCTGCCAGGAGTTTTAGCTGGACCGTCCTTTTGCCCGTGAGAGCATCGATGCGGGCGGTCTCGCCGTCGAGGAAATCGGCGATGCGGCGCTGCTCCTCCAGCCCTGGATATGCCCACGGAGAGGAGAAGAACACCCTGGCATCCAAGTTCTGGATGCCCGTGGTTTGGTTGATGGCGCTCTGCGTCAACCCTTGCCCGTATGCAGCGGCGAAGACATACGTCAAGAAACGCGAGTCGACATCGGATACTGGGGAGATCCGAGAGCAGAAATTGGAGCACACTGCCTTCTCTCCACCTTCATAGAGAACAGCCATGCCGACGGGCTGCTTTTCACCTCCCCCCGACTTCTCAAGAATGAGGTCGCCAGGATGCAGGAGGTGCTGCCGCAGCGATGATTCGTCGACGCTTCGCAACGGAGCCCCATCGACCTTCGCTCGACGCCCCACACGGTCGAAGTCGGCGGCGCGAATACAGCGGACATCGCTGCCATCTTCGGCGGGTTCGCCACCCCAAGTTCCGTTGCTGGCCGATGCGATGAGATTTTTGATGCGCCCCCGCTTCCATTGAGCAGGCGCGCCTTCGATCCACCCTTCCGCAGTGACGGTCATTCCGTCACCTCACCCAACAGCGCCTGAATCTCCGCCTCAAGCGACTTCAACTCCGCGTCGATCTCCGCCAGCGGCCTCGGCGGCTTGTACACGTAGAAGTGCCGCGTGAACGGGATCTCGTAGCCGATCTTCGTCTTCGTGTGGTCGATCCACGCGTCCGGCACGTGCGGCAGCACCTCGCGCTTGAGGTACTCCTCGACGTCCTCGCCGAGCGGAACGTTCTCGTAGTCCCGCAGGTCCGAGTCCGGCTCCGGCGCACCCTTGACCTTCTGGACCTCGCCCTCAGGATCCCGGACGCCGATCGTCTCCCGGACCGCCTTCGCGAACGGCGCTCCCGACGGCCAGGTCAGCCCGGCCGCGACCACCGCGTCCTTGAGCGCGACGAAAGCGTCGGACTTCGTCGTCCAGGACGAGCCGAGCAACGTACGCACCGCCGCGACGAACTCCTCGCTCCGCTCCAGCCTCGCCACCGGCTTGGCCTCCGCCAGCGCGGCCAGGGTCTCCTCCGTGACCTCGAAGCGGAGCTTCAACGGCCGCTCCACGGTGATGCGCTGGTAGCCGAAGTCCTCGTTCCAGAAGACCTTGACCTTGCCGTGCAGAGGGTGCTCCGGGTCGCCCGCGACCTGCAGCGCCTCCGCGTACAGCCGGGTGATGTCGCCGATGTGGTCGGGGCGGCCGTTCGTCCCGTCGCCGAGTTCCTTGCGCTTGTCGCCGAGGGACTTGCGCATCTTCTGCCACTGGTCGCGCGCGTCCAGCAGGACGACCTTGCCCTTGTGGTCGGCGTCCTTGCGGTTGGTGAGGATCCAGAAGTACGTGGAGATGCCGGTGTTGTAGAAGAGCTGGTCCGGGAGGGCGACGATCGCCTCCAGCCAGTCGTTCTCCAGGATCCAGCGGCGGATGTTGGACTCGCCGGACTCGGCCGCGCCCGTGAACAGCGGGGAGCCGTTGAAGACGATGGCGATGCGGGAGCCGCCCCCGCCGTGCACGTCCACCGGCTTCATCTTCGAGATCATGTGCTGGAGGAAGAGCAGCGAGCCGTCGTTGATGCGCGGCAGGCCCGCGCCGAAGCGGCCGGCGTCGCCGAGCGACTTGTGCTCGTACTCGACCTCCTCCTTGACCTTCTTCCACTCCACGCCGAACGGCGGGTTGGCGAGGAGGTAGTCGAACTTTCGGCGGGCGTGGCCGTCGTCGGAGAAGGAGTTGCCGAAGCGGATGTTCTCCGGGTCCTGGCCCTTGATCATGAGGTCGGACCGGCAGATCGCCCAGGACTCGGGGTTGAGCTCCTGCCCGTACACCTCGACCGTTGCGTCCGGGTTGAGGGCCTTGATGCGGTCGTCGGCGGCGCTGAGCATGCCGCCCGTGCCACAGGCCGGGTCCATGACCGTACGGACGACACCGGGCAGGCTGAGGGCGTCCGCGTCGGGCGCCACCAGCAGGTTGACCATCAGCTTGATGACCTCGCGCGGGGTGAAGTGCTCACCCGCCGTCTCGTTCGACTGCTCGGCGAAGCGGCGGATCAACTCCTCGAAGATGTAGCCCATGTTGTGGTTGGGCACGACGTCGGGGTGCAGGTCGAGGTCGGTGAACCTGCCGATGACCTGGTACAGCAGGTTCGCGGAGTCGAGCTTCCTGACCTGCTGGTTGAACTCGTACTTGTCGAGGACCTCGCGGGCGTTGTCGGAGAAGGCGCCGACGTAGATCTGCAGGTTCTTCGCCGCGTTCTGCGGGTCGGCCGCGATCTTCCGCAGCGTGAGGTCGCTCTTGTTGTAGAAGGAGTGGCCCGAGGCCTTGCGCAGGAAGTGGTCGGTGTCGATGTCCTGGCCCGCGAACTTGGCGACGGTCTCGACGACCTTGCCGCGCGTCGGTTCCAGGACGCACTCCAGGCGGCGCAGCACGGTGAACGGCAGGATGACCTTGCCGTAGTCGGACTGCTTGTAGTCACCGCGCAGGAGATCGGCGACGGACCAGGCGTGGTTCGCTAGCTCCGTGTGCTTGCTGCTGTTCAAGAGGTCCCGGCTTCCTTCCGAAGAGCACCGTCCGGGCGTGGGACGGCAGGGATCCAGTGTGGTCGTGTGCGGGGGGACGCGTGGGGCGTTTCAGGCGGAACGGCTGTCCGGGCTGTCCGGTGGCAGGAGTACGCCGGCGGTGAGGCCGGTGGTGAGGGTGGCCGCGGTGTCGGCGGCGAGGTCGGCGGTTCGGCGGACGGCCGCGCGCAGCTCGTACACGCGGCGGAAGGCCTCCCCGTAGCGCCGCTGTTCTTCCAGGGGCAGCAGCGGTACGCGCAGCCGGCCCGGTGTGACGTGCACGTGGGTGCTGCCGGTGGACGCGGAGGCGATGTTGTCCTCGGCGCCGAGGAACCCGGCCAGGAACCACGGGTCGAGGCGGGCCGGGTCGGGGCGCAGGAGGTGGATGTGCGGACCGAGCAGGGCTCCGGCGTCCTGGTCGTCCGCGACCCGGGTCATCGAGGCCGCGGCGCCACCGCCCCCGAGGGCGCGTACGAGGACGTCACCGGCGACGACGGGTTGCGCGGCGTCCGCGGGGAGGTCGACGGCCCTGGTGGACGGGGGGTTCCCGGCGGAGATGTCCGAGGCGGTGAGGACCGGCCGGTCCATGGTGGGGGCGGCGGAACCCTTGGAGCCTCGGGTGCCGGACGGCGCCGCCCGCAGCACGGTCAGGGCCCCGCCGCGTGCCAGGTCGGAGACGGTCGCCGTACGCCACTCGCGGGCCGAGGCCCCGGACGGCTGCCACCCGCCGGACGCGGAGGCGGCTGCCAAGGCGGCTACTTGGTCGGCCAGCTGGCCGCGCAGGTCGTGGACGCGGCGGGACAGGGCGGCCGGGTCGATGTCGGCGGCGGTCGCCCGCACATGGCGGGCCGGGGTGACGTCGACGACGTCGTCGAGGAGGTCGACGAGCGGCACCGCGCGGGCGACGCCGGGCTCGTCGGCGTAGGTGTCGGGGGCGGTGGTGAACGCGGCCCACTGGCCGAGGACCCGGTCGGTCAGCCCCGCCCAGTCGAAGGAGGAGGCAGAGGAGGAAGAGGCGGGCGCGGAGGAGGCGGCGGAAGAGGAGGAGCCGGATCGGCGGGGGCGTGAGCCGCCACGGGTGCCGGCGCCGGCCGTGGCCGTGTCGGTGGCGGACGGCGTGCCCGCGGCGCCGTCCCGCTGCTCGCCCTCCCCGTCGACGAACAGCACCGTCGTACGGTCCGTGCCGCCCGGCTCGGGGCGTTGGAGCACCCAGATCTGCAGCCCGATGTGGAGCGGATACGCGGCACGCGCCGGAAGTGAGACGACGGCGCGCAGGGCCCCGCTGCGGATGAGTTCCGCGCGGATGCGGCGGCCGGAGGAGCGGAAGGCGAGCGCGGGCGGCAGCAGCATGACCGCGTGGCCGCCGGGCTCCAGGTGCGCGAGGGCGTGTTGCACCCAGGCCAGTTCGGATTCGATGCGCGGTGGGAGTCCGTACGCCCACCTCGGGTCGTAGGCCAGCTCGTCGTGACCCCAGTCGCGGTCGGCGAACGGCGGGTTGCACAGGACGGCGTCCACGGTGACGTCCGGGAAGGCGTCGGCGCGCAGGCTGTCGCCGACGCGGATCGCCGTCTCGGCTCCGGGCGCGGCGAGCAGCAGCCGGACCGCGGTGCGCCGGCCCTGGACGGGGAGCGAGTCCTGCCCGAACAGCTCCTGCGCACCCTGCCGGGCGGCGGCGGCGAGGAGCGTGCCGCTGCCGCAGGCGGGGTCGAGAACGCGAGACGCGCCGGCGGGCAGCAGCCGTGCCATGAGCAGGGCCAGGCCGTCCGGGGTCTGGTAGACGCCGCTGGCGGCGCTCTCGTCCAGTTCGCGTTCGGCGAGGACGTCGACGGCGGCCTGCGCTCCCGCCTCACGGACGCAACCCAGCAGGGCGCGGAGCACGCCCGCGTCGTCCGGGCCGTAGTGGAACGGCTCGGCCTCGGGCACGGCGACCGGGAGCTCGCCCGCGGATTTCTCGGCTCGGGCGATCAGCTGGTCGTCGGACAGGGCGGCGAGTTCGGCCAGCTCCTGCGGTGTGCGGCGGGACGCGGCGGCCACCAGCGGGAACAGTCGCGCGGTCACACCAGAGCCGGGGCCCAACAGCCGTAGCGCCGTACGCAGTTCCTCGGTCGGTGAGGCGGTGGAGGTGTGCCCGCGTCCCCGCAGCCATGCCTGGACGGCCGACAGGTCGTAGAGCGGGCTGGTCTCCGTGCCTGCGCTGGGGGCCGGGAAGTCGTCGTGGCGGCGGCGCCAGTTGCTGACGGTGGCGCGCGTGACCCCCGCGATGCGGGAGATCTCGGCGGCTGTCACGTGCGCTGAGGGCGCCAGTTGGGCTGGTGGCTGCTGGGGCATGGCGTGGGGTTCCGTACCTCTCGGGCCAGTCGGATGGATGAACGGTTAACACATTACAGCGGCCGTCAAGGCCGTAAAGGTGATTGACGGTGCTTTCAGTGTTGTGCTTATCTGGTCCTGCTTCCGATTGGAAGCGGCGGGCCGGGTGCTCTGTTGAGTCCGCGCCGCGCATCGGATCTCTCCACTCACGGCCATCGCACATCGCGCATCGCAACAGGAGGAACCCAGATGACCACCCAGCCCCCGCAGCAGCCGGGATACCCGCAGCCTCCCGTGCCGCCGAAGAAGCGGTCCAAGGCCAAGCTGGGCTGCCTCGGCGTCCTGGCCGTGATCGTGATCGGCGGTATCGCGTCCGCCGTGGGGTCCGGCTCGGACGACTCCTCGGCCGGCGCCGCGTCCTCCGCCGCGTCCACCGGGTCCTCCAAGGGCACCAGCTCCTCCAAGAGCCGTGGGTCCTCCAAGGGCACCGGCTCCTCCAAGACCGCCGCGCCCCAGCAGTCCACCGTCGACGCCTTCAAGGCGTACGTGAAGAAGCACGAGTCCGCGAAGACGCGGCAGGCCGCGACGCACGTCACCAAGGTCCAGGGCGCCGACAAGAACAACGACATCTTGGACACGGCCGACATCTACACGAACTACACCGGGGACCTGGTCAGCGCGGATGCCGGCAACGCCAAGCTGCTCGCCTCGGCCTTCGCCGACTTCCAGGCCGGCCGCGGGAAGGCCAGCAAGAACGGCCTCGTCACCGTCTACAACGCTGACGGCGGCATCCTGAGCAACGGCAACTACTGACGACGCAGCCGGAGCCCGCGCCGTCCCGAACCCACCTGTAGAACCCGGCAGTTCCCTGTCCCGGCAGCGCCGCCCGCGGCCAGCCGAAGGCGGCATGACGACAAAAGCCCCTGCGGAGGGCCGCTCCGGCTGGGCACAACCGCCTCTCCTCCGGTCACGCCGCACCCGATGATCGCGCCGTCCCGGCGCGGTTCCTCGCCGTCCCCGACCAGGTCCACCCGTCTGATGTCGCTGGCGTCTGACCCGCATGTCCCACCCGGTGGGCGCCACGGGCCGCCCGCCTTACTCCCGCTGCCCTCGAGGGCTACCTGCTCGGAAAGGAAGTCATCCATGACCATCACCGTTGACTCGTCCCGCCTCTCCCTGGTGCGTGAGGAGTCCACTTACCTGGCGATCCGCACCAGCCAGGGCGGCCGGACCGTCTACTCGACGCGCATCCCGCTCTCCGACCTCTCGGTCATCCTCACCATCCCCGACCCGGCCAAGCCGGACCCGGACAACCGCAAGGTGGACATCGCCCACGCCAAGGGCTTCGGCCAGTACCTCGCCGACAACCCCGGCTGGGTGGCTCCGGCCCTCCTCATCCGGGACACCGGCAGCTGCCGCTTCGAGCCGATCAGCGAAGACGGCTCGGTCGGCTACCTCACCGTCCCGTGGTCCATCGGCGGCATCGGACGCCTGATCACAATCGACGGCCAGCACCGCATCCTCGGGGTCCACCTGGAGAAGAAGCGCATCACGGACGAGGTCTCCCGCATCGACCGGGAGATCCTCCGCGCCAACGAGGCCAGGAAGGCGAAGCTCGAGCAGGACCGTGAGGCTCTGATCGGCCGAATGCAGCGGCTCAAGGACGAGTTCGTCGGCATCGACATCTACGTGGAGCCCGACGGCGTCAAGGGCCAGCAGATGTTCGTCGACGTCGCGGACAACGCCAAGGGCATCTCCGGCGCCGTCCGGGCCCGCTTCGACACCTCGCGCATCGCCAACCGCACGCTCAGCGACATCGTCACCCACCCCCTCTTCCTGGGCAAGATCGACATCGAGCGGGACCGGATGACCCTGACCAACCGCAACCTGATGGGCGCCAAGCACGTCGCCGACATCACGCGGGCCGTCATCGCCGGCCCCGGTGGCCGGGTCAGCAGGAAGGTCGAGTCGCTGACCGACAACGAGGTCATCGAAAGCGTCCGCGGCTTCCTGGACGTCATCTCCATCGCTTTCACCGCGCTCGCGGAGATCACCGAGGAGGACGTGGACAACTACGACCCCTCGCTCTCCGACAAGAAGAAGAACGAGCCGCCGGCGCCCCCCACCAAGGCCATGAGGCTGCGCGAGTCCTCGCTCCTCGGGTCCGTGGGCATGCTCCGCGTCCTGGGCGGTGTCTACCGCAACCTTCGGGAGGACGGGGCAGAAGACGGTGACATCCAGGAGTTCTTCAAGCGGCTCGACCGGCACATGACCGCCCCGGTCACCGAGGACAGCGTCTGGCGCACCACGGCCGCGAACGAGGACTTCGAGCCGAACGCCTCCGCCCCGATCATGCGGCAGCAGAACGTCGTGCACCTCACCAAGGTGATCACGGACTGGTACAAGAAGGCCCCGGCTGCCCTCTGACCCACCAGCAACGCCGGAGTGCCTCCACATCCGGCGGATTCCAGGGGCCATCGCGACACCGTGATGGCACCCCGGCCCACATGACCGCTCGGCGGGCGTCAGGCGCGCCCGCCCTCGTCAATCTCTTTGTTCACAGGCCCCAGAGACATCGTTGAGCTGCCGATTTCATCGCGCGTGCGGCTGGCGAGGAGAGTGGAGAAGGTGTGAAGATACGGCATGTGTCGCCAGCTCATGAACTGCGCCGTTGGCTTTCCAACCAACCGTCAGAATCCCTGCAACACCTGCTGGCCTTCCTCGCGGTCGTCCATGGCCACACGTTCCGATACCAGAGCGAACCGACACAGCAGGCTCGCGCGACCGCCTCAGGCATGCGTTTCTGGGTTGCCAAGGCTCCCGCGAACCTGCTCCTGCATATCGCCGAGGTCGGACACGAGGTTGCCGACAAGATGGCCCGCCAGCACGGTTTCGCCGGGCAGGGCCTGCCTCAAGCGGATGCCGAGGGCCTGAAGTCGACGTTCGCGGCTCTGCCGCCGTCACTCGCATGTCTGACCCTCCACTGGTACGCGCTCACCGACGAGAACCCGCCCGAACGTCAGGGCGTCCTGGAGCACTGGGACGCCCTCTGGGAAGCCGCTGCGACCCCGGCACCGTGGCCCGAGCCGCCGAAGCTCCGCCGGCGCTACGCCAGGGCGGGGACACGCCTGGCCGGCACGGTCCAGGCCTCGCAAGAGATCCAGCACAGCACGCAATCACAACTCGCCGACAGGGAGCACCTGGTGCCCGACGACCTCGCCGAACAACTCGTAGCCGCCGCGCATCGACTGCGCAGGGAGGGTGAGGTATTGGCGGGTCGGCTGGAGAGCCTTGCGACGGACATCCGCAGGGGCCTGGGCGCGAGGGACGCTCAGGTGTCCGCTGCTTTGGACGCCTGGTTCGGTCGACGAGCCAAGACAGCCGAGTTGGTTCTCGGCCTCGACAGCGAGGCCCGCTGGACGGACGAGCAGACCCATGACGATCTCGACCGGATCCTGGCAGACGTTCGCGCGGCGAAGGTTCGTGAGGAGATCGAAGCAGCCGTGGCCGATCGGGCGCGGCTCGTTACGATGTTGGCCGGGACGAGCAATCCGGGCGTGCTGAGCGGGCTGCAGGCGGCGATCGGCGCCATCGACACCCGGCTTGAAGAGCTTCGGTTGATCGACGGGGTTCCGTCTGAGTCCCGGTCGGCGGCCCCAGTCACCGGGGAGAGGTCCCCTGCGCCCGACACGACGGGCGGGGCGGCGGAAAGCACGCCGGGCGAAGAGCCGCTTGCTGAGGCGGGTGCGCACACCATTCCCGCCGCAGCCGAGGAGAAGGCACCACAGCGAGAGTCTGCCGCCCGGCCGTCCGAGCCGCTCATGGGCGCCGAGGCACCGGTTTTCGAAGAGGCGGGTTCGGACGGCGAGGAGACGGAGCCCGCGACAGACGCACATGTAACCGAACGTGAGGAGGTGCCGCTCGCGACAGCCCCTTCGACGGCGACGGCCGCGCGGACGATGGACGGGCCGGAGGAACGTCTCGGACAGATCACCGCCCTCCCGCAACCGCGCACCGCACCATGGCAGTCGGCGGCACCGCAGGCAGCCCTCCCGTCGGACGACTCGCAGCAGACGCCGGACGAGGACGAACGGGAGGCCGCGGAGCCCGGCGGGCCAACCGCGACCGTTGGGTCGACCGGCATCTGGACGCGGACAGGCGATCGCCCCTCCCCGACGGAGACGTTGATCGCCGAGGGCAGGCTGGCCGAGGCCTACTGGCTGAGCCGGGCGGCTGGGGAACGGGAGGAGCGGTGTCACTCCCTCGCCTTCGCCGCGTCGGCGTTCGGGCTGGCGCCCGGCCAGCAGACGGCGATGGCCCTGCAGCTCAACATCGAGGAGGAGCGCGGCCCGCTGTCGACCGCGGAGGACCGGGACGGATACCTCGTTGCCCTGGCCGCCGCCGTACGCAGCGGCCTGCAGGCAGGTTGGGCGCTGCCGATCGTCAACGACTTCGCCCAGTTGCCCGGCCTGCCCGAGGTCTGGAACGAGCTGTTCCGGATGCTGGCCCAGGAGGTCCGCAGGGGAGTGTCGGTCCAGCCGGGCGAGGAGTTCAACCTCAAGCAGGACGACACCGTCGATCCGATGGATCTGGGTGAACGGGCGGAGGCCCTCAAGCGCCGCCTGCCGACCAGCAAGATCGCCTACCAGCTCGCCTCGCGGGTGCTCCAGACCCTGCTCAAGGACGACGCGGAACTCGGCCGCACCCTCAACCTGATCACGGCATGGTCGGTAGGCGCGGCAACCCCT
Organism: Streptomyces sp. NPDC003720; assembly: GCF_042875075.1. Lineage (NCBI taxonomy): Bacteria > Bacillati > Actinomycetota > Actinomycetes > Kitasatosporales > Streptomycetaceae > Streptomyces > Streptomyces sp. NPDC003720. The sequence continues at coordinate 330,620 of NZ_JBIANZ010000007.1, forward strand.
GAACAACTGCGCAAGGATCTTGAGAACACCTACGGGGAAGACGACTCCGTCGATCGGATCATCAGGGACACGACGCGCCGGGTCAGTTCGCCCAACCAGCGGAAGGCCAAGATCATTGCTACGGCTCTGGATCAACTGCGCGGGCGCATTGGAGAGGTGACGATGCTTCTGCGTGAGGCGGTGCAGGTCGCTGAGATGCCGCCGCGTGGTGACAGCCGACGTCTCCGCAGCGAGTTGGTGGCTGCGGTCCAGGCGGCACTGCAGGCGGCACCGCTGCCCGGTCCCGGTGGCGAAGCGGTGCGGCTGCTGCTCAACTGGATCCATACCGGACGTTCCCTGGTTCCGCCGGGGACCGTACGTGGGTTGCCCAGTACCGACTCGCTGCTCGTCCTGCCGGGCCTGACCTGGATCACGACGGCCGGAGGTCAGGACATTCCAGACCTATCCGCGGCAGGCGCGCTGGACGCCCTGCTGGAGCTCACGGATGCGACCGATCCGGGGAGGGCGTTCGCCGTCCACATCGGCCGCGGTGACCTGCACCTCGCCGAACGGCTCGTCGAACTCGTGGAGACGGGCCGACTCCGCGCCGTTTCCACGCCGGAAGCAGGCCAGGGGGACGCGCTGCGGCGTCGGCTCGGTGACGCAGAGGCCGAGTGGCGTGTGAAGGCCGGCGCGGCCCTGCGTGAGGCCGCTGACCTCTTCGCCCAGGTACGCCTGCAGAACCTGCTCACCCCCGAGCAGGAGAGCCACTTGGCGGCCCAGCTTCTCGATCTCGAGAACTGGGACAACGCCCTGCGGTTCCGTCGGCGGCTGGAGCAGGTGCGGGATGTGGTCACCCAGCTGAGCATCAGGGTGTCGGAGAAGACCGACCAACTGCGCGAGCAACTGGCTGGCCTGAACCTGAGAGAGGCAGACGTCGCCCGGATCAGCGGTCTCATCGATCGGGGGGACGTCGCCACTGCCGAGGAGTTGCTCTCCTTCGCACGCAAGGGCGAGAGCATTCCGGAACAGGCCGCTGAGACCGGCGCGGAGATGGCAGCCTTCCTGGAGGGCGTGCGGCACCCGGACGCCCCCAAGGCCAGCAGCACGGGAGTCAGCGCGCGCTGGTGGTTCGACCACTACGCACGCGGGCGCGCCCGGCAGGCCAAGACCGACGCGGTCAGTGTGGCCCTGGAAGCCTGGGACTCGCTCGGGCGACCGAACGAGCGCCGCAACTCCTTCCAGAAGCACGTCCCCAGCGTGCTGCGCATGCTCGGCCTGAGCATCAAGGGGCCGGTCCGGCTCGGGGACCAGGACCGGAAGGACTGGCAGGTGATGACGCTCTCGATCACCGCAGAGATCAGCGACAATGTACCCGGTTACGTGTCGCGGCTCGGTTCCCGCGCCGGTGGCCTCTACCGAGTCCTCGTCGTCGCGAACGAAGAGCTCGGTCCAGACGCCCTGCTGCGTCACCTGCCGGAAGCCGCACTCGGCGCCAACATCATCCTCTACCTGCAACCGCTCGGCATCGGCGGACGCCGACGCCTCGCGCAGGCCTCGTACCAGAAGCCGCAGCAGGCGATCGTCGTCGACCCGGCTGTCTTCGGCTGGATCGCTGCAGGCGAGGCCCGTTCCTTCCGTGCGGTGCAGCGGGTGACGCTGCCGTGGGCGGCGTACCGACCGTACGAGCCTTTCCAGGCCGGGCAGGTCTCAGCCGAGGTCTTCAAGGGCCGCGACGACGAGAAAAGCGCGATCATGGCTCGAGAGGGCGGCCTCTTCCTCTACGGCGGGCGGCAGCTGGGCAAGTCCTCACTGCTCCGACAGGTGGCGGACAGCTTCCAGGCTGGGCACGGCGGCAACCAGGTCGCGGTCTACACGGATCTTCGCATCGCCGAGATCGGGCTCAGCCGGCTCCCGAACGAAATCTGGAGCGTGCTGGCCGAGCAGCTGAAGCTTGTGGGTGTGCTCGACAACAGCACGTCGGGGAACGTGGTCCCGGCTGCCGTTGCCGCTCGGATCCGGCAATGGCTGGACGAGAGCTCGGAGCGGCGCATTCTCTTTCTGGCCGACGAGGCGGACGCCTTCCTCAATGCCGACGCCCGGCCCGTCGATACGGCCGGAGCGCAGTCCACCTTCCGGACCCTCGCCAGCCTGATGCAGTTGATGGCCGACACCGAACGCCGCTTCAAGATCGTGTTCGCGGGTCTGCATCAGGTGCAGCGGTACAACCGGCTCACCAACTCCATCACCGGGCACGGCGGCGAGCCGGTCCTGGTTGGCCCGCTGCGCCCGAAGGCTGCGGTTGACCTGGTCGTCGAACCGCTGGCCGCGGTCGGACTGTTCTTCGAGAACTCCGACCTTGTCTGGCGCATCCTGGCCCTGACCAACAACCAGGCCAACCTCGTACAGATCGTCTGCGAGGGGCTGGTCGAGGAGATGCAGAGCCGCGCCCTGTCTCCGGACGGCGGGCGCCCCCGGATCACCGCTGCCGACGTGCAGAAGGTCGTCGCTTCCGGAGGCATCCGGGACAAGATCCGCGACCGGCTTCGGCTGACCATCGACCTGGAGGACCGGTACCGCGTTCTGACCCTGATCTTGGCCCTGCGAAGCCTCACGGACGGCTACGCTCGCGGCTACACGCCGCAGGAGTTGCAGGAACAGGCGCACGGCGTATGGCCGGACGGCTTCCCGGAGCAGAACGGCGTGGACGAGGTCCGCACCGACCTGATGGAGATGGAGGGCCTCGGTCTGGTCCTCCCGCTCCAGGGACGGAGTAACAGCTTCGTCATGCGCAGCCCGAACATCGTCAACATGCTCGGCACCCGCGACGAACTCGACGCGGAGCTGCGCACCAGCGAGTTCACACAGAAGTACGATTACAACCCGCGCGTGGCCCGCCGGTCCATCGGTGTCGACCGCCGTCAGGTCATGCGCATGAGCCCGCTGACGGACGAGCAGTGGTACGACGCGCTCTCCCGGCGCATCACGATGATCACGGCTACGGAGGCACTCGGCGCCGGAGTCCTGGACAAAGCCGCGAAGCAGCACGCCGGAGAGGGCCGCCAGTTCGTGTCGGTGCCGACGGCGGAACTGGCACAGACCGTCACCAAGTGGGCCCGGGAGCACACGCCGCATCTGCTCTTCCTTGACCTGCGTGGCGTTCCCTCGGCGGACGTCCGGGACGCGGTCGAACGACTCGCCAAGTACGCCTCGGCATCGGAGGAGGACGGCAAGGAGATTCCGCGGCGGCGCACGCTGGCCGTCGTCGACCCACTGACCGCGTCCGGTCTTGATCTCCCGGAGGTGTTCCGAGTTCAGCCCCGGCGTTGGAACACCACCAGTCTCCGGGCGTGGCCAGAACAGCCGTTCGTTTCGGCCCAGGAGCGGCGCAACCTCATTGAAGCAACCGGGGGCTGGCCCGCCATCGTCGAGCAGACCATCGCCCAGTACATCCACGGCGCCCCCCGGGAGAACCTCTTCGAGGCGATGCGTGGCCGCATGGACGACCCTGGTCCCGCCTCCGACCACCTGCGACGGGTCGGACTCTCGGAACGCCATGTGCGGCAGATGGCCGCCTGGGCCGACATGTTCAGCCTGGAGGAGCACCGCCAGGGCAAGGCCCATGCCGTTCCCCAGGATCTCGCCGTCGTGCTCGATGACGACCTGGACGAGGCTGAGGCACTGCTGGCAGATCTGGAGGCGCTTGGGATCCTCGACGACGATGGCGAGAGCCTCACCGTCGACAGCGTCACCTTCCGCGCGCTCCGGACCGTGGCGGGGCTGCAGGACGGGTCGATGTGACCGAGCTCATCGGACCGGTCGGCATCCTGTCTCCTGAGGTCGTCTTGCACTTGCCGGGTGCGCGACGCCACTGTGCGCGGGTCCTCGCCGACCTGCGCGCCGGGCTCACCTGCGTCTGGCTGTTCCCGGACAACGAGGTGGAGTCGGACCGCGCGGACCGCGCCCTGGAGGCGGTGATCCACCGCCTTGACGACGTCGTGGACATACCGCGCAAGGAGACGCACCCGCGTCCCCCGCTGAGGACGACCACGCCGGACGCGCGGTACCTGTGGGATGCACTCGGCACCGAGGGGGCGCCTGTCGCTCGGAGCTCCGAGGACGGCTTCGACATTGACGACGGCTTCGGTGACTGGGACCCGTTCGGCCTCTCCGGACGGGTCGGCAGCTCCGGCCCGTCCGAGGCTCGTCCCCTCGGTGCAGCCGTCGCTGCCAGGCCCTCCGATAGCCCGGTCACCGACATCGCCGTGCGCCTTGCCGACAGTCTCAATCTGCACGGAGACCTGGTCTCGGAGCTGGTCACCGACCCGGACCGCCGTGCGCCCGTGCTCGTCGTCCGCGCGTGGGCCGAGGCGGACCCGCTCGCCGTGTCCCGACTGATACGTCGCTTCCAGGCTGCTGTGAAGGAGGCCGGCCTCAAACCGGGCGATCGGCCGCGGCTCCTCGTGGCCTCTCGCCTACAGGACCTGGAGGAGGACACCGTGGCGCTCCTCGACGGAACGGTGTCGAGACCACACTGGTGGTGGGGCGTCTGGAGCCACCTAGACACGGCCACGGTGGTGGCCGATGCCATTCCTCATGCGGGCGCCGGGCATGCCCACGACCGCATGACGCCCGGAAAGCTCATCCGGCACGCCCTGCGCTGCGAGACGGTCGTCCAAGCAGCTGGCCCCGATTTGGAGCTCGCCGTGAAGCTGGCCGACACCTGGAACGGCAAGATCAAGGATCTTGCTTCCGCTCTGCGTGAGTGCTGCGCCGACCCCACGTCGCACGGCGCCTACGGCCGCGCGACGTCCGGCGCGGCATACGCGCAGCTCCCCGAGCAAGGGCTGCGCGAAGCATGGTCGGCCGGGCTGGTCGACAGTTGGGAGGGGCAGATTCGCCGCAGTCCCCGCTCCGGTGTGGCGACACACGGCGGCTCGGAGCTCGACAAGTTGGTGTGGCAGGCCCAGAACCGCGTGCTGCTGCCATTGATCGACGACGTCCGCCTCGGCTTCATCGAGCTACTCCCACGCATTGCGGTACGCGGCATCGCACGACTCGTCGACACGTACGTCCGGCAGTCCCTGCGTGGCGCCAACGGTTCGGCGGCAGACCTCGCATCCATGGAACTCGGCGAGCTTTACGACGCGGCTGTGCACCGCGACATCGACCTCACCGAGGCTCAGTTCCGCCAACTGCGCACGCTTCGGTGGGCACGCAACAAGCTTGCCCACCGAACACCTCTCGACGATGCTCTGCTCCGAGACCTGCTGGAAGCGCTCTCCCGCTGCTGACGTCTGGCGTCCCCATAAGCCGTCGCCAGCGGTTCGGCGGCGTGCCAGTCAAGGCGCTCGCCGAATCCGGTGACCGCAGTTCGGCAGGTGGAGGAGCGGGGCACGTACGACCGTGTACGCGTCGGCGTGGGTCCGCCCGGACGACCCTGACAGGCTCGCCCGAGCGGACCTGCCCCTAGTTTCTGGCGGGCTTCACGCCTGGCGTTTCGCAACCTCTTCGCGCAATTCCTGCAGGCGGCGTCCGCTGGGGACGTGCGTGTACTGGCCCCACCCGTTGATGTCGCTCCCGGTCTGCGCCTTCAGCGCGGGGGAAGGCTGGGGGAATGCCCGGCCGTCGGGGATTTCGATCCAGCCGTCAGCAGTGATGGTGGCATCGTGGGTCCGCTTGAGTCTCGACTGGTGGTGGCGGACCTTGTCCCCGGCTGCGGCCAGGCCGGCTTCGATGACGGACATCAGGGCACCGGTCTTGCGGCCGCCCGTCTTGTCGGCGGGCGGCTTCTCGCCCTTCAGGAGTTCACGACGCAGGACATCATTCGGGGTATCAACGAGCGGTTCACTGTGACGCTGCAAGTAGGCGAACACCTCATCGTCGACCTCGATGGTCCTCATGGGCTTGGGCATGCAACACCTCCACGCTGTACTTTATTGCCGCCAGTCTGCCAGGCATAAAGATTGATGAGTAAGTCTGGTGTTTGGTGGGCTCGACCCGGGTCTGCGGCACGGCGTGGGCGCGCTCCAGTCGACCCTGCCCTTGAGGGGTGATCTCTGCCTCGGGCGCTTTCGGGGCGTAGAAGAACTTGGCCTGGAAGAGCGCGGCAAGCGGTTGGAGGGGTGTCAGTGGGTCGGCATCGAGGGCGCCGACGTGAACGGGGCCATGCCAGCGGCGTCCGGGCGAAAGAGGGAAAGCCGGGGGGCCCAGGTCCCGCGAAGGACGCTGCCTGACGGCGCGTTCCCATTCGTTCCCATGTGAGACCAAAAAGCCCCGCGGAGATCACTTCCGAGGGGCCTTTCTGGTGCATCGTGCCTGGTCAGGCATGGTGCCCCCGGCAGGATTCGAACCTGCGACACCCGCTTTAGGAGAGCGGTGCTCTATCCCCTGAGCTACGAAGGCGCTGTACTCGGTCCACAGGGTACCGGATCAGGGCGGGGCGGTGGATCAGGACGGGGGGACGTGGGTGAAGCGGGAGGCGGTGTGGAGGTCTGCCTGGATGTGGTCGGCGGTGGAGCGGAGGGCGGGGAGCAGGTCTGTGACGCAGTTCTGGAGGGTTCGGCGGGCCGCGTGTGTGGCCACGTTCACCGCGGCGACCGCCCGGCCGCTCCGGTCGCGTACCGGTACTGCGATGGAGCGCAGCCCTGATTCCAGCTCCTCGTCGGCCAGTGCGTAGCCCTGGGCGCGGATCTCGGCGAGGGCGGAGGGCAGGGGGCCCTCGGCGTCGGCGAGCAGGACGCGGCCCAGCGAGGTCCCGGCGGCCGGGAGACGTGCGCCGACCGCGATGTCCACGGTGAGGACCCGGCTCGCGCCCGCTCCTGCCGTGTACTGGATCTCCGTTCCCGTGCCGGGCGCCAGGACCGCCAGTGCCGTCGGCTCGTGCAGCCGGTCGGCGAGGGCCCTGAGGTGGGGCGCGGCGAGGCGGGGGAGCGTGGTGCGGGACAGCGGCGGGAAGCCCAGGTCCAGGACGCGCGGGGTGAGGGTGAAGGTGCGGGGGTCGGGTCCGGTGGTCACCAGGCCCAGGTGTTCGTAGGTGATCAGCGCCCGCCGGGCCGTTGCCCGGGCCAGGCCGGTCGCCCGGGCCACCTCGGTCAGCGGCAGCGCCGAGCGGCCCTCGCCGAACGCGGTCAGCACGGTCAGGCCCCGGGCCAGGGACTCGATGAACTCGCGCCCCAGTTCGTGCTTGGACGCCGTGGTCCAGGCCGCCAGGCCCGTGGGGACCGGGCCGGGCTCCGGCGGGGGCGCCTGCCGCAGGTCGGCCTCCATGGCGGCGACCGCCGTGCGCAGCCTGGGCAGCAGGGTGGTGCGCAGGTCGGCCGCCGTGTGCCGGCTGGTGTGGCTGACCACGCTCGCCACGCACGCCACCCGGCCGGTCGCCGGGTCCCGTACCGGCACGGACACCGCGACCAGGCCCGGCTCGATCAACTGGTCGTCCACCGCCCAGCCGTCCCGGCGGGCCTGCGCCGCCCTCGTCTCGAAATCCGGCAACTGTGGAACGGCAGGCGTGGGTTGAGGGGGCAGCGCGGGGAAGGGGGCGTCCGCCGGGTCGCCGGACAGCCGGGAGTGCCAGCGCGCCCAGTCCATTTGGTCCCACTCGGCCGCGAACAACGCTCCCGGCGCGGTGCGTTCGGCCGGGAGCAGGTCGCCTATGCGGAAGCTCACCGACATCGCTCGGCGGCGGGTTGCCTGGTGAATGAAGCGGACGCCGTCGAGGTCGGCGACGGCGAGGGACACCGACTCGTCCAGTTCGTCGGCCAGGGCGTCCGCGCGGGCGTCGAGCAGGGCGGGCAGGCGCAGGGCGGCCAGGTAGGCGTTGCCCAGTTCCATCACACGGGGGGTGAGGACGACGTCCCGGGCGTCGTGGCGGACGTATCCCATGCGGGCCAGGGTGGCGGTGATCCGGTCGACCGTGGAGCGGGCGAGCCCGGTCGCCCGTTCCAGCTCGCTGGGGCTGAGCGTCCCGCCCGCCAGCGTCAGTCGCCGCAGCACGGCGATCCCGCGCATCAGCGGCGCGACCGCCTCGGCCGGCGGGCCGGGCGCGGCGTCCTGGTCCAGGGCGGTTCTCGGGGGCATCGGCTCGGTTCTCCGGTCCGGTACGGCGACTTGCGGGAACGCCTACGGTAGACCGCCCGGTGCGGTGCCCGGCCGGCGTCGTCACGTCGTCACGTCGTCACGTCGTCACGTCGTCACGCTGCCGCGTCCCCGCCGCTGCCGGGTGATCCGCTGTGGCTCACCACAGCCGGATGACCTTCACCACCCAACCACCGGCTACCGCCGAGTGACCCGTACCTTGAACTCCCCGTCGTTCCCCGTCGCGGTCATCTCGACCGTGATCCCATGGCGCGGGTCCTTGAAGGACTCGCCGGTGGTGAAGGGGGCGTCGGAGAGTTCGGCCTGGACGTTGGGGCTTCGGGTGCAGCCGCCGCTGTGGCGGTGGGCGTCGAAGACAGTGATCGGGCCGCGCCCGGTGTCCACGGTGGCGTCGACCTTGTAGATGAGGATGCCCGGCTCGCACACCGTCTCGTCGTTGCCCCCCGGCGCGCGCAGTTCCAGTGCGTAGGTGGTGCGCTGGTCTATCGGTATGAGGACCAGCTTCCCGCCGCCGGGCCGGTACAGCGGTGTCAGCGTGTAGTCGGTGCGGCCGGGGCGGGCCGCGCAGCCGACCTGGGTGCCGTCCAGCCAGCCCAGTTTCCACTTGTGCCAGCCGAGGAGGTCGTTGTTGACCCCCCAGTCCTCGCTCATGATGTCCCAGTGCCCGACCGCCGAGCCGCCCTCCTGGGTGTAGAGGTCGGGCAGCCCGAAGGTGTGGCCGTTCTCGTGGGGGAGTACCCGGTAGCCGGTGTGGCCGTAGGAGCCGGAGCCGTCGTCCTGGCGGGAGTAGACGAAGGAGGCGTTGGCGACGACGACGCCGTCGGCGATTGGGGCGTCGGAGTTGCCGGCGAAGGTCACGGACAGCACGGTGTCCAGGGCGGAGGGGCCGGCGTTGGGGGTGACCAGCACGTTCAGCAGGTCGTACGAGCGGAAGTCCACGTCGGGGTCGGCGGCGGCCACCATGTCCTGCACGAGCTGGCGGTAGCCGGGGTCGAAGGGTGCGCCGCGCTCTATGCCGTACGCCTTGAACGGTTTCGGCATGCGCAGCCAGCCGGGTATCGGGGTCTCCGGGCGGTAGTCGAGCCGGCCGTAGGACGCCGTGCGGAACCACTCCTGGGTCTGCGGGAAGAACTCGTGGAAGCGGTCCTCGGCGCTGCCCTGCCCGGGAGCGTCGGAGAAGTCGATCATCAGGGTGAGGGCGCGGACCGTGCCGGTGGAGCGGGAGTAGCCGACCGGGGTGGGGACGCCTTCCGTCATCTGCACGTCCATGCCGCCGCGGATCATGCAGGGGGAGAGGGCGGAGGAGCGGACCAGGCCGGCCGGGCCGGCGGTCGAGGACGCCGTCAGCGGCCCGCTGCCGGCTGAGGTGCTGACCGCGAGGGTCAGGATGCTCACCGAGGCCAGGGCGGTCGCGCGGCGCGGGCGTATGCGGCGGCGTGGCGACGGCGGCTGCATGCATGGACCTCCCGCTCCACGGCAGCCGCAGGTCTGACGACTGCACCTGTGATCACCCTGGGTCGACGGGCGGGAGGGCGCGCGCTGGAGCAGCCGATCGTGGGAATCCACGGAGCGGCAGGTGTGAGCCAGGTCACGGGAATGTTTTCGGCGAGGGGGAAATAACCGGGGACCTGCTCCCCGTTTAGACCTGTGTCCGCGCGAAACGGGGATCCATTCCCCGGATCGCAGAGTCACCAGACCAGGAGTACGCCGTGCAGACCGCCCTCCCCACGCCGCGCAAGGTGTCCCGGCCTCGCGCCGACGCCCTGCGCAACCGGGAGCGGATCGTCACCGCCGCCCGGGAGATGTTCGTCGAACACGGGCCGGACGTGCCCTTCGACGAGATCGCCCGCCGGGCCGGTGTCGGCAATGCCACGGTGTACCGCAACTTCCCGGACCGCGACGCCCTCGTCCGCGAGGTCGTCTGCTCGGTCCTCGACCGGACCGTACGGGTCGCCGAACAGGCGCTGTCCGAGGGCGGCGACGCGTTCGAGGCGCTGGAGCGCTTCGTGCACGCCGCCGCGGACGAACGGATCAGCGCCCTGTGCCCGATGGTCACCAGCACGTTCGACCAGCACCACCCCGATCTGGAGGCCGCCCGCGAGCGCGTCGAGCGCATCGTCGAGGACCTCATGGACCGGGCCAAGGGGGCCGGGCTGCTCCGCTCCGACGTGGGTGTCGGTGACCTGATGGTCGCCGTCGCCCAGCTCAGCCGGCCGCCGGCCGGCACGGACTGCTGCAGCGTCGACCGCTTCGCACACCGTCATCTCCAGCTGTTCCTGGACGGTCTGCGGGCTCCGGGCCGCTCCGTCCTGCCGGGCACACCCGTGACCATGGAGGACCTCCGCAAAGCCTGACCGACCAGCCTGACCGACCGGCACGACCGACCGGCACGACCGATCAGTCCGGGACCGCGCACCGGTCCCCACCCACAGCACGCAGAGCACTCACAGCATTCACAGCACGCAGAGCACTGAAAGCACCCGGAGCGCCGGGGTGCTGCCGGCCGCACCGGGCCGGTGAAACGAGCTTCCGGCCGTCGCCGTCGCTGCCGACGCGCCGCCCATACCTACGTCTTTTTTCCGTCACGAAGTCCCGAAGTGGGTACCTCCATGTCCGAAGCAGCCCTCAAGGCTCCCGGCCTCACCGCACCGAGCGGTGACGCCAACCGCTGGAAAGCGCTGGTCTTCATCGCGCTCGCCCAGCTGATGGTCGTCCTCGACGCCACCATCGTGAACATCGCGCTGCCCTCCGCCCAGACCGACCTCGGCATCTCCGACGGCAACCGGCAGTGGGTCGTCACCGCCTATGCCCTCGCCTTCGGCGGTCTGCTGCTCTTCGGCGGCCGGGTCGCCGACCTGTGGGGCCGCAAGCGCGCCTTCGTGCTGGGCCTCGGCGGCTTCGCGGCCGCCTCCGCGCTCGGCGGCGCCGCCACCACCGGCACCATGATGTTCGGCGCCCGCGCCCTGCAGGGTGTCTTCGGCGCCCTGCTCGCCCCGGCCGCGCTGTCCCTGCTCGCCGTGATGTTCACGGACGCCAAGGAGCGCGCCAAGGCGTTCGGGATCTACGGCGCGATCGCCGGTGGCGGCGGCGCCGTCGGCCTGATCCTCGGCGGTTTCCTCACCGAGTACCTGGACTGGCGCTGGACCTTCTTCGTGAACGTCCCGTTCGCCGTCGTCGCCGCGCTCGGCGCCTGGTTCGTCATCCGTGAGCCCGAGGGCGGCCGCAACCGCTCCCCGCTCGACATCCCCGGCGTGATCCTCTCCAGCCTCGGCCTGTTCGCGCTCGTCTACGGCTTCACCCGCGCCGAGTCCGACGGCTGGGGCGACACCGTGACCGTCGCGATGTTCGTCGCGTCCGCGGTGCTGCTCCTCGCCTTCGTGCTGGTCGAGTCCCGGGTCAAGGCCCCGCTGCTGCCGCTGCGCGTGGTCACCGACCGCAACCGCGGCGGCATCTACCTCTCCCTCGGCCTCGCCATCATCGGCATGTTCGGCCTGTTCCTCTTCCTGACCTACTACCTGCAGGTCGTGAAGGGCTACTCGCCGGTGAAGACCGGTTTCGCGTTCCTGCCGATGGTGGCGGGCATGATCACCGGCTCCACCCAGATCGGCACCCGGCTGATGACCCGCGTCCCGGCCCGGCTGCTCATGGGCCCCGGCTTCCTGGTCGCCGGGTTCGGCATGCTGCTGCTGACGCAGATGGAGATCGGCTCGTCGTACGCGACGCTGCTGCTGCCCGCGATGGTGCTGCTCGGCCTCGGCATGGGCACGGCGTTCATGCCGGCGATGTCCCTCGCGACCTCGGGCGTCGAGCCCCGGGACGCCGGTGTCGCCTCCGCGATGGTCAACACCTCGCAGCAGGTGGGCGGCGCGATCGGCACCGCCCTGCTGAACACCATCGCCGCGTCCGCGAAGACCTCGTACATCAAGGACCACATCGCCGGTGCGGCCACCAAGCCGCAGCAGCAGCTCGTGGGCCTGCAGGGCATGGTGCACGGCTACAGCACGGCGATCGGCTTCGCCGTCGGCATCCTGGCCCTCGCCGCGCTGATCGCCTTCACCTTCGTCAACGCCGGCCGCCCGGGCTCCACCCCGGTCGCCTCCGGCGAGGGCGTCGAGGACGAGATCCCGGTGCCGGTGGTGGCCCACTGACCGGCCTCGGGGCGACCCACCGGGCGTAGGGCGCGGTGGGTCAGCGGAGCCAGGGAAGGTCCGCACCCGCCTCGTTGGGCTGGAGGCCCTCGGCGACGATCTCCATGATCTCGCCGAGGGCCTTCTGCTGTTCCGGGGTCAGCCGCTCGAACAGGGCCTGGCGTACGGCGGCCACATGGCCGGGGGCGGTGCGGCCCAGCACCTCGGCGCCCTCGTCGGTGAGCACCGCGAACTGACCGCGCTTGTCGGAGGGGCAGTCCTCGCGGCGGACCCAGCCGTTCTTCTCCAGCCGGGCGATCGCGTGGGACAGCCGGGAGCGGGTGATCTTGGACCTCATCGCCAGCTCGGTCATCCGCAGCCGGCGGCGCGGCGCCTCGGCGAGGCCGACGAGGAGGCCGTAGTAGACGTGCGGCATGCCCGCGTCGCGCTGGAGCTGCCGGTCGAGGTGGTCCTCCAGGAGGGTGGTGGCGTGCAGGTAGGCGCGCCAGACGCGCTGCTCCTCGTCGGTGAGCCAGCGGTGCCGGCCGGCGGAGTCCGTTGCCGTGTTCATGTGTCCCACTGTACGAGGCATCTCCTTGAAACTTGAACAAGTCGGGCGTAGTGTGCAGTCATAGAGCTTGAGACTTAAAGCATCTTTCGGAGTCTCGAAGGGTGCGTCTCGCAGGAACCGAGCACCGGGAGCCGCCGTCATGTCCGCCGCACCGCAGGAGACGTCCGCTGCCGGGCGGGAGCGCATGCCCGCCCTCTACCTCAGCCACGGCGCCCCGCCGCTCGCCGACGACCCGGTCTGGCCGGGGCAGCTCGCCGCCTGGTCGGCCGGTCTGCCGCGCCCCAAGGCGATCCTCATGGTCTCCGCCCACTGGGAGGAGGCCCCGCTCGCCCTCGGCGCCGTCGAGACCGTCCCGCTCGTCTACGACTTCTGGGGCTTCCCCGAGCACTACTACCGGGTCCGGTACGCCGCCCCGGGCGCGCCCGAGCTGGCCGCGTCCGTCCGCAAGCTGCTGCGCGCCCCCGGCGTCCCGGTCCAGGACATGCCCGACCGCGGCCTGGACCACGGCGCCTATGTGCCGCTCGTCGAGATGTTCCCGGATGCCGACATCCCCGTCCTGCAGATCTCCATGCCGACCCTCGACCCGGTCCGGCTGATGGACATCGGCCGCAAGCTGGCCCCGCTGCGCGACGAGGGCGTGCTGATCGTGGGTTCCGGCTTCTTCACCCACAACCTCGCCGCCCTGCGGCACACCGGGGCCGGCGTGCCGACCTGGTCCGCCGAGTTCGACGACTGGGGCCGCAGAGCCCTGGAGGCCCGCGACTGGGACGACCTGCTGGACTTCCTCCACAAGGCCCCGGCGGGCCGCTACGCCCACCCGCGCACCGAGCACTTCGCCCCGCTCTTCGTCACCATGGGCGCGGCCGAGGCGGGCGGCGAGCTGGACGCGCAGAAGTCGGTGATCGACGGGTTCTGGATGGGGCTGGCGAAGCGGTCGCTGCAGTTCGGCTGAGCGGCTGCCCGCGGGGCGCCCGCGCCGTGCGCTCGCGGCGCGTCGGCGCGCAGTGCCCGCGCGGCGCCTACGCAGGGCGCTCGTGGAGCGCCTGGCCGAGGGGGGCCTGCCCGAGTTCCTTCTCGTACCAGGCCACGTCCCAGTAGCGGCCGAACTTGCGTCCCACCTCCTGGTACGTGCCCACGTGCCGGAAGCCGAAGCGGGCGTGCAGCCGCCGCGAGGCCTCGTTCGGCTGCGCGATGCCCGCGTACGCCCGGTGCAGGTCCTCGCCGGCCAGCGCCCTGAAGAGGGCGCGGTAGAGCAGGGTGCCGATGCCGCGGCGGCCGGCGGCGCCCCCTCTGAGGGAGTCCGGGGCGACGTACACGGTCGTCTCCACGGAGGTGGAGTAGGCGGGCTTCGCGCGGTAAGGGCTGGATGTGGCGTACCCCAGGATCCGCTGTGAGTCCGCCGCCGTGGCAACCATCAGGCGGTGCGGGCCGTCTTCCGGGTGGGAGAGCAGCCAAGGGCGGCGCTCATCCGCGGTGAAGATGGCCGTGTCGAACGTGATCGCCGTCTCACGCACGTAGTGGTTGTAGATCTCCGTGAGGGCTTCGAGATCCGCCTCGACCCCCGGCCTGACCTGCACTTCCGTGTGTGTCAACGGCATTGCGCCTCCCCGTGTGGCCGACAGGGTACTGCATGATCAGAAAAATTGAGGGTCGGGTTGGGAATTCTGTCCGGATTCCAGTCGTTGTTTCCCACGGATGCAGGGCACTCGAGGAGAGTCCAGAGGGGTCAGATCCGCAAGACGATCCGTTCGTGTGCCGAGCGTTCGAAGGACCACCCGCCAGCCCACCATCGCAAGGGAGCACGCATGGCAACCCGTGCCGTCGCCCGTCGTAAGTCCGCCACTGGCGAGACGGCCGACTCGGCAGGCAGTGTTCGCGCCCACGCCGGCGAGATCGCCGACCGCGACCTGGTCGGCATGTACCTCGACGAGATCGCGCGTACGCCGCTGCTCGACGCCGCCAAGGAGGTCGAGCTGTCCCAGACCATCGAGGCGGGTGTGTTCGCGCGGCAGGTCCTCGCCGGTGAGGAGGAGTCGAAGTCCGACGCCACCCGCGAGGAGCTTCAGGCCCTGGTCGACGCCGGTGAGCGGGCCAAGGACGTCTTCATCCGGTCCAACCTCCGCCTCGTCGTGGCGGTGGCCCGGCGCTACCCGCGCAGCGGCCTGCCACTGCTGGACCTGATCCAGGAGGGCAACGCCGGTCTGGTGCGCGCCGTCGAGAAGTTCGACTACCGCAAGGGCTTCAAGTTCTCGACGTACGCCACCTGGTGGATCCGCCAGGCCATCACCCGCTCGATAGCCGACCAGTCCCGCACCATCCGGCTCCCCGTCCACCTGGTGGAGGAGCTGGGCCGAATCCGCCGTGTCCAGCGGGAGTTCAACCGCGAGCACGGGCGCGAGCCGGAGCCCGCGGAGATCGCCGCCGAGCTGGGTTCGACGCCGGAGCGCGTGACCGACGTGCTCGACTGGTCCCGCGACCCGGTCTCGCTGAACATGCCGGTGGACGACGAGGGCGAGACCCAGTTCGGCGACCTGCTGGAGGACACCTCGGCGGTCTCCCCGGAGCAGTCGGTCCTCACGCTCCTGCGCAGCGAGGAGCTGGACGACCTGATCGGCCGTCTGGACCAGCGCACGGCCTCCATCATCAAGATGCGGTACGGCATCGAGGACGGCCGTGAGCGCACGCTGACCGAGGTCGGCAAGGAGCACGGCCTGACCCGCGAACGCATCCGGCAGATCGAGAAGCACGCGCTGCTCGAACTGAAGAAGCTCGCCCGCGGCACCGGGTTCGACGCGGCGGCCTGACCGGCCGGCGTACGACCGCGCACACCCGGTGGCGAAAGACGGCGCAAACATGGCGCGGTACCGTCGCTTCAACTCCTGGGCCGGAGGGAAAAACCATTGCGGGCCCAGGAGTTGGACTTGCACCGAGGGGCCGCACTCCCAGCCGCAGTACCCACCCCCACATGTGGCACGACGGGCATCCGCCAGACGCTCGCCGCGTGAGCCACGTTCCTACGCCACCCCCCCCGGCGTCGGAACGTTCCAGCCGGGCCCCGGCGCCTACCCCCCCAGGCGCCGGGGCCCGGCCTCGTGCAGGTACGGCGGGCCACCCCGTACCTGAACCCCGGGGTGGCCCGCTCGAATGGCAGATTCTGCCACACCGGCATAGCCTGCCGAGGTGAGCACCCCCCGTACTACCGGCAACACCGCCCACCAGCCTGTTTCCGCCGCCGCCCCGATGTCCCTGACCGAGCGCCGCAAGGCCGAGACCCGCATGGAGATCGCCCGCGCGGCGGCCGCGCTCTTCGTGCGCCAGGGTCTGCGCGCCACACGCGCCGAGGACATCGCCCAGGCCGCGGGCATCGCCCCGCGCACCTTCTACCGCTACTTCGCCTCCAAGGAGGAGGCGGTGGCGCCGCTGTACGCGGCGGGCGCCGAGCTCTGCATCCAGGCGGTCCACGACGCCCCGCCCGGCCTCTCCGTGCCGGAGGCGCTGCGTCACGCGGTCGAGCACACCCTCAGCCCGGGCGCCGGCGTCTCGGCGACCTCCTGGGAGTGGGTGCGCACCCTGATCCGCCTGGCCGACGCGAGCCCCGCCCTGGGCAAGGTGTGGGCGGAGGTCTGCCGGACGTCCGAGGGCGCACTGGCGAGGACCCTGGCGGAACGGCTGCCGCCCGCGAAGTCCGAGGGCCCCGCGGATCCCGCGGGCGAGGCGGAATCCGGAGGCCCCGCGGACGCGCCGGATTCCGCCGACGACAACGTTGCCCCGGCGCCCGCGATCCCGCCGCACCTCCGTCTCACGGCGGCGGTGGCCGGGGCGGCGATCCGCGTGGCCGTCGAGTCCTGGGCCGTCACCGCCTCCCCGTCCACCGGTCCCGAAGGCCCGGCGAACCTGGCCCTGCGGAACCTGGCGGCCCTGGAGAACTACGCCTGGCCCGAGCCCGCGTAGTCCTACGGGGCGGGGCGGGTGCTTCCCCCCCGGTGTTCACAGGGTCCGGCCCGAGCAGGTGCCGGGCCCTCCGCCTGCCCGGCCCTCTTCCGGGCGCGCGCCCCGCCCTCTCCCGGTGCCTCGCTTTCTTCCGAGCGATGTCCGGACGGAACCGGAAGCCCGTTCATGCCCGATCGAGGCCCGAACTTGTTTACTTTGCGGAATTCCAGGCGTAGCCTCGCAGTGAAACAACACGTTCGGGCATGAGGTGGAGGTAAACGGGCATGTACGCACCGGAGCGACAGCAGGAGATCCTCCGCCTCGCCCGCGACGGCGGCCGGGTGGACGTCCTGTCGCTGGCGGAGGAGTTCCAGGTGACGGCGGAGACGATCCGCCGCGATCTGAAGGCCCTCGACCGGGCCGGCCTCGTCCGCCGGGTGCACGGCGGAGCGATCCCCGTCGGCCGTCTCGACTTCGAGCCGGACCTCGCCGAGCGCGAGTCGACCGCCGCCGACGAGAAGGACCGCATAGCCAAGGCGGCCCTCGCCGAGCTGCCCGCCGGGGGCACGCTGGTCCTCGACGCCGGCACCACGGTGGCACGGCTGGCCGCGGCGATCCCGCTGGAGTCCGCCCTCACTGTGGTCACGCACAGCCTGCCCATCGCCGCCCGGCTCGCCGACCACCCCGGCATCCAGCTCCACCTCATCGGCGGGCGGGTCCGGCACCGTACGCGGGCCGCCGTGGACGCCTGGGCGCTGCGCGCCTACGGCGAGATCCGCGCCGACGTCGCGTTCGTCGCCGCCAACGGCTTCTCCGCCGAGCACGGCCTGACCACCCCCGACCTCGCCGAGGCCGCCGTCAAGCGCGCGGCCGTCGCCGCCGCGCGCCGCGTGGTCCTCCTCGCCGACTCCGCCAAGCACGGCCAGGAGCACTTCGCACGCTTCGGCGGCCTGAGCGACGTGGACCTGCTGATCACCGACAGCGGGCTGAGCCAAGAAGACGCCGCCGTCATCGAGCGCGGCGGCACGGAAGTAGTGCGCGCATGATCCTCACCGTCACCCCCAACCCGTCCCTCGACCGCACCTACGAGGTCCCCGCCCTGGAGCGCGGCGAGGTCATCCGAGCCACCGGTGAGCGCATGGACCCCGGCGGCAAGGGTGTGAACGTCTCGCGCGCCGTGGCGGCAGCCGGGCGGCGCACGGTCGCCGTCCTGCCCCTGGGCGGTGCGCCTGGCGCGCTGGTCGCCGAGCTGCTTCACGCCCAGGGCATCGAGGTCGCACCGGTCCCGGTCGCCGGGGCCACCCGGTCCAACATCGCGCTGGCGGAGGCGGACGGCGTGCTGACGAAGATCAACGCGCCGGGCCCGGACCTGTCCCCGGCCGAGCAGGAACTGCTCCTGGACACCGTCCGCGAGCAGTCGCGCGACGCCGACTGGATCGCCTGCTGCGGCAGCCTCCCCAGGGGACTCGCGCCCTCCTGGTACGCCGATGTCGTCACCCGGGCGCACGCTGGGGGCGCGCGCATCGCTCTGGACACCTCGGGGCGTGCGCTGCAGGAGGCGCTGCGCGCCCGGCCCGACGTGGTGAAGCCCAACGCCGAGGAGCTCGCGGAAGCCGTCGCACGCCCCCTCGTGACGGTGGGCGACGCCCTGAAGGCCGCCGAGGAGCTGCGCGGAATGGGCGCGGGCGCCGTGCTCGCGAGCCTCGGCGCCGACGGTCAGCTGCTGGTGGACGGCGCGGGCGCCTGGTTCGGCAGCGCGCGGGTGCGCACCGTCCGCAGCAACGTGGGAGCCGGTGACTCCTCCCTCGCCGGTTTCCTGGTCGCCGGCGGCAGCGGCCCCCGGGCCCTCGCCTCCGCCGTCGCCCACGGCGCCGCCGCCGTGCAGCTCCCGGGCAGCGAGATGCCGGCCCCGGCCGACCTGGACCCGGCGGCGGTCACGGTCACCGCCGACATCCCCGTCGACCGCGAACTGAGGGAGCCGGTGTCATGAGCCCCGTCTCGGTGCGCGGCATCCGCCCCGGCGGCAGGCATCTGGGCGCCGGCCCACGGCCCGCCCGCCCGGACCTCCCCACCGCGCCAGAGCCCGAACGGCGGGGCGCCCAGGCGCCCGTCGAATCCGGCCCCAGGGAGCAGGGGCCGCCCGGCCCCGGCTCCACCCGTCCCGAAGCCTCCCCCGACCGCACCCCCGTCCCCACCCCCGCCCATCCCATCCCCCGGGCGATACGCGTGCATTGGAGCCCGCGATGAGCGACATGATCACCGCGGACCTGGTCGACCTCGACCTGTCCGCCGACACCAAGGAAGCGGCGGCGCGCGCACTCGCCGAGCGCATGGTGGCCCTCGGCCGGGTGACCGACCTCGACGGCTTCCTCGCCGACGTGGCCGCCCGCGAGGCGCAGATGCCCACCGGCCTCGACGGCGGCATCGGCATCCCGCACTGCCGCAGCACCCATGTCACCGAGCCGACCCTCGCCTTCGGCCGCAGCGCCGACGGCATCGACTTCGGCGCGGCCGACGGCCCCGCCGACCTGATCTTCCTGATCGCCGCCCCGGCCGGCGCCGACGACGCCCACCTGACGATCCTGTCGTCGCTGGCCCGGCAGCTGATGAACGCCGAGTTCACCGACGCGCTGCGGTCCGTGGGCGCGGCGGGCGCGGCGGCGGCGCTCATCCGCGGGGAGGAGGCGCCGGCCGACGGCGCTCCCGAGAACACCGCCGCGGCGCCGGGGGCGGCCTCCGCCGGCGTCGCGGCGGGCAGTGCGCCGGAGCCGTCGGACGCCGGCGGACCGGCCCCGGCGGCCACCGAAGAACCCGGCGGACCGGCCCAGGCGGCCACCGCGGAACCCGGCTCCGGGCCCGCCGCAGGCGCCGCCGCCGGCCCGGTCGCCGACTCCGTCCCGGACGAGCGGCCCTTCCGTATCGTCGCCGTCACCTCCTGCCCGACCGGCATCGCCCACACCTACATGGCGGCCGAGTCGCTGGAGAACGCGGGCCGCGAGGCCGGCGCCGAGGTGGCCGTCGAGACGCAGGGTTCGGCCGGCTTCACCCGGCTGGACCCCGAGGTGATCGCGGCGGCGGACGGCGTGATCTTCGCGCACGACGTCCCCGTACGCGACAAGGGCCGCTTCGCGGGCAAGCCGACCGTCGACGTCGGGGTGAAGGCGGGCATCAACCGGCCCGGTGAACTCATCACCGAGGTGCGGGAGAAGGCCGCGCGCGGCGAGGTGTCCGCGCCCGCCGCGGCGGGCACGCCGGTCGAGCGGTCCGGTGACTCCCGCGAGGGCTACGGCACCAAGCTCCGCAAGTGGCTGATGAGCGGCGTCAGCTACATGGTCCCGTTCGTCGCCGCGGGCGGTCTGCTGATCGCCCTCGGCTTCGCGATCGGCGGCTACAAGATCAACAAGGCGCCCTCGGTGATGGACCACTTCGTGTGGACCCAGGCCGACAGCTGGGGCGCGCTGCTGTTCCAGATCGGCGGCGTCGCGTTCGCCTTCCTCGTCCCGGTGCTGGCCGGCTACATCGCCTACGGCATGGCGGACCGTCCCGGCCTCGTCCCCGGCTTCGTGGGCGGCTCCATCGCGCTGACGATCAACGCGGGCTTCCTCGGCGGACTCGCGGCCGGTCTGATCGCCGGCGGTGTGGTGATGGCGATCCAGCGGGTCCGCATCCCGGCGGCATTGCGCGGCATCATGCCGGTGGTGGTGATCCCGCTGATCTCCTCGGCGATCGTCGGGTTCCTGATGTTCGTCGTGATCGGCAAACCCATCGCCTCGGCCCAGAAGGGCATGACCGACTGGCTGAACGGCCTCACCGGCACCAACGCCATCCTGCTCGGCGGCCTGCTCGGCCTGATGATGTGCTTCGACCTGGGCGGCCCGGTGAACAAGGTGGCCTACACCTTCGCCACCGCCGGCATCGCGGTCGCCGCCCCGAGCGACTCCGCGATGAAGATCATGGCCGCGGTGATGGCCGCCGGCATGGTCCCGCCGCTGGCGATGGCCCTGGCCACGACCGTGCGCGGCAGGCTCTTCACCCAGACCGAGCGCGAGAACGGCAAGGCCGCCTGGGTGCTGGGCGCGTCCTTCATCTCCGAGGGCGCGATCCCGTTCGCCGCGGCGGACCCGCTGCGGGTCATCCCGTCCGCCATGGTCGGCGGCGCGCTCACCGGCGCCCTGTCGATGACCTTCGGCGCGACCCTGCGCGCCCCGCACGGCGGCATCTTCGTGGTCCCGCTGATCGGCAACCCGTTCCTCTACCTGATCGCCATCGCGGCCGGCGTCCTCGTCACCACGGCCCTGGTCGTCGTCCTCAAGGGCATGCGCCGGCCGGTCCCGGGGGCCGCGGCCGGCGACCCCGCCGCCGGTCCCGCCACGGCGGCGCCGGGGACGAAGCAGGCGATCGCCGCCTGACGGGCAGCCGCGCTTCTTGTCCCTTTGGTGCGCTGTGAGTTGTTCACGGCACCTGCGAGATACGTCACGGTCCGGGACCAAAGTCCCGGACCGTGGTGTCTACTGGGGGGCATGCCTGAGCACGTCTCGACACTCCAGCTGACCGGCGCGGCCGTCCTCACCGCCGCGGGCGTCGTCTGGGCCGTCATCGTGATGCGCCTGCTGCGCCGCTTCCGTGTCGAGGCCGCCGCCGACCGGCACCGGGCCGCCCCTCTCCCCGTGCTTCCGGTCCTCCCGGCTCTGCCCGCCCTTCCCGAGCAGCGGCAGGCCGGTCCGTCGCGGGAGTCGGTCGAACTGAGCCCCGAGGAGCAGGACGCCTTCGCCGGCCTGGTACGGCGACTCGGCGGCCGCTGACGGCCGCGGACCGGGCCGCACCACCGAACCCCGGACCCGCCGGGCCGGCCGGCCTCAGACCTGTCGCGCCGCCCGACGCTCCATGGCGTCCCGGGCCGCGTCCTGCGACATGTAGACCTCGCACATGTGCCGCCCGTCGGGGGTCGCCGTGTGCTCCACCTCCCACAGGGAGACCTCGCCGCCGTCCGGCAGCAGGAACGCGTGCTCGTACAGCGCGAAGCTCAGGCCCGCCCGTGTGGGCCGTCCCGGTCGTCCGAACGCCTGGGTGATCTGGTGCGCGGACGCCGTCGCCAGCAGGGCCGCCACCTCCGCTCCCGGCCGGTCGGGGTTCTCCGCGCGGCGCAGCAGCCGGCGCGCGTGGTCCGCCGTGTCGTCCGGGGCGTACACGTGCCGGGGCTCGGGTATCGCGGAGAGCTGCGTCACCACGGGCAGTTCGAAGTCCGCCGTGTCCGGCGGCAGCGGGAGCCGGCCGGTGGCGGTGTGCAGCTCCTCCTCGTCGACGTACACCTCGTGCTGCGTCTCGCCGCCGGGCGCGGTGTTGTGTACCAGCTCCCACAGCGTCACCGCCGAGCCGTCGGCGAGCAGCCAGGTGTGCCGGTAGGTCTCCCGGTGCAGTCCGGCGCTGTGGTGCGCGGAGTGCAGGGAGCCGTCGTGCGCCAGGGCGCACTCGAGGAGGCGGAGCACCTCGTCGGGCAGCTCGAAGGAGTTCAGGGCACGGCCGAGGAGCCGCGCGAGGTGCTCCTCTGGAGACTCGGGCGACTCGGCTGGTTCGTACGCTGCCGTCTCGTACGGAACGCTCAAGGTTTCTCCCGGCGTTGCTGCATGTCACCTGGTGGGTGCATACCGTAGCCCCTCGGTCGGACATCATGTCCCCGATCCGAGAAAACGTATGCGGGGAAAACGCGAGGGCCGCGCGAAAAGTTCCCGCGCGGCCCCACCGTCCGTCAAAACCCGCCCGTCAGACGGCACTTCCGGCGGTCCAGTCGCTCCACGACAGGTTCCAGCCGTTGAGGCCGTTGTCCGGCGCCACCGTCTTGTCGGGGGAGTTCTTCACGATCACGACGTCCCCGACGAGCGAGTTGTCGTAGAACCACTTGGCCGTGGTGTCGCCCTGCGCGCCCTGCACGTCGGCGAGGCCCACGCAGCCGTGGCTGGTGCCCTCCCGGCCGAACGGCGGGTTGCCCTTGTTGTACCAGTAGTTGCCGTGGATGAACGTGCCCGACGACGTCAGCCGCATCGCGTGCGGGACGTCCGAGATGTCGTACTCCCCGCCGAAGCCGACCGTCGAGCCGTTCATCCGGGTCTGCACGAACTTCTCGGAGATCACCATCTGCCCGTTGTACGTGGTGTGCTGCGGGCTGCCCGCGGAGATCGGCAGCGTCTTGAGCGTCCGGCCGTCCCGCACCACCGTCATGGTCTGGGTGCCGACGTCCACCGTGGAGACCTGCGAGCGCCCGACGGTGAAGGTCACCGTCTTCTTCTGCACGCCGTAGACGCCGTTCGCGCCCTGCACACCGTCCAGGTCGATCTTCATCGTGACCTTGGAGCCGGCCTTCCAATACTCCTGCGGCCGGAAGTCCAGCCGGCGGTCCCCGAACCAGTGCCCGACGACCTGCTGGCCGCTGCTGGAGGCGACCGTGATGTGCGACTGCACGGCCTTCCGGTCGCTGATCGACTTGTCGAAGGTGAAGGACACCGGCATGCCCGCACCGACCGTGGTGCCGTTGTCCGGCGTGTAGGTGCCGATGAAGCTGTTCGACGAGGAGACGGTGGTGAAGATGGAGTTGGCCGCCGCGGTGCGCCCGTCGCCGTCCTTCGCGGTCGCCGCTATCCGGTACTTGGTGCCGCGCTCGAGCTGCTGCTTCGGCTTCCAGGTGTGGCCGTCCGCCGAGATCGCGCCCTGCACCTCCTGGCCGGACCCCGACACGGTCATCTTCACGTCGGTCAGCCGCCCGTCGCTGACCTTGACGCCGGTGGCGTTGATGGACGCGCCGGTCGAACCGTCCTTCGCCGAGATCACGATCGTCGCCGTGGAGTTCTTGGCCGAGCCCTCGCCGTTCTTTCCGTCCTCGCCCGTGGCGCTGGCGTCGCCGCCGCAGGCCGTCAGGGTGAGGGCGCCGACCACCAGGGCGGCACAGGCCCCCAGTACGCGCCGCGTTGCGATGTCCGGCGTTGTCACGGGCTGCTCCCAGTTCGTGTGATGTGCTTGATCCGCTCCAGTGCGTGGGAAAAGAGGCCCGCGGCGCCGATGGGGTTCCCGCCGGTGCCCGTTGGCGTCGTCTGGTGACAGAACCGCGACAATCCGCATCCCGGAGTCACGCTTCCCGGGGTCCCGCCGCCGCGACGGCGCCCGTTATGCGCCCGGCGCCCGCCGCGCGCCGTACAGCTCCTCGTACGACGGCCACACCCCGCCGGGACCCGAGAACGGCTCGGCGGCGCGCACCGCCCGGACGATCGCCCGCGTCACCAGATCCGCGCCGGCCGCGAGGACGTCGTTCAGCTCCAGCGGATGCCCGCCGCCGAGCGGGCGCGCGCCCGTCGCCAGCGCGAACACCGTGTCCCCGTCGTGCAGCAGGTGCGCCGGCCGCACGGCGCGCGCGATGCCGTCGTGCGCGGTGCCCGCCAGCTTCTGCGCCTGCGCCTTGCCCAGGTCCGCGTCGGTCGCGACCACCGCGAGCGTCGTGTTGAGCGGCGGGGGCGCGTTCCCGGCCGCCACCTCGGCGAGGCGCCGGCGCGCGGCCTCGTGCACCCGCGCCTCCGGGTACTCCACCCGGCCCTGGAACAACTCGCCGTAGAGCACGCCCGTCGCGGGGTCCGCGACGGACCCCACGGAGTTCACGACCACCAGCGCGGCCACCGTCACCCCGGAGTCCAGGACCGTGCTCGCGGTGCCCACCCCGCCCCTCAGCCCGCCCGCGACCGCACCCGTGCCGGCCCCGACGGACCCCTCCGGCACCCGGGCGCCCGGGGCGCTCGCCGCTGCGGCCTCCACCGCCGCGCGTCCCGTCGCCGCGTCCGGGCGGGCGCGGAAGTCGCCGCCCCGGCCCAGGTCGAAGACGCAGGCAGCGGGGACCACCGGCACCACGTGCGCCGGATCCGCCCCCACCGGGACCCCGCGCCCCCGCTCCTCCAGCCAGGCCATCACCCCGGACGCCGCGTCGAGCCCGTACGCGCTGCCGCCGGTCAGCGCGACGGCGTCCACCCGCTGCACCACGTTTCGGGGGTCGAGGGCGTCGGTCTCCTTGGTGCCGGGGCCGCCGCCGCGCACGTCCACGGCGGCGACGGCACCCCCTTCCGGCGCGAGCACGACCGTGGTGCCGGTGAGCCAGCCGTCCCCGGTGCGGGTGGCGTGCCCCACCCGCACTCCGGCGACATCCGTCAGAGCGTCGACTGTCATGCGGGCCAGTGTGGCCCAGCCGGCCCGCGCGGGAGAGGCACGGGCGGGCGTGGGTGAGGGTGCGTCAGGCGGCAGGTGAGGCGGTGTCCGAGTGCCGCCCGCGGGCGGCCCGGCGCGCCGTCAGGGTCACCCCTGTCGCCACCGAGGCCGCCGACACCAGCCCCGCCGCGAGCACCGCCCACTCGCCCAGGAAGGTGCAGCAGATCACCAGCAGCGCCGTGACCGGGAGCACCAGTTGCTGTCTTATGCCGGCCTTGAAGTGCCGCGAGTGCAGCGCCCACACCGTCAGCAGGTACAGCGCCGTCGGCAGTGTCACGGCCGCCGCGGCCGACAGCGTCGAGATGCGCGTCCGGCCGACCGTCTGCTCCACCGCCACCTCCAGACCGGCGCCGATCGCGGCGGCCGAGGCGAAGATCAGGTAGTGGCCGTAGCCCCACAGGAACGCCCGGGTGCTGGAACGCAGATGGCCGTGGATGGGCACCACGAAGTAGATCCACCAGGCGGAGAAGACGATCAGCAGGCCGCCCGCCGAGATGGGCAGCAGCTCGCCCAGCGCGTCGTGCTCGCTCACCGCCGACTTCACGGCGACCGTGGCCGCCGCGATCGACTCGCCGAGCACGATGATCGTGAACAGGCCGTACCGCTCGGCGATGTGATGGGCGTGCCAGGACGTCGCGTGGGCCTTCTCCGCATAGATCGGCACGCACAGCTCCGCGACGGCCATCACCAGGAACAGCCAGGGCCGTAGCGGTTCGGGCAGCAGCACCAGACCGAGCCAGCCGACCATGCACAGCAGCACACCGCCGGCGTATCTGAGCGCGGTGGTCCGCTCCGCGCCCTCGGCCGATCCGGCCGCTCTGAGCCACTGCGCGGCCATCGCCAGCCGCATGATCACGTAGCCGAGCCAGACCACCAGGTAGTCATGGCGCTCGAACGCCGGGGCCACACCCGCGGCCAGCACCAGCACACCGGCGATCTGCACCAGGGTGACGACCCGGTAGAGCGCGTCGTCGTTGTCGTACGCCGAGGCGAACCACGTGAAGTTCATCCACGCCCACCAGATGGCGAAGAAGACCATCGCGTAGTTGAGGATCGCGTCGGCCACGTGGCCGGCGGCCCCCGTGTGCACGAGCTGGGCGCCCGCCTGGGCGATGGCCACGACGAAACAGAGGTCGAAGAACAGCTCCAGCGGCGAGGAGACCCGGTGGGCCTCGTCGCGCCCGCGCGCGGTGAGCCGCCGCAGGAGCGGCTGGGACTGCTGTGCGCCCGGCGAGGCGGGCGACGGAGCGGAACTCGACGTCATGTCTCCCAGGAGAGCAGAAGACGGCGGCGAAATCTTGTGACCGGATTCACGAGGCCGGGAGGGCGGCGGGCCGGGGCCGTACCCTTGAGGCATGAGCACCGCCCCCGAGCCCGAGCAGCGCGATCCGAAGGCCGCGCTGATCTTCGACGATCCGCTGAACCGGCAGAGTTCGGACGACACCGACCGCGGGTGGGGCGAGCGCCCGGACGGCGACGGCGCCGCCGACCTGAGGCGCTTCCTCGACGAGAAGCCGCCCCACCACATCTGAACCGCGGACACGGCCTAGCGCCGGTCGTGGCCCGCCGTGCGCTGCGCGACCAGGGTGTCGCGGATCTCCTTGAGGACCGCCAGCTCGGTCACCTCGATGACCTCGTGCGTGCCCTCGCGCGCCTTCTTGCGGGCCTCCTGATGCGCCAGGTACTTCGACATCGGCAGGACCATCAGGAAGTACACCACCGCGGCCGTGATCACGAAGCTGAGCGTGGCCCCGGCGACCGAGCCCCACATGATCGGCACACCGCTCTTGACCGACCCGTCCGGGTTCACCACGCACGGGTCCCTCAGGCAGGAGGTGTAGTGATCCAGGTTCTTCGTGCCGATGGCCCCGACCAGCGGGTTGATGAGACCCTTCACCACCGAGTTGACGATGTTCGTGAACGCGGTGCCGATCACCACCGCGACCGCGAGGTCGATGACGTTCCCCCGCATCAGGAAGGCCTTGAAGCCCTGCCAGACGGTGGGTTCCTTCTTCTCGATCACCTCGAGGGCACTCCTCACGTGCACAGGACGCGGAACAAAACGCTCCGCAACCTACGGCACGCTGGGGTCCCCATGTCCAATTCGGCAGCTTGTCCCAAGGTCGGGAGAGCGGACTGAAGGCGTAATGGGCCGCGCGGCTCAGCACAGCGTCACCGCCAGCCGTGCCGTGGCGCTCGCCCCCACGAGCCCCGCCGCGGCGGGCCGCGGCACCGACAGCACGACCAGCGCCCCGCTCTCGGCCGCTCCCGTCAGCGGCTCGGGCACCTTCGTCACCCGCGCCCCGCGCACGAGCACCCGGGCGACGCCGCCGGCCGACGCGTCCTCGGCCGCGATCACGTCGACCCGGTCGCCCGGCCGCAGCAGCCGCACGGTGGCGGCGTCGGCGATGCGCACCGGCGCCGTCACCAGCTCCGCCGCCCGAGGGACACGCACGGGACGGGTGGCCGGATGGCCGCGGGCCCGGTCGCTCCGGTGCGGCTCGCCCGCGGACCGGGGCCCTGCCGCCACCAGCGCGGCCGCGGTCACGAGGAGCCCGGCGGCGAGGACCGGCCCGCGTCGCCGTACCAGCCGCTCCAGTCCGTATCGCCCGCCGCGCACCCGTACCGGGGCGAAGGGCGGCACCTCACAGATCGCCGGGGCGTCGGTGCCCAGCGGGCGGGGCAGCCGGACGGCCGGCGGGGCGGGGGAGCGGGGGTGCGGGGACGAGGGCGTGGGAGGAGCGGGGTACGACGAGGCCAGAGCCATGGGATTCACCGCCGGCGACGAGGGAGATCGGCTTGCGGTGCCACGATGACGCCTCGTGCCGGACCCCGCCGGCGCCGGTGGACGGCCGGCGGATTGTGGACAACTCGCCCACACGGAAGGGTGACCGCCCGTCCGCGCGCCGGCCCGCCCGGGCCTCCGGGCCCTGGCCCGCGCCGGCCTCCCGGCCTGGTCCGTCGGCCCTGGCGTCCCGGCCCGGGTTCGTCGGCCCTGGCCTCCCGGCCCGGCCCCGCCCCGGCCTCCCGGCCCTTGCCTCCCGGCCTGGTCCGTCGGCCCTGGCGTCCCGGCCCTGGTCCGTCGGCTCCGGCCTCCCGGGCCCGCCCCGGTCTCCGGCTCTGGTTCGTCGGCCCCGGTCTCCCGGCCATGGTTCGCGGGCCCTGGCCTCCCGGCTTTGGTCCGTCGGCCCCAACCCGTCGGCCCTGGCGTTCTTCCCCGATCCCTCCGCCCCGGCCCTGGCCCGACCGCCCCGACCTCCGGCCCCGACCCGTCCGCCCCGCCTCTTCACCTCACAGCAGGTCGAACTCAGCCTCAGCTCACGGCAGGTCGAACCCCGGGTCCATCCCGCCCAGCGCGTTCACGCACAGGCAGTCCCGGTCGCCGGTGCCCGGCAGCGCCGCCACCGCGTCGAACAGCACCTCCCGCAGCCTGTCCACGTTGGCCGCGAACACCTCGAGCACCTCCTCGTGCGAGACGCCCTCGCCGCTCTCGGCGCCCGCGTCGAGGTCGGTGACCAGGGTCAGCGACGTGTAGCAGAGCTCCAGTTCACGGGCGAGCGCCGCCTCGGGGTGGCCGGTCATGCCCACCACCGACCAGCCCTGCGCCTGGTGCCACAGCGACTCGGCGCGGGTCGAGAAGCGCGGCCCCTCGACCACGACCAGCGTGCCGCCGTCCACCGCCTCCCAGTCCCGGCCGCGCGCCGCCTTGAGCGCGGCGGCCCGCCCGGCGGGGCAGTACGGGTCGGCCATGGACACGTGCACCACGTTGGGCACCGTGCCGTCGGGCAGCGGCAGGCCGTCGAAGAAGGTCTGCGTCCTGGACTTCGTACGGTCGACGAACTGGTCCGGCACGAGCAGGGTGCCGGGCCCGTACTCGGGGCGCAGCCCGCCCACCGCGCAGGGGCCGAGCACCTGGCGGACGCCGACCGAGCGCAGAGCCCAGAGGTTGGCGCGGTAGTTGATGCGGTGCGGCGGCAGATGGTGGCCGCGGCCGTGCCGGGGCAGGAAGGCGACCCGCCGGCCGGCCAGCTCACCGAGGAAGAGTGAGTCGCTGGGCTGTCCGTAGGGGGTGTCCACCTGGACCTCGGTCACGTCCTCGAGGAACGAGTAGAAACCCGAGCCGCCGATTACGCCGATCTCTGCGTTCGCCATGACGAGCACATTAGCTGCCCGGGACGCCGTGGTGGAGCCGGTGCCGGGGTATGCCGAAGGCCCCGCCGTCGCAGGACGGCAGGGCCCGGTGAGCGGTGGCTCAGGCCGCGGAGGTGCTGGTGGAGCCGGACGTCGTGGTCGAGGACGACGAGGACGCCGACGAGGACGACTTCGCGTCGGACGAGGAGCCGGCCGAGGACGAGGTCGACTTCGACGCCGGGCTGCTGCTCGACGAGGAACCGCGGGAATCGTTGCGGTAGAAGCCGGAGCCCTTGAAGACGATGCCGACCGCGGAGAACACCTTCTTCAGGCGGCCGCTGCAGGCGGGGCACTCGGTCAGGGCGTCGTCGGTGAACTTCTGCACCGCCTCGAGGCCCTCGCCGCACTCGGTGCACTGGTACTGGTACGTCGGCACTGTCTTCCTCCTGGCACTCTCACTCGATGAGTGCTAACGACGATCCATAGTGACGTATTCCCGGTGTTCAGTCCACCGTCACGGGGACGCGGTGACCGACGCCACGTGCGACCGTGCGGCTCTGGGACCGCGCGTCGAGCCGTGAACGCAGGGCCACCAGGGTGAGCAGCGCGAGCACCGTACCGGCCATCGGCACCAGGAATCCCGCGCCGTCCCACAGCCGGTCCTCCAGCTGGCCGGCGACGGTGACGGCCGCCGCCTGGCCGAGCGCGACGGCGCCGGTCAGCCAGGTGAACGCCTCGGTCCGGGCCTCGGCCGGGACCAGACCCTCGACCAGGGTGTAGCCGGTGATCAGGGCCGGGGCGATGCACATGCCGACCAGCAGGCCGAGGCCGGCCAGCAGCGGCACCGAGTGCGCCGTCCACAGCGCCGACGCGGTCAGCGCGAGCCCGGTGTAGCCGAGGACCAGGCGGCGCTGCGGCGCGGCCTTCCAGGCGATCGCGCCGCAGACGATGCCGGAGAGCATGTTTCCCGCGGCGAAGACGCCGTACAGGACGCCGTTCAGACCGGGCTCGCCGATCGACTCGGTGTACGCGGCCAGCGACACCTGCATGCCGCCGAACACGGCGCCGATGCCCAGGAACGTCACGACCAGCACGCGCACGCCGGGCACGCGCAGGGCGGACTCGTGGCGCACGCGCGTGTGCCCGCTGCCGGCGCTCACCGGCGGCTGCGTGCTCCTGCTCGCGGCGAACAGCAGGCCGCCGACGAGGGTCAGCGCGGCCTCGGTCACCAGGCCCGCGGACGGGGTGACGGCGGTGCACAGCGCGGTCGCCAGCAGGGGTCCGAAGACGAAGGTCAGCTCGTCGGTGACGGACTCGAAGGCCGCCGCGGTGGTCATCAGGGGCGAGCCCTGGAGCTTCACGCCCCAGCGCGCGCGCACCATGGGGCCGACCTGCGGCACCGAGGCGCCGGTCGGTACGGCGGCCACGAACAGCGCCCACAGGGGCGCGTGCGCCAGCGCGAGCGCCGTCAGGCTCAGGCCCGACAGGGCGTGCACGAGGACACCGGGGACGAGGACCGCGCGCTGCCCGTAGCGGTCGGCGAGGCGGCCGCTGTAGGGCGCGAACAGCGCCATGGAGACACCGGTGGCGGCCGCGGCGGCGCCGGCGGCGCCGTACGAGCCGGTGGTGTGCTGCACCAGCAGCACGATGGAGATGGTGAGCATCGCGAACGGCTGGCGTGCCGCGAAGCCGGGGAGCAGGAACGTCCAGGCGCCGCGGGTGCGCAGCAGCTGTCCGTATCCGGGGCGGGGCGGCGCCGGCGAGGTCTTCTCCGGGTCGGAGGTGGTGACCGTGGATCCCACGGCCCGTGCCTTTCTGCCGCCTGGTAGCGCGGGTCCCGTGCGGGGTCCGGGCGCCGAGAGCTGTCCTCTTGCGCGGAACTGCGGTAGATACCGGTGCCCACGAAGAGTGGAGGCGACCCGGCCGCCATACGGTCGCGCCAGCTCTGCGTCAGGCAGAGTTGGTTCGATCAGGGTGCGCCTTCATCGTACAGGGATCATCGCTCGCCGACCTGTGAAAACGAGCACCATCGGCGGGTGCCGCCTGGGATTGCGGGCGGTGTGAACGGTACGACACCTCCGCTCAACGGGAGCCGCCCCGCCCGGCCCCGTCCGCGCCCAGCCAGTCCGCCAGCTTGCCGCCCTGCGCGACCGCGCGCAGGCGCCGTTCCGCCGCGTCGCGCACGGGGTCGGTGGCGACCACGAGGAGCTCGTCCCCGTGCCGCAGCACGGTGGTGGGCAGCGGGACGAACGACTTGCCCTCGCGGACGACGAGCGTGACGGCGGCGCCGGGCGGCATCCGCAGCTCGCTGACCTCGACGCCGTGCATCCGGGAGCCCTCGGTGATCGCGAGGGACAGCAGATGGCCGCGCAGCCGCTCCAGCGGCGCCGACTCGATGCCGAGGTCGGAGGCCTCGCCCTGCTCGCCCAGCCGCAGCTTGCGGGCCAGCCAGGGCAGGGTCGGGCCCTGGACGAGGGTGTAGACGACGACCAGTACGAAGACGATGTTGAAGATGCGGCGGCTGCCGCCGACGCCCGTCACCATCGGGATGGTCGCCAGGATGATGGGCACGGCGCCGCGCAGCCCCGCCCACGACATCAGCGCCTGCTCCGACCACGGCACCCGGAACGGCGCCAGACTGAGCACCACGCTCAGCGGCCGGGCCACCATGGTCAGCACCAGCCCGATGAGCAGCGCCGGCACGACGTCGTCGCCCAGTTCGTGCGGGGTGACGAGCAGGCCGAGCAGGACGAACATGCCGATCTGCGCGATCCAGCCGAGCCCCTCGGCGAAGCCGCGGGTGGCGGGCCAGTGCGGCAGCCGTGCGTTGCCCAGCATCATCGAGGCCAGGTAGACGGCGAGGAAGCCGCTGCCGTGGGCCAGCGCCCCGGCCGCGTACGCCGTGACGGCGATGGCCAGGACGGCGATCGGGTAGAGGCCGGAGGCGGGCAGGGCGACGTGCCGCAGCCCCCAGGAGCCGAACCAGCCCACCGCGAGGCCCAGGGCGGCGCCGATGGCCAGCTCCAGCGCGATCTCGCCGACCAGGACGTACCAGTGCTCGACCGGACCGGTCGCGGCGAAGGCGACGACCAGGATGACCACCGGGGCGTCGTTGAAGCCGGACTCCGCCTCCAGCGTGGCCGTCACGCGCGTGGGCAGGGGAACGCGCCGCAGCACCGAGAAGACCGCCGCCGCGTCCGTCGACGACACCACCGCGCCGATGATCAGCGCCGTCCGCCAGTCCAGCCCCACCAGGTAGTGCGCGCCCGCCGCCGTGACTCCGACGCTGATCCCGACTCCGACCAGGGCCAGCACCGAGGCCGAGGCCATGACCGGCCGGACCTCTTTCCACTTGGTGCCGAGACCGCCCTCGGCGAGGATCACGACGAGGGCCGCGTACCCGATGACCTGGGTCAGCGCGGCGCTGTTGAAGCCCACGTGACCGAGGCCGTCCTGCCCCATGACGACGCCGATGCCCAGGTAGACGAGCAGGCTGGGGAGCCCGCTGCGCGAGGAGATCCGGACGGCCGCGACGGCGACGAGGAGGACGACGGAGCAGACGAGCAGGAGCTGGTTGAGGTGGTGAACGTTCAGCGGCGGTTCCTCCCCTTGGTTCTCCGGTTACTTCGTTACCTTACCTAACTCTTGACGCTTTCTTGACGCTTGCCGAGGCAAGATCGAACGCCCGTGCGTGCCGGTTCCCGACTCCGCGTCAAGCGCGATCGAGCCCTGCGCCTATGGTTGCTCCAGCACTCCAGGACCGCCTGCCGCTCGCGTTAGGACAGCAAGGACAGCGATGCCCCCCAACACCACCGCCACAACGGGTGACACCGCCACGACGGGTGTCGCGCCCAGCACGACCGGGAGGAAGAAGGGGCGCAAAGGCCGGCTCCTCGTGCTGGTGCTCGTCCTGGCCATCATCGGCGGCATCGCCTACGGGGCGTTCTGGTCGATCAGCACGGTCCGGGCCTCCTTCCCGCAGACCAAGGGCTCGATCACGCTCGACGGCCTGTCGGGCCCCGTCGACGTCAAACGCGACGGCAACGGCATCCCGCAGGTCTACGCCTCCTCGGACGAGGACCTGTTCATGGCCCAGGGCTACGTCCAGGCCCAGGACCGGTTCTACGAGATGGACGTGCGCCGCCACCTGACCTCCGGGCGCCTGTCGGAGATGTTCGGCAAGAGCCAGGTCAAGAACGACGAGTTCCTGCGCACGCTCGGCTGGGACCGGGTGGCGAAGCAGGAGTACGACACCAAGCTGTCGGCCTCCACGAAGAAGTACCTCCAGGCCTACGCCAAGGGCGTCAACGCCTACCTGAAGGGCAAGGACGGCGCGGAGATCTCCCTCGAGTACGCCGCCCTGGGCTTCACCAACGACTACAAGCCCGTCGAGTGGACCCCGGTCGACTCCGTGTCCTGGCTGAAGGCCATGGCCTGGGACCTGCGCGGCAACATGCAGGACGAGATCGACCGGGCCCTGATGACCAGCCGCCTCGACCCGCAGCAGATCGCGGACCTCTATCCGGAGTACCCCTACAGCCGCAACAAGCCGATCGTGCAGGAAGGGCAGTACAGCGAGCTGTCCAAGACCTTCCAGCAGAGCGGCTCCGCGAGCGGCTCGCAGGGCGCCACGGGCACCGGCACCGGCACCGGAACGGGAACGACGGGCACCGGCACGGGAACGGGTACGGGTACGGGCGCCCAGAGTTCGACCGGCTCGGCCCTCACTAGCCAGCTCGCGGGCCTCTACAAGGTCCTCGACGACGTGCCCGCCGCCGTCGGCGTGAACGGCCAGGGCATCGGCTCCAACTCCTGGGTGGTCGCCGGGAAGTACACGATCACCAAGAAACCGCTGCTCGCCAACGACCCGCACCTGTCGGCGTCGCTGCCGTCCGTCTGGTACCAGATGGGCCTGCACTGCCGCAGCGTCTCCGCCACGTGCCAGTACGACGTCACGGGCTACACGTTCGCCGGAATGCCCGGTGTGATCATCGGCCACAACGCGGACATCGCCTGGGGCATGACCAACTCCGGTGTCGACGTCAGCGACCTCTACCTGGAGAAGCTCTCCGGCGACGGCTACCTGTACGACGGCAAGGTGCGGCCCTTCAAGACCCGCGAGGAGACCATCAAGGTCGCCGGCGGGGAGGCCAAGAAGATCGTCGTCCGCCAGACCGCCGACGGCATGCCCCTGCTGTCCGACCGCGACGACGAACTCGTCCAGGTCGGCCGGCGGGCCGGCGTCAACACCGCGGCCCCCGACCGCGGCGACGGCTACGGCATCGCCCTGCGGTGGACCGCGCTCGACCCGGGCACCTCGATGGACGCCGTGTTCGCCCTCGACAAGGCGGCCGGCTGGAGCGACTTCCGGTCCGCGGCCGCCCTGTTCGACGTGCCCTCGCAGAACCTGATCTACGCCGACACCAAGAACCACATCGGCTACACGCTGCCCGGGAAGATCCCCACCCGCTCCTCGGGCGCCGACGGCTCCGTCCCGGTGCCCGGCTGGGACGCCAAGTACCGCTGGACCGGCTTCGTCAAGGACGACGAGCTGCCCTACGAGTACGACCCGGAGCGCGGCTACATCGTCACCGCCAACCAGGCCGTGGTCGACAAGGACAAGTACCCCTACACGCTGACCACCGACTGGGGTTACGGCACCCGCAGCCAGCGCATCACCGACCTGATCGAGTCCAAGATCAAGGACGGCGGCAGGATCTCCACCGACGACATGCGGCAGATGCAGATGGACAACAGCAGCGAGATCGCCAAGCTGCTGGTGCCCAAGCTGCTGAAGATCAACCTGGACGACAAGTCCGTCCGCGACGCCCAGAAGCTGCTGGAGGGCTGGGACTACACCCAGGACGCCGACTCCGCGGCCGCCGCCTACTTCAACGCCGTCTGGCGCAACGTCCTCAAGCTCGCCTTCGGCAACAAGCTCCCCAAGGAGCTGCGCGTCAAGGGCCAGTGCCTGTGGGTCGACAAGGCCGACAGCACCGGGCCGGTCGACGACGACGGCAAGGTGCGCGAGTGCGGCGAGCGCGACGCCGACCAGGCGCAGCCGGACGGCGGCGACCGCTGGTTCGAGGTCGTGCGCAAGCTCATGGACAAGCCGGACAGCGACTGGTGGAAGACGCCCGAGCGGGGCACGCGCCCCGCGGCGACCGACCGCGACTCCCTGTTCGCCCGCGCCATGATCGACGCCCGCTGGGAGCTGACCTCCAAGCTCGGCAAGGACATCGACACCTGGAGCTGGGGCCGGCTGCACCGCCTGTTCCTGAAGAACCAGACGCTCGGCACCGCCGGCCCCCAGGCCCTGCAGTACATCCTCAACCGCGGCCCCTGGAAGCTCAGCGGCGGCGAGGCCACCGTCAACGCCTCCGGCTGGAACGCCGCCGGCGGCTACAACGTCGTGTGGGTGCCGTCCATGCGGATGGTGGTCAACCTCGCCGACCTCGACAAGTCCAAGTGGATCAACCTGACCGGCGCCTCCGGGCACGCCTTCAGCGCCCACTACACGGACCAGACCGGCAAGTGGGCCAAGGGCGAACTGCTGCCCTGGTCCTTCTCCGGCCAGGCGGTCGGCAGGAGCACCAGCGACACCCTCGTCCTCCGGCCGTGAGCCGCTGACCCGACCGGAGCCGGACGGCCCTCCACGCGCGCGTGGAGGGCCGTCCGTCGTGTGCGGGCCCGCTCAGGCGCCCGTGAGGTGGTGCGCGCCCGACGGCGTCACCACCGCGTGCACCGGCCGGTCGTGGGCCTGCGCCGGGACCCGCTCGACGACCTCCGTGTCGTACAGCAGCACCACGAGCGCGGGCCCCGCGCCCGCGCGCTCCAGGCGCGCGAGCACCCGGTCGTACGACCCGCCGCCGCGTCCCAGGCGCATCCCGCGCGCGTCGACCGCGAGCCCGGGCAGCAGGACGACGTCCGCCCCGGTCACCGCGGCCGGGCCGAGCCGCTCGCCGGAGGGCTCGAACAGGGCCATTTTTCCGCCATGTTGAACACGCGTGAGGGAGTCGGGGCCGGTGTACTCTCCCCAGTCGAGATCGTTGTCCGGCAGCAGGACGGGGAGCAGGACGCGCACGCCCCGCGCGCGCAGGGCGTCCAGCAGGGCGAGCGTGCCCGGCTCGGTGCCGACGGAGACGTAGGCCGCCACCGTGCGCGCCCCCGCCAGTTCGGGCAGCTCCAGAGCGCGCCGGGCCAGCGCCTCGCCCGCCGCCCGGACGACATCCTCCGGCAACCTGTTCCTCACCGCGAGGAACTCCCGCCGCAATGTTCGCTTGTCAGGCTCGGCCGTGCGTCCGTCGTGTTCCACTGGTCGTTCCGCACCCTTTCTCAATGTGCTCATATGAGTGCCAATTGACCGGAGCCTCAGAATCCCTACAAAGGCACCGGATAAGGTTGCCGACATGACTCAGTCGCACCCCAGGATCAGCAAGGCTGTCATCCCCGCAGCAGGCCTCGGCACCCGGTTCCTGCCGGCCACCAAGGCCACTCCCAAGGAGATGCTGCCGGTCGTGGACAAGCCCGCGATCCAGTACGTGGTCGAGGAGGCCGTGTCGGCGGGGCTCGACGACGTCCTCATGATCACCGGACGCAACAAGCGTCCCCTCGAGGACCACTTCGACCGCAACTACGAGCTGGAATCGGCGCTGCAGAAGAAGGGCGACGCCGGCCGGCTCGCGAAGGTGCAGGAGTCCAGCGACCTGGCCACCATGCACTACGTGCGCCAGGGCGACCCCAGGGGCCTCGGCCACGCCGTGCTGTGCGCGGCCCCGCACGTCGGCCAGGAGCCCTTCGCCGTGCTCCTCGGCGACGACCTGATCGACCCCCGCGACCCGCTGCTCCAGCGCATGATCGAGATCCAGGAGCAGCACGGCGGCAGCGTGATCGCCCTCATGGAGGTCGCGCCCGAGCAGATCCACCTCTACGGCTGCGCGGCCGTGGAGAGCACCCCCGACAGCGACGTGGTCAAGGTGACCGGGCTGGTCGAGAAGCCGGACCCGGCGGACGCACCCTCCCACTACGCGGTCATCGGCCGCTATGTGCTCGACCCGCACGTCTTCGACATACTCCGCAAGACCGAGCCCGGCCGCGGCGGCGAGATCCAGCTCACCGACGCCCTCCAGCAGCTCACCGAGGACGAGAAGGTCGGCGGCCCGGTGCACGGCGTCGTCTTCAAGGGTCGCCGCTACGACACCGGCGACCGTGGCGACTACCTGCGTGCCATTGTCAGACTGGCGTGCGAACGTGAGGATCTGGGCCCGGACTTCCGGACCTGGCTCCGCAGTTACGTAGCCGAGGAGATGCAGCAACGTTGAGCAGCGCCGCGACCCGCCCCGCCGGCCCGGACGACCTGTGGTCGGTGGACGACCACCTGGAGGACATCCTCGGCAGCGTCCGCCCCCTGGAACCCATCGAGCTGCAATTGCTCGACGCCCAGGGCTGCGTCCTGGTCGAGGACATCACGGTGCCGGTCTCCCTGCCGCCGTTCGACAACAGCTCCATGGACGGGTACGCGGTACGGGTCGCGGACATCGCGGGCGCGAGTGAGGAGTTCCCGGCCGTCCTCGAGGTCGTCGGCGACGTCGCGGCGGGCGTGGGCGAGCCGGTGCGGGTCGGGCCCGGCCAGGCCGCCCGCATCATGACCGGCGCACCGCTGCCGCCCGGCGCCGAGGCCGTCGTACCCGTCGAGTGGACCGACGGCGGACTCGGCGAGGGGCCCGTCACCGGGATGCGGTCGCGGAGTCTGGCGCCGGAGGGCTCCGAGGGGCAGGTGCGGGTGCACCGCCCCGCCGAGGCGCGCGCGCACGTGCGGGCCAAGGGCAGCGACGTGAAGGCCGGCGACCTGGCCCTGGAGGCCGGCACCATCCTCGGCCCGCCGCAGCTCGCGCTGCTCGCCGCGGTCGGCCGGGGCTCGGTGCGGGTGCGCCCGCGCCCGCGGGTGGTCGTGATGTCCACGGGCAGCGAACTCGTCCAGCCCGGCGAGGCGCTGGCGAACGGCCAGATCTACGACTCCAACAGCTTCGCCCTCACCGCGGCCGCCCGGGACGCCGGCGCCATCGCCTACCGGGTCGGCGCCGTCGCCGACGACGCCGACACCCTCCGGTCCACCATCGAGGACCAGCTCGTCCGCGCCGACCTGATGGTCACCACGGGCGGGGTGAGCGTCGGGGCGTACGACGTCGTCAAGGAGGCGCTGTCCCACGCCGGGGACGAGGACGAGCCGGGCAGCGGGGTGGAGTTCCGCAAGCTCGCCATGCAGCCCGGCAAACCCCAGGGCTTCGGCTCCATCGGGCCGGACCACACCCCCCTGCTGGCCCTGCCCGGCAACCCGGTCTCTTCGTACGTCTCCTTCGAGCTGTTCGTCCGGCCCGCCATCCGCACCCTGATGGGCCTCGAGGACGTCCACCGGCCCCGGGTCAGGGCCACCCTGACCGCGGACGCGCCGCTGCGCTCGCCCAAGGGCCGGCGCCAGTTCCTGCGCGGCGCCCACGCCGACGGCACGGTGCGCCCGGTGGGCGGCGCCGGCTCCCATCTGGTCGCGGCGCTGGCGCACGCGGACGCGCTGATCGTCGTCCCGGAGGACGTGGAGTCCGTGGAGCCGGGCACCGAGGTGGAGGTCGTGCTGCTCGGCTGAGGGGCCCCGGGGGCCTGGCCCGGTGCCCGGCCCGGCTTGGCGGTAGCGTGTCGCGCACAGCAGGCCCGTGCACCGCACCGCGACGGGCCCGGACCGGGAGCGTCACACAGCATGACTGAGCCTTCCCGGGGGGACACCCCCGGAGCCGCCGCACAGGACCGACTGACGCACATCGACGCGGCGGGCGCGGCCCGCATGGTCGACGTGTCCGACAAGGACGTGACCGCCCGCACGGCGCGCGCGAGCGGCCGGGTCCTCGTGTCACCCCGGGTGGTCGAGCTGCTGCGCGGGGAGGGCGTGCCCAAGGGCGACGCCCTGGCCACCGCGCGCATCGCGGGCATCATGGGCGCCAAGCGCACCCCGGATCTGATCCCCCTGTGCCACCCGTTGTCGGTGTCCGGTGTGAAACTGGACCTGTCGGTCGCGGACGACGCCGTGCGGATCGAGGCCACCGTCAGGACGACGGACCGCACGGGCGTCGAGATGGAGGCCCTCACCGCGGTGACGGTCGCCGCGCTCACCGTGATCGACATGGTCAAGGCGGTCGACAAGGGAGCGGTCATCACGGACGTACGGGTCGAGGAGAAGACGGGCGGCAAGTCGGGCGACTGGAGCCGGGCATGAGCGCCGGGCCGTACCGCGCGCTGGTCGTCACCGCCTCCAACCGCGCCGCCGCCGGGGTCTACGAGGACAAGGGCGGCCCGCTGATC
Organism: Streptomyces sp. NPDC003720; assembly: GCF_042875075.1. Lineage (NCBI taxonomy): Bacteria > Bacillati > Actinomycetota > Actinomycetes > Kitasatosporales > Streptomycetaceae > Streptomyces > Streptomyces sp. NPDC003720. The sequence continues at coordinate 370,040 of NZ_JBIANZ010000007.1, forward strand.
GCCGAGGGCCTCGCGGGCTTCGGGTTCGCCGTGGACGGCCCGCGGGTCGTGCCCGACGGCGACCCGGTGGCCGCGGCCCTGCGGGAGGCCGTGGCGACCGGTTACGACGTGGTGGTCACCACCGGCGGCACCGGCATCTCGCCCACCGACCGCACGCCCGAGGCCACCCGCCAGGTGATCGACCACGAGGTGCCGGGCATCGCCGAGGCCATCCGCGCGTTCGGCCGGGAGAAGGTGCCCACCGCCGCGCTCTCCCGCGGGCTGGCGGGGGTGGCGCGGGGGACGCTGATCGTCAATCTGCCGGGTTCCAGCGGCGGGGTGCGGGACGGTCTCGCCGTCCTGGAGCCGCTGCTGGTCCACGCCGTCGACCAGATCCGCGGCGGTGACCACCCCAGACCCGGCCCCGGCAGCGGGGGTGCGAGCTGAACAGCCCCTCCTGGCCCGTCGTACTGGCGGACGGCGATGTCGTCCTCCGGCCGATAAAGCTGCGCGACCAGCGGGTCTGGCGCGAGGTCAACCGGCGCAACCGCGACTGGCTGCGCCCGTGGGAGGCGACCATCCCGCCGCCCACGCCCAGCGGTCCGATCACCCACCGGCCGACCTACCGGCAGATGGTCCGGCACCTGAGGTCCGAGGCCAACGCGGGCCGGATGCTGCCGTTCGTCATCGAGTACCAGGGGCAGCTCGTCGGGCAGTTGACGGTCGCCGGGATCACCTGGGGGTCGATGTGCTCGGGTCACGTCGGCTACTGGGTGGACGAGTCGGTGGCCGGCCGCGGGGTGATGCCCACGGCGGTCGCGCTGGCGGTCGACCACTGTTTCCGTACCGTCGGCCTGCACCGGCTCGAGGTCTGCATTCGCCCCGAGAACCGGCCCAGCCGCCGGGTGGTGGAGAAACTCGGATTCCGCGAGGAGGGGCTGCGGCCGCGTTATCTGCACATCGACGGGGCCTGGCGCGACCACCTCGTCTACGCGCTCACGGCGGAGGAGGTGCCCGACGGCCTGCTCACGCGCTGGCAGCGGGCCCGGTCCGAGCGGGAGCGGCGGGAGAACACCCCGCGGAATCCCGCCTGACCCCGAAATTGAATAAGTGTTCGAAATTGATCGCCCGCCGACCGTCCCGGAGCATTCAATTCGCGACTTCCCGCGGTCCGCTGATCGCATCGGTCGCAAAAAAAGCTCGAAATATCAGCCAGATCGTGCGACACACCGGCCCAATTGGCGGATGGCCTCACGCAAACCCCTCTACCGTGTGAGACGTGAGCAGCAGCGGCCTCATCTACGCAGTCATCGTCGGGGCCTGGGCCGCCTACTTGGTGCCGATGTGGCTCCGTAGGCAGGACGAGCTGAACGAGGCCCGTCCGACGGAACGCTTCAGCACCGCCATCCGGCTGCTGTCCGGACGGGCGGGCATGGAGCGCCGGTACGCCAAGGACCTGCGGGCGCGCTCCACCCAGGAGGGGGAGCCGGACACCGGCGACCCGGACGCCGTCACCGACTCGGTGGACGTCCGGTCCTTCGCCATGCCTCCGACCCGCCGTCAGGTACGCGCCGACGTCGAACCCGAGCCGGCGGGCCGGGACGAACCGGCGCGCGACCAGTCCGGCGTCCCGGCGCCCAAGTCGTCCCCCGCCACGCCCAGGTCCACGCCCGCCCCGAAGTCCGCGACCGGCTCCGTGCCCGTGCCCGCTCAGGCCCGGGTGCCCGCCCCGCGGAACACGGCCGCGGCACAGGCGGCCGCAGCACGGGCCCGGCGCTCGAAGGTGCTCGCGCGCCGCCGGCGCACCACCGTGATGCTCTTCATCGCCTTCACCGCCGGCGCCATCGTCGCGGCCGTCGGCGGCCTCGCCTTCCTCTGGGCGCCCGGCGTGCCCGCGCTCATGCTCAGCGGCTACATCGGGTACCTGCGCACGCAAGAGCGCCGCCGCTTCGCCTACCACATGGACCGCCGCCGCGCCGAGGACGCCGCCCGCAGCCTGCGCGAGCGCCAGCCCCGGCGGCGCGCGTCCGTCGACGTGGAGCCGGCGGCCGGCGAACCGGACGAGGAGCCCGCGACCGGGACCGACACCGGTATGTCCGCGCTCGCCGCCGACCGCCGCGCCCTCGTCGAGCAGACCGACCACGCCGAATGGGTCGACCAGCAGCGCGAGCGGCAGCGACGGCCCGGGCACGGGGACAGCTGGGACCCGGTGCCGGTGCCGCTGCCCACGTACGTGACCGCGCCGGTCGCGCCCCGGGCCACCTCCGACGTCGACCTCGGCGCGCCCGACACCTGGAGCTCCGCCCGCTCGGGCCCCCTGGTGCCGGAGCAGGACGGCCACGTCCCGGACGCCGAGACGGACCGGCAGACCGCCGGGCGCGAGCCGGCCGAGGGCCGCGGCGACACCGTCCCGCCCGCCCGGTCCCGCTCGCGCGGTGCGGCCTCCGCGCGCCGGACGCGCGAGCGCGGACGCACCCCGCTGTTCGACCAGTACGAGGACGGCGACCGGCCGCGCGCGGCCAACGAGTGACAGTCGTCACCCCCCTGGAAGCCCGCCCCTGACCAGTCAGGGAACGGATTTCCAAGCACCCCGACGGGGATGCTAGAGTTTCACTCGTTGCAAGGGCCTGTGGCGCAGTCCGGTAGCGCACCTCGTTCGCATCGAGGGGGCCAGGGGTTCAAATCCCCTCAGGTCCACGCAGCATGAAGCCCCAGTCGGTGAAAGCCGACTGGGGCTTCATCGTGTTCAGAGCCGCTTGGCGTAGCAGAGGCTCTCCTCGTAGTGGCGGTAGTAGCCGAACTTGGCGCAGGGCTCGTAACCGCTCGACGTGTACAGGGCGATGGCCTCCGGCTGCTTGGTGCCGGTCTCCAGGACCATGCGGACGCGGCCGGCCATCCGGGCGTCCTCCTCCAGGGCCGCGAGGATGCGGCGGGCGAGGCCGAGGCCGCGCATCTGCTCGACGACGAACATCCGCTTGAGCTCCGCGTCGCCGTCCTCGTTGCCCTCGCCGTTGCTGTCCTGGCTGCGCCAGCCGCCGGTGGCGACCGGCCGGTCGCGCTCGTCGTACGCGATCAGATACACGCCCCGGGGCGGATCGAAGTCGGCGGCGTCGAGCACCGTGGCGTCGCCGCCGTCGCCGTAGCGCAGGTGGTACTCCTCCTGGACCACGTCGTTGAGCTTGACGGCGTCGGGGTGATCGAAACGAACGGGACGAATATTCATGCTGGGCATCGTACTTCTATGCATAGGGAAAGACTGACCTCGACCAGTGTGCCGGTATCGTGCCCGGATGCTGACTGTGACCTCGGTGAACGTGAACGGGCTGCGGGCCGCCGCCAAGAAGGGCTTCGTGGAGTGGCTCGCCCAGACCTCCGCGGACGTCGTCTGCCTGCAGGAGGTGCGCGCCGAGCCGCACCAGCTCCCCGAGGAGGTGCGGCAGCCCGAGGGCTGGCACGTGGTGCACGCCCCGGCCGCCGCCAAGGGACGCGCGGGCGTCTCGCTGTACACGCGCCGCGAACCCGACCGCGTCCGCATCGGCTTCGGCTCGGCGGAGTTCGACGGCAGCGGGCGCTACGTGGAGGCCGACCTGCCCGGCGTCACCGTCGTCTCGCTCTACCTCCCCTCGGGCGAGGCCGGCACCGAGCGCCAGGACGAGAAGGTCCGCTTCATGGACGAGTTCCTGGTCCACCTCAGGGAGCTGCGCGAGCGGGCCGCCGCCGACGGACGGCACGTGGTGGTCTGCGGCGACTGGAACATCGCCCACCAGCAGGCCGACCTGAAGAACTGGCGCGGCAACACCAAGAACTCGGGCTTCCTCCCCGAGGAGCGGGAGTGGCTCACCCGCGTCCTCGCGGCGGAGGACGGCGGCTACGTGGACGTCGTGCGCGCCCTGCACCCGGACGCGGAGGGCCCGTACACGTGGTGGTCGTACCGGGGGCGGGCCTTCGACAACGACTCGGGATGGCGGATCGACTACCACCTGGCGACGCCGGGGCTCGCGGACCGCGCGGTCAAGGGATTCGTCGAGCGCGCCGCCACGCACGCCGAGCGGTGGAGCGACCACGCGCCGGTGACCGTCGTGTACGACCTCTGAGGAATCCGGGGGCCGCGGGCGGCCCGCTCAGCCCCGCTTGCTGATCCTGCGGTCCAGGGCCAGGGAGAGTTCCGCCTCCACGACGCTGCGGGCCAGGGGGCGCAGGCGGTGGAGGTCCTCCTCGGGGGCGTGGCGCAGGATCATGTCGGTGAACAGGGCGGCGAGGGCGTCGGCGTGCTCGCGGACGCGCTTGCCGGCCGCCAGGACCTCCGCCAGGGGTATGCCCTCGCGGACCAGGGCGGAGGAGACGTCCAGCAGGCGGCGGCTGATGTGGACGATCTCGTCGCCGTCGGTGCCCAGGTAGCCCAGGTCCATGGCGGCGGCCAGGTTCTCCGGGGTGACCTCGCCCTCGAAGCGGGCGGCGAGTTCCTCGGGGGTGAGGCGGACCGGCTCCTCCTCGGTGGGGGTGCCGACGCCGAGCAGGTCGGCGACGTCGCGGCCCTGGTCGAGGGCCTCCGCGAGTTCCGCGATGCCGGTGAGGGTGTGGCCGCGCTCCAGAAGCGCCGCGATGGTGCGCAGGCGGGCCAGGTGGTGGTCGTCGTACCAGGCGATGCGGCCTTCCCGGCGGGGTGGCGGGATCAGCTTGCGTTCGCGGTAGAAGCGCAGGGTGCGCACGGTGATGCCGGCCAGACGGGCCAGCTCCTCCATGCGGTACTCACGCGTCCCGCCGCCCTGTCCGACCTCGTGTCCGCCGTCGTCCGTCACGTTCGCAGCCTATGTTGTACCGCCGGTAACTTTCCCTTTCCCACCCCCTACCGCTCGGTACGCCGCTGCTCTACAGTCCCATTGCGCCAGTGTTCACTGGCAGAGTCCAAGGCGATGCGTGGAGGCTTCGGGATGGCCGAGCACGAGCATGTACGGGTGGCGGTGATCGGGTCCGGGTTCGGCGGACTGGGAGCCGCGGTGCGGCTGCGCCGCGAGGGGATCACCGACTTCGTCGTCCTGGAGCGCGCCGACAGCGTCGGCGGCACCTGGCGGGACAACAGCTACCCCGGGTGCGCCTGCGACGTGCCCTCCCACCTGTACTCCTTCTCCTTCGCGCCCAACCCCGACTGGCCGCGCACCTTCTCCGGGCAGGAGCACATCCGCGCCTACCTGGAGCACGTCACCGACGTCTTCGGGCTGCGTCCGCACATCCGCTTCGGCGCGGAGGTGAAGCTGATGCGCTGGGACGGCGAGCGGCTGCGGTGGGAGATCGAGACGGCGCGGGGCACGCTCACCGCCGACGTCGTGGTGTCCGCCACCGGCCCGCTGTCCGACCCGAAGGTCCCCGAGATCCCGGGGCTCGAGTCCTTCCCCGGCAAGGTGTTCCACTCGGCTCGCTGGGACCACGACTACGACCTGCGCGGCAAGCGCGTCGCCATGGTCGGCACCGGCGCCTCCGCCATCCAGATCGTGCCCGCCATCCAGCGCCAGGTCGGCCGGCTCACCCTCTTCCAGCGCACCCCGCCCTGGGTGATGCCGCGCATGGACCGCGCCATCAGCGCCGCCGAACGCCGGCTGCACCAGGCGCTGCCGTTCACCACCCGGCTCAGGCGCGGACTGCTGTGGGGCATCCGGGAGCTCCAGGTGCAGGCGTTCACCAAGCACCCCGACGAACTCGGCCTGGTCGAGCAGCTCGCGAAGCGCAACATGGCCCGCGCGGTCAAGGACCCGGCGCTGCGCGCCAAGCTCACCCCGGACTACCGCATCGGCTGCAAGCGGATCCTGCTGTCCAGCGAGTACTACCCGGCACTGGCCCGGCCCAACGTGGACGTCGTCGCGAGCGGGCTCAGCGAGATCCGCGGCTCCACCGTCGTCGCGGCCGACGGCAGCGAGGCGGAGGTCGACGCGATCATCTTCGGCACCGGCTTCCACGTGACGGACATGCCCATCGCCGAGCGGGTGGTCGGGGCGGAGGGCGTCACGCTCGCCGAGACCTGGAAGGGCGGCATGCAGGCGCTGCGCGGCGCCTCGGCCGCCGGGTTCCCGAACTGGATGACGATCATCGGGCCCAACACCGGCCTCGGCAACTCCTCGATGATCCTCATGATCGAGTCCCAGCTCAACTACATGGCGGACTACCTGCGCCAGCTCGACGTGCTGGGAGGCCGTGCCGCCCTCGACGCCCGGCCCGCCGCCGTCGACGCCTGGAACCTCGAGGTGCAGGAGCGCATGAAGCGGACCGTGTGGAACACCGGTGGCTGCACGAGCTGGTACCTCGACCCGAGCGGCCGCAACACCACCATCTGGCCCGGTACGACGGCCGAGTTCCGGCGCGCGACCCGGCGGGTGGACCTGGCGGAGTACGAGGTCGTCCGGCGGCCCGGCGCCCCGGCCGCCGAGGCCGGTCCGGTGGCGGAGCAGCAGAGCGAGGCCGCCGTATGAGCCGGACCGCCGCGACGGCCACCGGCCCGTACGCCCCGCCCGAGCCCTCCCGCAGTCTCACCGTGGTCTCCGCGGACGGCGCCCCGCTGCACGCCGAGGTGCACGGCCCCGAGGACGCGCCGCCCGTCGTCCTCTCGCACGGCTGGACCTGTTCGACCGCTTTCTGGGCGGCGCAGATACGCGAGCTGGCGGCCGACCACCGGGTGATCGCCTACGACCAGCGGGGGCACGGGCGCAGTCCGGCGAGCCGCGCCTGCACCACCGAGGCGCTCGCCGACGACCTGGAAGCGGTGCTCGCGCAGACCCTCGCACCCGGGGAGAAGGCGCTCGTCGTCGGCCACTCCATGGGCGGGATGACGGTCATGGCCGCCTCCGCGCGCTCCCGGTTCCGCGAACACGCCGCGGCCGTCCTGCTGTGCAGCACCGGAAGCTCCCGCCTGGTCGCCGAGGCGCGCGTGGTGCCGTTGCGCGCGGGGCGGGCCCGCACCTGGCTCACCGGACGCGTGCTCAGCTCGCGCGCCCCGCTCGGGCCGGTCACGCCGCTGGCGATGCGCGTCCTCAAGTACGGCACCATGGGCGCCGGTTCGGCCCCGCACATGGTGGAGGCGTGCGCCCGGATCGTGCACGCCTGCCCGCGCACGGTGCGCCATGCCTGGGCGGGCATGCTCGCGGCACTCGACCTCGACCACGGGGTACGGGAGTTGCGCGTGCCCACCGCGGTGCTGCACGGCGCCGCCGACCGGCTGACGCCCGTCGTGCACGCCCACGCGCTGGTCGCCGCGCTGCCGCAGTGCATCGGTCTGACCGAGCTGCCCGGCGTCGGCCACATGTCTCCCGTGGAGGCCCCGGAGCAGGTGACCGGGAGGATCCGCGAGCTCGTCACCACCTACGTCACGGGCGACGCACCCGTCTCCCGTTCCACCGTCGTGCAGCAGATCAAGGAGGGCGCATGAGCAGGGTCAGCCTCGAGGGACAGGTCGCCGTCGTCACCGGAGCGGCGCGCGGCGTCGGCGAGTTGCTCGCCCGCAAGCTCTCCGCGCGCGGCGCCAGGGTCGCGCTGGTCGGCCTGGAGGAGGACGCGCTCAAGGAGGTCTCCGGGCGGCTGCACAGCGAGAGCGCGCACTGGTACGCCGACGTCACCGACCACGAGGCGATGAGCCGGGTGGCGCGTGAGGTGAAGGAGCGCTTCGGCAAGGTCGACATCGTCGTCGCCAACGCCGGCGTGGCGACCGGGGGTCCCTTCATCGACTCCGACCCGGACGCCTGGCGGCGGGTGATCGAGGTGAACCTGATCGGTTCGGCGGTCACGGCCCGCGCGTTCCTGCCGGTGCTGGTCGAGAGCCGGGGCTACCTGCTGCAGATCGCCTCGCTCGCCGCGATCACGCCGGCGCCGATGATGTCGGCGTACTGCGCCTCCAAGTCGGGCGTGGAGGCCTACGCGCACAGCCTGCGGGCCGAGGTCGGCTACCAGGGCGTCCGGGTGGGCGTCGGGTACCTGTCCTGGACCGACACCGACATGGTGCGCGGCGCCGACCAGGACGACGTGATGCGGGAGCTCAGGCAGCGGCTGCCGTGGCCGTCGAACAAGACCTACCCGCTGGGCCCGGCGGTGGACCGGATCGTGGAGGGCATCGAGCGGCGCTCGGCGCACGTGTACGGGCAGTGGTGGCTGCGGGGCATGCAGGGGGTGCGCGGCTACCTGCCGGCGCTCATCGGAACCGTCGGCCAGCGGGAGATGCGGCGGTTCGCGCCGCGGCTCCAGGGGATGCGTTCCGGGCTCGTCGGCGCAGGTGGGGAGGCCGATGAGGCGGCCCGGGCTACGCAGCGTAACTGATCGACATGCGCAGCGTGTTGGGCCGTGTGAATCTGGTCGAGGCCCCACCGGGGGCCAACCCCCCACCCACTTCGGGAGTGAACCCACATGGGTATGAAGGACCAGTTCACCGAGAAGACCAACGACTGGCAGGACCAGGCCCGCGAGAAGGTCGGCCAGGCCCGGGAGAAGGCCGGCCAGGCCACCCGGGAGAAGGCCGGCCAGGCCACCCGGGAGAAGGCGGGCCAGCGCGGCCCGCAGTCCGGTCAGCGCGGCCAGCAGCAGGGTCAGCACGGGCAGCAGCAGGGTCAGCGTGGCCACCAGCAGCCTGAGCGGGGCCGCAACATGCGCGACATCGACGACTCGCAGCGGGAGATGGACGACCGCTTCGACGCCGACTACGACGCGTAACGCTGCGCTGGCTTCGGCTGGTTGGCAGCTTGGGGTGCCCTCCGATTCTTTCGGGGGGCACCCTGCTGTTTTCGGGTGGGGTCGGGGGCGTTGGGGGTTGGGCGGGGTGTCGGGGGTGGGGTGTCGGGTGCGGGTGGGTGGGGGCTTGTCGCGCAGTTCCCCGCGCCCCTGAGGCCTGCGGAGCCTTCCGCGCCCTGGAGATTGCGCAGTTCCCCGCGCCCCTGAAAGACTGCGCAGTTCCCCGCGCTCCAGAGGACTGCCCAGCTGCCCGTGCCCCTGAAGGCTGCGCGGCCTCCCGCGCCCCTTTGAGCTCTGCTCACGTTCGCTGGGGCCTCGGGGGGAGGGGTGGGCGGGGGGTGTTGGGGACGTCGGTGTAGTCGGGGGGAGTGGCCGCGGGGTTGGTCTCCAGGAGTTCCAGGGCCAGTTGGATGGCGTCGTCCAGTTGGGCGTGGCGGCCCTCGGCCCAGTCGAGGGGGGTGCGCAGGATCTCCAGGTCCGGGGTGACGCCGTGGTTCTCCACGGACCAGCCGTAGGCGTCGAACCAGGCCGCGTTCATCGGGACCGTGATCACCGTGCCGTCGCCGAGCCGGTGCCGGCCGGTCATGCCGACCACGCCGCCCCAGGTGCGCTGGCCGACGACCGGACCCAGCTTGAGCAGCTTGAACGCGGCGGTGATCATGTCGCCGTCGGAGGAGGTCGCCTCGTCGGCGAGGGCCACGATCGGGCCCCGGGGGGCGTTCGAGGTGTACGACACCGGCTGCGCGTTGCGGGTCAGGTCCCAGCCGAGGATCGTGCGGCTCAGGGTCTCGATGACGAGTTCGCTGATGTGCCCGCCCGCGTTGCCGCGCACGTCCACGATGAGCGCCGGCCGGGACACCTCCATGCGCAGGTCCCGGTTGAACTGGGCCCAGCCGGAGCCGCCCATGTCGGGGATGTGCAGGTACCCGCACCGGCCGCCGCTCAACTCCCGGACCACCTCGCGGCGTTTGGCCACCCAGTCCTGGTAGCGCAGCGGCCGCTCGTCGATGAGCGGCATGATGGCGACCCGGCGGGCGCGGCCGGGCTCGCCCGGCGGCGGGGTGAACGTCAGCTCCGTCGTCGTCCCGCCCGAGCCCGCGAGCAGCGGGTACGGCCCGGTCACCGGATCGACCGGGCGGCCGTCCACGTGGGTCAGCACGGCGCCCTCGCGGATGCCCGTGCCGGCCAGCGGCGAGCGCGCCTTGGAGTCGGAGGAGTCGCCGGGCAGGATGCGCTTGACGGCCCAGCCGCCGTCCCGCTCGACCAGATTGGCGCCGAGCAGGCCCTGCCAGCGCTGGTAGTGGGGCGGCCCCTCGTTGCGCCGGGCCGCGGTGACGTAGGCGTGCGAGGTGCCCAGCTCGCCGAGGACCTCGCGCAGCAGATCGGCGAAGTCGTCGGGGGAGGCGACCTGTTCGACCAGGGGCCGGTACTGGTCCAGCACCCCGTCCCAGTCGATGCCGCACATCCCGGGGTCCCAGAAGTAGGCGCGGATGAGCCGGCCGGCCTCGTCGTAGGCCTGGCGCCACTCGGCGGGCGGGTCGGCGTGGTGCACGATGCGGCGCAGGTCGATCCAGACGGTCGTGTCGGCGTCGCCGGGCTCCGTCGAGGGCACCGCGCGCAGGTCGCCCTCGTCGACCACCATCAGCCGGGTCGCGTCCCCGCTCACCGCGAACCAGTCCAGGTGGTCGACCAGTTCGGACTTCTTGGCCTTGGCGATGTTGAAGTACTCGAGGGTGGGCCGGCCGCTGATGTCGGCCGGGTTGGCGAAGGTCTCGCCGAGCGCCCCGGAGATGGGCCAGCGCAGCCAGACCAGGCCCCCGCCGGCCACCGGGTACAGCGCGGAGTACTTGGAGGCGACGACCGGGAACGGGGTCACCCGGTTCTCCAGGCCCTCCACCTCCACGATGACCGCGCCGCTCTCCCCGCCGCCCTCGTCCTCGAGCGGGTCGAGCCCCCCGGCGGCCGGGCGGCCCTCGGGGTTCAGGGCGAACGGGGAGGGGGTCGCGGAGGAGAGCGGGACCAGGTACGGGCGGCAGCCCAGCGGGAAGGACAGGTCGCCGGTGTGGACGTCGTACACCGGGTCGAAGCCGCGCCAGGACAGGAAGGCGAGGTAGCGGCCGTCGCGGGTGAAGACGGGATTCTCGTCCTCGAAGCGGCCGTTGGTGACGTCCACGATGTGCCGGTCCTTGATGCGGGCCAGCTTGATCTGCCGCAGGGAGCGGCCGATCCCCGGGTGGGACCAGGTGATCCAGGAGCCGTCCGGGGAGAAGGCGAGGTCACGGACGGGCCCGTTGTCGGACCGGACCAACTCGCTCACCCGGCCGTCCGAGCCCGCGGCGGCTCCGCCGCCCGGCTCGCCTGAGTCCCCCGGGCCCTCGCCTGAGTCCCCCGGGCCCTCGCCTGAGTCCCCCGGGCCCTCGCCCGAGTCCCCCGGGCCCTCGCCCGAGTCCCCCGGGCCCTCGCCTGAGTCCCCCGGGCCCTCGTCGGCCGCCCCCGCCCCCGCCCCCGCCGCCTCCGGCTCCGCCTCGTCCGTGACGTCGATCAGCAGCAGCCGTCCGTCGTGGCCGGCGACGGCCAGTCGTTCGCCCAGCGGGTCCGACACCATTTCCAGGACCCGGCCCAGCTCGCCCTGGCCCAGCCGGCGGGTGGCGCGGTCGCCGGAGGCGCGGGGGAGGCGGGCGATCTCCACGGCGTCCTCGCCCTCGGCGTCCGTCACGTACGCCACCTGCCCGGTGGAGCCCAGCATCTCCGGCAGCCGGACCCGGACCCCGGGGGTGTCGGTGATCGTGCGGGACGGGCCGTCCCGGTGCGTGAGCCAGTACAGACTGCCCCGGACCACGACCGCGCTGGCCCGCCCGGTCTCGTCCATGGAGATGCCGTCCACGTGCTGGGCGGCCGGCACCTGGTGCCGGCGGCGCCCCGCGCGCGGGCCGCCGAGCCGGACGTCGAGCCTGCGCGGCACGGCGTCCGGGGCGAAGTCGTCCACGAGCCACAGTTCGCCCGCGCACTGGTAGACCACCCGGTCGCCGTCGCTGGAGGCGTGCCGGGCGTAGAAGGCGTCGTGGTCGGAGTGGCGGCGCAGGTCGGAGCCGTCGTAGGCGCAGGAGTAGAGGTTGCCGACGCCCTCGTGGTCGGAGAGGAAGGCGATCCGGCCGCCGACGAACATCGGGGAGTGCAGATGCCCGCCGATGTCCGGCAGCAGCCGCTGTCCGTGCAGCCAGAGCCGCCCCATGGCGCCGCCCCGGTACCGCTTCCAGGAGGCGGGTTCGTGCGGCGGGGTGCCGGTGAGCAGCAGACTCCTGCGCTCGCCGTCGATGTCGGCGGTCTGGATGTCGGAGACCGGGCCCCAGGGCAGTTTGCGGCCGGGCGCGCCGTCCGTGGTGAGCTTGTAGGCCCACGTGAAGTAGGAGAAGGGCTCGCCGTGGGAGGTGACGGCGAGGATGTCGCCGTCCGGGGTCCAGCCGCGGACCTGGGTGTCGGCGCTGCCCCAGTACGTGAGCTGCCGCGCGGGTCCGCCGTCGACGTCGACCAGGTGGATCTCGGGCACGAGGCTGCGCCAGCCGGCGTAGGCGATCCGGCGGCCGTCGGGCGAGAAGCGGGGGTGCCCGGTCTTGGCGCGGTCCACGGTCAGCCGCCAGGCCCGGCCCGGGGAGTCCAGGGGTGCCAGCCAGAGGTCGTCCTCGGCCACGAAGCACAACAGGTCGCCGTTGAGGTGGGGCAGGCGCAGATAGCTCACCTCCCCATGCTTTTCCGGTGGCGGGACCCCAGCAACCGGAGCCCGCCGGAGCGGCGCTTCACGGGAATCCGACAGACGTGACCCAGCACACGAACGAAACCGTTTCGTTTCGCTTGCGGCTGGGGTACATTCGTCGTGTACGAAACCGTGTCGTTCAAGCGGGCAGCCGCACCGGGAAGGTGAGAGACATGACTGAGACCGCCACCGCGCGTCGCAGTCGGATCACGCCCGAACGCGAGGCCGAGTTGTACGCGGCCGTGCTGGACCTGCTCCGCGAGGTCGGCTACGACGCCCTCACCATGGACGCCGTCGCCGCCCGCACCCGGTCCAGCAAGGCCACGCTCTACCGCCAGTGGGGCGGCAAGGCCGAACTGGTCGTGAGAGCCATCCGGCACGGCAAGCCCGACCGGATCGGCGAGATCGACACGGGCACGCTCCGGGGCGACCTGCACGCGCTGGTCCAGCTCGAGGACGACTGCACCATCGAGCAGAACTCGGCGCTCATGCGGGGCGTCGCCATGGCGATGCACAACAACGCGGATCTGCGCGAGGCCTTCCGGGCCCAGCTCGTGGAGCCGGAGATGTCCGGCTTCCACCAGGTGATCCGGCGGGCGATCGACCGGGGCGAGGTCCGCCAGGACTGCCCCGCGCTCGACTTCCTGCTGCACATGATGGTCGGCGGCTTCGCCACCCGCGCGCTGCTCGACGACCAGCCGCCCACCCGGGCCTTCCTCACCTCGTACATCGACGCCGTGGTCCTCCCCGCCCTCGGCGTCACCACCTCCGGACCACGCTGATCATCCCCTGATCGCTCTCCCCGGCAAGCCCACCATCTGACGTCACCGCTCACGTCGTCGGGCTGATCACCCCTGCCCAGCTGAACCCCACGACTGACCGGGAGTACGCCCTCGTGGCCACGTTCCTCTACAAACTCGGCCGGCTCGCCTTCCGGCGACGGCACTTCGTCGCCCTCATTTGGGTCGCGCTGCTCACCCTCGCCGGGGTGGGCGCCGCCTCCGCGCCGCCCGCCGGCAGCACCTCCTTCTCCATCCCCGGTACGGAGGCCCAGAAGGCCTTCGACCTGCTGGAACAGCGCTACCCCGGGATGAGCGCCGACGGCGCCACCGCGCGGGTCGTCTTCAAGGCGCCGGACGGCGGCAAGATGACGGACAAGGCGAACAAGGCCACCGTCCGCGAGACGGTGAAGGAGCTGCGCAGCGGCTCCGAGGTCGCCTCCGTCGCCGATCCGTACGCCGGGCACGCCGTCAGCAAGGACGGCTCCGTCGCCTACGCGTCGGTGAAGTACAAGGTCTCCGGCATGGAGCTGGAGGACTCGGCGAAGGACGCCCTGAAGGACGCCGCGCAGGACGCGCGGGACGCCGGGCTGACGGTCGAGATCGGCGGTGACGCGCTGACCGCGACCCCCGAGACCGGCTCCAGCGAGGTCATCGGCATCGCGATCGCCGCCGTCGTCCTCGTCATCACCTTCGGCTCGCTGCTCGCGGCCGGATTCCCGCTGCTGACCGCGATCATCGGCGTCGGCATCGGCGTCTCCACCATCAGCGCGCTGGCGAGCGCCCTCGACCTGGGCTCGACCACCTCCATCCTGGCCTCGATGATCGGCCTCGCCGTCGGCATCGACTACGCCCTGTTCATCGTCTCCCGCTACCGCGCCGAACTCGCCGAGGGCCGCGAGCGCGAGGACGCGGCCGGCCGGGCCGTCGGCACGGCGGGCTCGGCGGTGGTCTTCGCCGGTCTCACCGTCGTCATCGCCCTCGTCGGGCTCTCCGTGGTCAACATCCCGATGCTGACCAAGATGGGCGTCGCCGCGGCCGGCACGGTCGCCGTCGCGGTCCTCATCGCGCTCACCCTCATCCCGGCGCTGCTCGGCTACGCGGGCCGCCGGATCAAGCCGGCCGGCGAGAAGAGCAGGCTGCTCGGCGGCGGCCGGACCCCGAAGAAGCCGGGCCGCCCGAACCTGGGCACCCGCTGGGCCAGCTTCGTCGTACGGCGCCCGGTCGCCGTGCTGCTGCTCGGCGTGATCGGCCTGGGCGCGGCCGCCATCCCGGCCGCCTCGCTGGAACTGGGCCTGCCCGACGACGGCTCCCAGCCCGTCTCCACCACACAGCGGCGCGCCTACGACCTCCTCTCCGAGGGCTTCGGCCCCGGCTTCAACGGCCCCCTGATGGTCGTGGTCGACGCCAAGGACAGCGACCACCCCAAGACGGCCTTCACGAAGGTCGGCGACGAGATCAAGGGCCTGAAGGACGTCGTCACGGTCACCCCGGCCACGCCCAACAAGACCGGCGACACCGCGACGATCACCGTCATCCCGGACTCCAAGCCGTCGTCGGCCACCACCGAGGACCTGGTGCACGCCATCCGGGACAAGAGCGCGGACATCACCTCGGCGACCGACGCGAAGGTGCTGGTCACCGGCTCCACGGCGATGAACATCGACGTCTCGCAGAAGCTCAACGACGCCCTGCTGCCGTACCTCGCCCTCGTGGTCGGACTCGCGTTCCTGCTGCTGATCGTGGTGTTCCGCTCGATCCTCGTCCCGCTGAAGGCGGCCCTCGGCTTCCTGCTCAGCGTGACGGCCGCGCTCGGCGCCGTGGTCGCGGTCTTCCAGTGGGGCTGGCTGTCGGGCCTGATGAACGTGGAGGAGACCGGCCCGGTCATGTCGATGATGCCGATCTTCATGGTCGGCGTGGTCTTCGGACTCGCCATGGACTACGAGGTGTTCCTCGTGACCCGGATGCGCGAGGCCTTCGTCCACGGGGAGAGGCCCCAGCAGGCCGTCGTCACCGGCTTCAAGCACGGGGCGCGCGTGGTCACGGCCGCCGCCGTCATCATGATGGCCGTCTTCTCCGGCTTCATCGGCTCCAGCGAGGCGATGGTGAAGATGATCGGCTTCGGTCTCGCCGTCGCCGTCCTCTTCGACGCGTTCGTCGTCCGCATGGCCATCGTCCCGGCGGTGCTCTCGCTGCTCGGCAAGCGGGCCTGGTGGCTGCCGAAGTGGCTGGACCGGGTGCTGCCCAACGTGGACGTGGAGGGCGACGGACTGCGCACCGACGCCGACCGCCGGGACCCCGACGGGGAGAAGGAGCTGGTACGCGCCTGACGTACCGCTCGGGGAAGACCAGCCGGTGAGGGTTCCGTGGGGACGGGGCTGCCCTCACCGGCTTCTTCCCGTCCGCGGCCGAGGGCGGCGCGGCCGGCCCGGCGGAACCCGTTCGCGTGCGCCCTACAGGCACCGCTAGCGTGCAGGTCATGACGACAGCCGCCACTGACGCCGAAGACACCGGGGCGCACCCCCGTTTCGCCGAGGCCCTGCGCGCCGTCGGCCTCGACGAGGTGCTCGCCCGCGCCCGCCGCTTCCCCGAGGGCACCCGTACGGCCGCCGAGGCCGCGGCCGCGGTCGGGTGCGAGCTGAGCCAGATCTGCAAGTCGCTGATCTTCGCGGCGGACGGGGTGCCGGTCCTGGTGCTGATGGACGGGGCCTCGCGCGTGGACCTGGAACGGGTCCGCGAGGAACTGGGCGCCGCGAAGGTCACCCGGGCCGACGCCGGCCTGGTCCGCGAGACCACCGGGTACGCCATCGGCGGCGTGCCGCCCTTCGGGCACCGCACCCGCACCCGGGTCCTCGCCGACCGCTCCCTGCTCGCGCACGAGCTGGTGTGGGCGGCGGCCGGGAACCCGCACACGGTCTTCCCGATCGAGCCGAAGGCGCTGGTCGCCCACGCGGGCGCCGACCTGGTGGACGTCCGCGAGCAGACCGCGTGACGCCGCTGGTCACCACCGCGGTGCTGCTCGCCGCGGTCACGCACGCGAGCTGGAACGCCATCGCGCACCGGATCACCGACAAGCTGACCGGGTTCACGCTGATCTCCGGCGGCGGTCTGCTGATCGGGCTCGCCATGGCGCTGTTCGTGCCGCTCCCGGCCGGGGCCGCCTGGCCGTACCTGCTCGTGTCGGCGGCCGTGCACATCGCCTACTACGCCCTGCTCATGACCTCCTTCCGGCTCGGCGACTTCGGCCAGGCCTACCCGATCGCCCGCGGCACCGCGCCGCTCGTGGTGACCGTGCTGGCGGCGGTGTTCGCGCACGAGGTCCCCGGGCCGTGGGCGGCGGCCGGGATCGCCGTGTCCTGCGCCGGCCTCACCGGCGTCAGCCTGATGGGGCTGCGCGGCCGCCGGCCCGACTGGGCCGCGATCGGCGCCGCCCTGGCGACCGGTCTGACGATCGCCGGGTACACGGTGCTGGACGGCCTGGGCGTACGCGCCTCCGGGACGCCCCTCGGCTACATCGCCTGGCTGATGGCCGTCCAGGGAGTCGCCATCCCGGCGTACACGTACGCGCGCGTGCGGGGCGACATCGTCCGGCGGCTGCGCCCGTACGCGACGCTCGGCATGTTCGGCGCGGCGCTGTCCGTGGCCGCGTACGCCCTGGTGCTGTGGGCGCAGACCCGGGCCGCGCTCGCGCCCATCGCGGCCCTGCGCGAGTCCTCGATCATCGTCGGCGCGGCCATCGGCGCGGTGTTCTTCAAGGAGCGGTTCGGCGCGCCCCGCATCGCGGCGGCGGGCCTGCTGGTCGTGGGCATCGGGCTGATGCTGCACGCGGGGTAGGGCGGAAAGGAACGGTCGGAAGTGGTGACCCGGGGAAGATGACGTGGGACCACGAGGACGAGGACCCCGGGGTCACGAACCGTACGACAGGGAGCCGTCCATGACCGACAAGCCGACCGTCGCCGTTCTGGGCACCGGCATCATGGGTGCCGCGATGGCCCGCAACATCGCCCGCGCCGGGCTCGGCGTGCGGGCCTGGAACCGCACCAGGGAGAAGGCCGAGCCGCTGGCCTCCGACGGGATCCGGGTCACCGGCACGCCCGCCGAGGCGGTCGAGGGCGCCGACGTCGTCCTGACCATGCTCTACGACGGCAACACCGCCCTGGACGTCATGCGCGAGGCGGCGCCGGCGCTGCGCTCCGGCGCCGTCTGGGCGCAGTGCACCACCGCCGGCACCGAACTCGTCGCCGATCTGGCCGGGTTCGCAGGCGAGCACGGGCTGGTGTTCTACGACGCCCCCGTCCTCGGCACCCGTCAGCCCGCCGAGGCCGGCCAGCTCACCGTGCTGGCCGCCGGGCCGAGGGAGGGCCGGGAGACGCTCGCGCCCGTCTTCGACGCGGTCGGCGTCCGGACCGTGTGGACCGGTGACGACGGGGCCGCGGGCAGCGCCAGCCGGCTGAAGCTGGTCGCCAACAGCTGGGTCCTCGCGGTCACCGCGGCGGCCGGCGAGGCGCTGGCCCTCGCCAAGGCGCTCGACGTGGACCCGCACGACTTCTTCGACCTGATCGAGGGAGGACCGCTCGACATGGGGTACCTGCGCGCCAAGTCCGCCCTGGTGCTGGACGGGAAGCTGACCCCCGCCTCCTTCGCCGTGGGCACCGCGGAGAAGGACGCCCGGCTCATCGTCGAGGCCGGCGAGCAGGGCGGAGTGAGGCTCGACGTCGCCGCCGCGGCCGCCGAGCGGTTCGCCCGCGCCGCCGCCCAGGGCCACGCCGACGAGGACATGGCCGCCGCCTACTTCGCCAGCTTCGACGACAAGCCCGCCGGCTGAGAACCGCGATCCGGCACCGGGACCGAACGAGACCGAGGAGAACACCGTGTCGAAACCGCCGCTGCCGCCCGAGGCCCAGGAACTGCTGCGCCGCCCCAACCCCTGCGTCATGGCCACCGTGCGCTCCGACGGGGCGCCCGTCACCACGGCCACCTGGTACCTGTGGCAGGAGGACGGCCGGGTGCTGGTCAACCTGGACGAGGGCCGGGTCAGGCTGCGCCACCTGCGCCGCGATCCGCGCATCAGCCTCACCGTCCTCGCCGACGGCGACTGGTACACCCACGTCACGTTGATCGGGCGGGTCGCCGAGTTGCGGGACGACGAGGGCCTGGCCGACATCGACCGGCTGTCCGAGCACTACACCGGCAAGCCCTACCCGGAGCGGTCCCGGCCCCGGGTCAGCGCCTACGTCGAGGTCGAGCGCTGGCACGGCTGGGGCGAGTTCAGGGACAGCGACCAGGCCTCCACGTGACGTTCCGCCCGTCCGGGAGCACCCTGGAACCAGCGGGAATCACTGGTTCCGGAGGTGGCCGACATGATGAACACCACGGTGGGATGGCACGTCGAGCTGGAGTTCCAGGAAGACGACACGCACACCCGTGCGGCCGCTCTGGTGCGCCTGCCCGACGGCAGCGAGGTCCGGGCGCACGGGCACGCCAGCCGGCACAACGTCGACTCCAACCAGCCCCGGGTGGGCGAGGAGATAGCGGGCGCCCGTGCTTTGAACGAACTGGCGATGCAGTTGCTGACCAAGGCGCACGGCGAGATCGACGCGGAGTCCGGGCGGACCTCGCACCCGATCCACGTGTGACGCGGCCGGCCGTCTACCCGAGGGCCGCCAGTCCCGCGCGCACCGCCCGGACCAGCGCCTGCGCCCTCGGGTCCGCGGTCACGCTCTTGCGGAAGCCGTTGGTGACGTAGCCGAAGGCGACGCCGGTCTCCGGGTCGGCGAAGGCGAGGGAGCCGCCGCGGCCCGGGTGGCCGAAGGAGCCGGGCGACAGCAGCGGCGAGGCGCTGCCGTGCAGCATGAAGCCGAGGCCGAACCGGGTGCCGACCACGAGGACCCGGTCCGGCCCGGCCGACTGCTCGGCGCGGGCGAGTTCCATGGTCGCCGGGGTGAACAGCCGGGCGCCGCCGTCCACCTCGCCGATGAGCGAGGCGTAGAAGCGGGCCAGACCGTCGGCGGTGGCGATGCCGTTGGAGGCGGGCAGGGCCGCCGCGCGGTAGGCGGGCGCGTTCTCGTCCGGCAGGGGGGTGATCGCGGCGAAGGCGCGGCGGGTGAGGGACTCGGGGTCGGCGTAGGCCTCGGACACGGCCCGCTTGGGGCGGGTCCGCAGGGTGCCGGACGCCTGCGGCGCCTCCACGGGGCCGACCCGGCCGACGCGTCCCTGGTCCGGCTCGGGGAGTCCGAGCCACAGTTCGGCGCCGGCGGGCCGGGCGATCTCCTCGGCGATGTACGCGCCCACCGGCCGCCCGGTGATCCGCCGGATCAGCTCGCCGGTGAGCCAGCTGTAGGTCTGCGCGTGGTAGCCGTGGTCGGTGCCCGGCTCCCACACCGGCGCCTGGGCGGCGACGGCCGCCGCGCCGAGGTCGGGGTCGGCCGCCTCCTCGGGGGTCAGCGGGCGGTCCAGGACCGGCACCCCGGCCCGGTGCGCGAGCAGGTGCCGTACCAGGATGCGCTCCTTGCCGGCCGCCTTGTACTCCGGCCAGTACTCGCCGACCGGGGCGTCCAGGTCCAGCTCGCCGCGCTGGTGCAGCAGCAGGAGCGCGGCGGCGGCGACGCCCTTGGTCGCCGAGCGCACGACCTGCGCGGTGCCGGGCGCCCAGGGCGCGGTGCCGTCCACGTCCCGGGTGCCGCCCCGCAGGTCGACGACCTTGCGGCCGTGCCGGTACACGGCGACGGCCGCGCCCCGCTCCCCGAGCAGCTCGAAGCCGGCGGCGAACGCCTGCCTGACCGGCTCGAAGCCCTCGGCCACAGTGCCGTGCACGTCCACGTCCGCCGTCCTTTCCGATCGCCTGCGACAGTCGGTGCAACGGGGTCCGCGGACCTGCGATTCCTCGGCGGGACCGGCCCGGCGGAATCGTTACATCGACGTTGCCGCCGCGGGCATGTGCCCAGGGGTCACGTGCCCGCCGCCACGGACCTCGGGTCGAAGCCGAACGGCAGCTCCAGCCGGTGCGCCCGCATCAGCGCGTCGTCGGAGAGCAGCTCGCCGGTGGGGCCGTCCGCCGCGATCACGCCGTCGCTGAGGATCAGCGAGCGCGGGCACAGCTCCATGGCGTACGGCAGGTCGTGCGTGACCATCAGGACGGTGACGTCCAGCGAGCGCAGGATGTCGGCCAGTTCACGCCGGGAGGCCGGATCCAGGTTGGACGAGGGCTCGTCCAGGACCAGGATCTCCGGCTCCATCGCGAGCACGGTGGCGACCGCGACCCGGCGACGCTGCCCGAACGACAGGTGGTGCGGCGGCCGGTCGGCGAAGTCCCCCATGCCGACCAGGTCCAGGGCGGTGCGCACCCGCTCCTCCAGCGCGGCGCCCCTGATCCCGGCGGCCGCCGGGCCGAACGCCACGTCCTCCCGCACCGTCGGCATGAAGAGCTGGTCGTCCGGGTCCTGGAAGACGATGCCGACCTTCTGCCGGATCTCGGCCATGTGCCGCTTGCCGACCGGCATCCCGGCCACGGTCACCGTGCCGGCGCCGCCGCCCAGGATGCCGTTCAGGTGCAGCACGAGGGTGGTCTTGCCGGCGCCGTTCGGGCCGAGCAGCGCGACCCGTTCGCCGCGCGCGACGGAGAAGTCCACGCCGAACAGGGCCTGGTGGCCGTCGGGGTAGGCGAAGGCGAGGCCGGAGACCTCGAGCGAGGCAGGTGCAGTCACAGGATCCATCCCAGCAGACAGACGAGAAGGGCGGCGCAGGGGAGGGTCAGGGCGTGCCGCCACTGGGCCCGGGACGCGGTCACCTCGTCGATGACCGGCATAGAGCCGGCGTACCCCCGGCTGACCATGGCCAGGTGCACCCGCTCCCCGCGCTCGTAGGAGCGGATGAACAGCGCGCCCGCCGACTTGGCGAGCACGCCCCAATGCCGTACGCCCCGCGCCTCGAAGCCGCGCGACTCCCGGGCGATCCGCATCCTGCGCATCTCGTCGGTGATGACGTCGCCGTAGCGGATCATGAACGAGGCGATCTGCACGAGCAGCGGCGGCAGCTTCAGCCGCTGCAGCCCGAGCAGCAGTTCACGCAGCTCGGTGGTGGCGGCGAGCAGCACCGAGGCGGCGACGCCGAGGGTTCCCTTGGCGAGCACGTTCCAGGCGCCCCACAGCCCGTTGACGCTCAAGGACAGACCGAGGACCTGCACCCGCTCGCCCTCCGCCACGAACGGCATGAGCACCGCGAAGGCGACGAACGGCACCTCGATCAGCAGCCGCTTCAGCAGGAAGCCGGCGGGCACCCGCGCCAGGCGCGCGACGAGGGCGAGCAGCACGGCGTAGACCGCGAACGCCCACATCGCCTCCCGCGGGGTCGAGACCACGACGACCACGAACGCGAAGGCGGCCGCCAGTTTGGTGTGCGGCGGCAGGGCGTGCACGGGCGAGTGCCCGTGCCGGTAGAGCCGGTGCGCGTGTCCCGCTCCCACGTCAGGCGCCCGTGCTCGCGGTGGAGGCGGGGGAGACGTCCGCGTCGCGGCGCCTGCGCACCGCCCAGAACACCGTGCTTCCGGCGACGACGGTGACGCCGACGCCGATCACGCCCGCGAGGCCGCCGGACAGCCGGGAGTCGGAGACGTCCCTGACGCCGTAGTCGGCGAGCGGGGAGTCGGACGAGGCATGCTTCTCGGTCTTCTTGTCGATGCCCTGGTCGTGCGCGACCTTCTCCAGGCCGTCGGGGTTCGCCGAGGCGTAGAAGCTCACGAAGCCGGCGAGGACCAGGGAGGTGACCAGGCCGGTCAGCCACAGGGTGCGCCGGGAGGCGCGTGCCGCCACCGGCGCGGTCGGCGCGGGGGCGTCCACCAGCTCGCCGTTCACCCGCAGCCGCAGACGCTGCCGCAGCCCCCGCGCGCCGTGCACCAGGTCAGGGCGCACGGCGACCACGGCGCCCACGGTGAGGGCGGTGATCACGGCCTCGCCGAGGCCGATCAGCACATGGACGCCGATCATCGCGGTCGCCACCTTGCCGATGGAGACGTCGGTGGTGCCGCCCACGGCGTACATGAGCGTGAAGGCGACGGCGGCGGCCGGCACCGAGACCAGCGCGGCGACGAAGGAGGCGACGGTGACCGAGCGCCGCTTGCGGGGCAGCACGGCGAGCAGTCCGCGGAAGACCGCGTAGGACACGACCGTGGTGACGATCGCCATATCGGTGATGTTCACGCCGAGCGCGGTGAGACCGCCGTCCGCGAAGAGAACGCCCTGCATGAGCAGCACGACGGACACGCAGAGCACGCCCGTGAAGGGGCCGACGAGTATCGCGGCGAGCGCTCCTCCGAGCAGATGGCCGCTTGTTCCGGCCGCCACGGGGAAGTTGAGCATCTGTACGGCGAAGATGAACGCGGCCACGAGACCGGCCAGTGGAGCGGTGCGCTCGTCGAGTTCGCGGCGGGCACCCCGCAGGCTCACCGCGATGGCGCCGGCGGCGACCACTCCGGTGACGGCGGAGACAGGGGCGTTGATGAATCCGTCAGGTACGTGCACCGTACGATTTTAGGGCCTTGTTGCGAAGGGTTTGCAAGAGAGACGTCGTTTCCGTCTCCCGGATGTGCAAATCGGAAAATATGGGACATTAGAGAAGAAGCGGAGGTATAACTCTCGCTTCAGTGACTGAGCGTGAAAGGGCGGTCCGATGTCTGTAGTCGAGCAGTACGCGCGCGCCCATATCGTCACGGACGAGGAGGATCCGGGGGCGGTACCCGTCGTCCTGCGCTACGACCCCGACCGCGATCCACGGTCCGTGCGCATCGGTCTGCCCGGAACGCAGGAGTGGACCTGCTCCCGCGACCTGCTCGAACAGGGCCTGACCGCACCCGCCGCCAGCGGCGACGTACGGGTGTGGCCGTGCGGACGCGTCCAGGCGGTCGTCGAGTTCCACGACGACGGCGGCGTCTCGGTGGTGCAGTTCGAGTCGAAGGCGCTGATCAACTTTCTGCTCCGCACCTACCGGGCCGAACCGGTGGTGAGCTGAGCCGAGCCGGTGGCGCTCAGCTCCCCTGCTTCAGCAGCGCCGCGACGATCGGCCCGGCCGTGTCACCGCCGTGCCCGCCCGCCTGGACGACCCCGGCGGCCGCGAGGTCGCCCCGGTACGCGGTGAACCAGCCGTTGGGCTTCTTCTGCCCGTCGACCTCCGCCGAGCCGGTCTTCGCGCCGTAGTCGGGGCCCAGGCCGGACATGGCCTCGGCGGCGGTGCCGTAGGCCGCCGTGTACCGCATCAGCTCCCGCAACTGGCCCAGCGTCCTGCCGGACAGCGTGCGGGACGCGGTGGCCAGCTTGCGGTGGTCGACGGACGGGGAGACCAGGTACGGCTGGTGGAAGCCGCCCGACTGCACGGTCGCGGCGACCGAGGCCATGTTCAGCGGGTTCATGCGTACCCCGCCCTGGCCGATCAGCGACGCCGCCATCTGCGCCGCCGACTGCACCGGCACCGAGCCGTCGAAGGTCGGCACGCCGATCGCCCAGTTGTTCATGGACAGGCCGAACACCTGCTGGGCCTGCTTGGTCAGGTCGTCGTTCTCCAGCTTCTTCGCCTGGCTGATGAAGGCGGTGTTGCAGGAGCGGGCGAAGCTCGCCTTGAACGTGCCGCCCTTGATCTCGAAGTCGTCGTCGTTGTGGAACTTCCAGCCGCCGTAGGTGAACGTCTTCGGGCACGGGTGCTTCTCGTCCACCGAGGCCAGGCCCTTGTCGATCAGCAGCGACGAGGTGATGACCTTCATCGTGGAGCCGGGCGCCAGCGAGCCCTGGAAGGCGGTGTTGAAGCCGTGCCCGCTGTTGGCGACCGCGAGGATCTCCCCGGTCGAGGGCCGCACGACCACCACCGAGGCCCGGTCCTGCTTGCCGACCTGCCGCTCGGCGGTCGCCTGCAGGGCCGGACTGAGCGTCGTGCGCACGGTCCCCGGCGTGCCCTTGCTCAGCTCCAGCAGCGTCTTGTCGGACAGCTCGGCCGCCTTGGACGCCTTGCCGCGCACCACGCGCAGCTCTACGCCCGCCTTGCCGCCCGCGGTCTTGCCGTACTTCTCGCGCAGCCCGTCCAGCACGGTGCCGAGCGAGGGGAACCGCGCGGCCGTCAGCTCCCCGCCGTCGCGGTCCAGCGCCGTCACCGGCGGGGTGCCGGACGCGCCCGTGACGAGCCGGTCGCCGTCCTTCAGGTCCGGGTGGACGACCGAGGAGTGCCAGTCGACCAGCGGTTCGCCGTCGCTCTTGCGCCGCACGACCGTCAGCGAGCTGTCGTAGCCGAGCGGCTTGCCGGTGCTCTTGTACGACACCGTCGCCTTGACCGAGAACGGCACCCTGGCGCCGGCGGCCTTGCCGGGGGTGAGCGTGACGTCCTTCAGGTGGGCGTCCTCGGCGGCGCCGGTGAGCAGTTCCGCCGCGGCGGCCGGGTCGTCGGTGGCGGCCGCGGCCTCGGTCACCCTGCCGTGCTGCCAGGCGGTGAGGAAGCGGGTGGAGGCGGTGCGCACCTCGACGGCGCTGAGCGGGCCGGTCTTGACGGCCGGGCGGGACGGCCGGTCGTCGGCCGCCGCCCCGCCGCCGTACAGCGCGTAGGCGCCGATCCCGGCACCGCCGACGACCACGGCGATCATCCCGCCGAGCATCACCGGTCTGTTCCTCCGCCGCTCGGCGACGCGCCTTCTCTTGCCCACAGCCCTCAGTTCCTCCGCGCCTTCACCGGCGTTCCCGCGCCCCGCACACCCCAACGACGCCGACCAGCCTAAAGTCCCCGGCCGCGCGGGTGACGTCAGCCCGCGGTCCGTAGCACGCCTGCGACAATCGGCCCGGCCGCGTCGACGCCGTGCCCGCCGTCCTGGACCATCGCGGCGGCGGCCACGTCGTTGCGGTACCCGGCGAACCAACTGTCCGACTTCTCCTGCCCGTCGGACTCGGCCGAACCCGTCTTCGCGCCGATGCTCCCGCCGAGCCCCGACATCACGGTGGCCGCGGTGCCGCTGGTCGCGGTGCGGTTCATCATCGCGCGCAGCTGCTGGACGGTGCTCTGCGACAGTCCGCGGGCGCGGGCCGGCTCCCGGTGGTCCAGGGCCAGCGGCACGATCACCGGCTGCCGGAAGGCGCCGGTCATGGCGGTCGCCGTGACGGAGGCCATGTTCAGCGGGCTCATCTGCACCTGGCCCTGGCCGATGAGACCGGCCGCCGTGTCCGGTCCGCCGGAGGCGGGCACCCGGCCGTCGAAGGACGGCACGCCGATCTTCCAGTCGTTCCGCCCGATGCCGAACCGGTCCTGCGCCTCCTTGGTGAGGCCGTCCACCCCGAGGTCGTCGGCGAACTTCACGAACGCCGTGTTGCAGGAGCGGGCGAAGCTCTCCGAGAGGGTGGCGTTCTCGTTCGGCGGCATGTTCTTGAGGTTGTGGAACGTCTGGCTCTGCCAGACGGCGGTCGGCGGGCACGGAGCCTTGCCGTTCGCGCTGGTCAGACCGCTGTCGATGAGGGCCGCCGCGCTGATGATCTTCATGGTGGAGCCGGGCGGGCGGGTGCCGAGCAGGGCCGCGTTGAAGCCGTCCTCACGGTGGTTGGCGACGGCCAGGATCTCGCCGGTGCTGGGCTTCACGGCCACGACGGACGCGTCCGGGTACTTCCGCACGGCCGTCTCCGCCGCCGTCTGCGCGCTCGCGCTGAGCGTGGTGCGCAGTTTGCCGGGCCTGCCCTTGGCCAGGGTGAGCAGGGTGGTGTCGGCCGGGCTCTCCTCGCCGGCCCCCTGGTGGCGTATGACCAGCTCCACGCCGGGCTTGCCGTCCGTCGTGTCGCCGTACCTCTTGCGCAGCTCGTCCAGGACCGGGCCGAGCGAGGGGTACTTCTCCTGCGTCAGCACCTGCCCGTCGCGGTCCACCGCCTCGATCTCGGGCGCCGCGGCCTCACCGGTCGCGAGGGTGTCGCCGGCGCGCAGCCGGGGGTGCACGACGGAGGGCTGCCAGTCGACCAGCGCGCGGTGCGAGGTCTCGCCGCGCACGACGGTGAGCCTGCTCTCGTACTCGAGCGGCCGGGTCTTCCCCTGGTACGACACCGTTGTCCGGACCGTGAACGGCACGGTCGCGCCGGTGGCCGCGCCGGGCGTGACGCGCACCTTGGTGAGGTGGGCGTCGTTCCGGTACGCCGTCAGCAAGTCCCGGGCCTTCTCCGGGAAGTTGGTGTACGACGCGGCCGTCGCGGCGTCCCCCTTCTCCCACGCGGCGAAGAACCTCCCCGTGGTGTCCTTCACCTCGTCCCGGCTGGGCGGCCCGGTCCGGACGGCGGCGGCCCCCGTGCCCCCGTCGCCGCTCAGCGCGGACAGGATGTTGTAGGCGCCGTAACCGGCGCCCCCCAGCATCACCGCGCACACCCCGCCTATGACCCCGGCCTTCACTCCGCTGCGCATCAGGCGCTCCCTCTCCCCGTCACCCCGTTGGGACCTGCCGCGCCCGGAAGTTTCCTGAACGCGTTCAAAAGCAGGCCGCAGCGGAACTGTAAGCGGTTGCGGGGCTGTTGTGGCCGCGGTTGCCGATTGTTGTCCTAACAGAGACGTCGCCGTACGGGCGATCAGCCGACATGTGCGGCAATAGTGCGTGCGCACTCCATCGACTCGGCGTGAGTGGTGTCCACTTCGAGGTCGTAGACCACCCCCCTATGCACAAGCTCCGCCTGCGAAGCGGCCATTCCGGCGACCCGGTCACCCCGCGCGACCTCGCGCCCCGCGGCCACACCGGCATCGCACCGGACCCCCACCCACAACACCCCGAGCCCGTCCAGCGCCTTCCGCCACCGCCCCTGCGACTCCGCCCCGCCGAGGAACACCTCGTCCACGACGACTCGGGCCCCCGCCCGCACCATCGCGGCGACGCCCTCGATCCAGGCCGCCTCCAGCTCCCGGAACTCCGCGCCGACGACCACCTCGCCGTCCGCCCCGAACCCGATCCCCCCGTCCCCGGCCCGCATGGACCCCGGCAACGCGTCGACGAACGTGTCCGTCCCGAACGCCAGCCACGCCCCCGGCAGCACCGCCTGAAGACACCGCACGATCCCGGACTTCCCCGAACTGGACCCACCGTTGAGCACGATCACTTGAGTCGTCACGGGGTCACGGTAGGGGGATGGGGCCGGGCCCGAAACGGAATATCGGGGGCCGTGGGGCCGTCAGTGGGCGGTCGGCGGCTGTTCCACGACGAAGGAGCCCTTGCCGCGAACTGTGACGATGAGGCCTCTTTCGCGGAGTTCCTGCGCGGTGCGCCGTGCGGTGAGCCGGGCGACCCCGTACTCCTCCGCGAGGTGGTTCTCCGAGGGGATCGGCCTGTCCGGCGCCAGCTTCCCGGTCGCGATCTGCTTCGCGATGACGTCGGCGAGCTGGATGTAAAGCGGCCTCGCGCTCATCGGGTCGAGAGCCGGCTTCGGCTCCTCTGTATCGCTCATACGTCCAACGTAGGCATGACTACACCTACACGTTCGGATGGATCCCTCTGTACTTGTATGTAGAGGACTACATGCCGGTATACGTTCTGGACCGTAAGACCCCGGCGAGGTGGCTAGACCTCCCGGGGCGCGGCCAACGCTTCCTAGGAGCGCCGACATGCACGACCTTATCCGCCGCCTCGCCCATTGGCTGGCCCTTCTCCTCGGCCCGGGCACCGGAGCCCACCGAGCCGGGGACCCCCGCCCTCCTCAGCCCCTGCCCAGGCGCCCCACCCGCTCCCTCCGCCTCCCCATCCACCGCTCGCCGTACTGCCTCCACCTCCCCCTGGACGGCTCCGAATCCCGGCTCGTCCGCCCCTACCTCACGGCCCACGAGCAGGAAAGGGCACGTCAACGGCATCGCCGCCGCGTCCTTGTCCTCGCCGCCGACTTCGGCATCGACCTCGACCAGCACGTGATCGGCGCGGAGAGGACTGCGGCCTGATGGACCCCCGCACCAAGCTCAGGCTGCTCCCCTGGTCGTCACCGGAGGGCAAACCCTGTTTCCTCGCCACCGCCGGCGAGGGCGGTTACCTCTCGCGACTTGCCGACGAGACGGAGGACCTGCAACTGTCCGAAGGCCTGGAGGTGCTGGTCGCGGCCCGGAAACTGCTCGGTGACCCGCTGTCCCCGAACGTCGAGGTCCGCTACACCGCGATCCGGCTCTCGGAATGCCTGGCCGACGCACTACGCGTAGCCGAGTCCCGCGGCCGCCGCCTTCCGGTGCCGGGCGACGCCGACACCGAGTAGACGCGAGGGCCGCGGTGACGGTCCGGGGGGCACGGCATGCTGCCGCGCCCCCCGGAGGTGCCCGCAGGTCAAACGCCACACCTACTGCGCGGTCTGTTAATGGGCCCGGCCGGCTTCCGGGCCGTCCAGGGCAGTCGGCCGGGTGGAGCCCTGCTTTCCAGCGAGGCAGGCTTGGTGCATGAAGTCGCTCTTGCGCTCACTCGCGTGGCCGGGAGCAGGCGGTCATCACCGGGCCTTCTTCACGCTGATGCAGTGTGTGCCTTTCTTGATCGCGCTGGCCGTACTGGTCATCGAGCTCACGCCTGCGCACTTCATCTACACGGGCCCCTTTCTCACCGCGGTCCCCGCCCTGGCAGCAGTGGCGTTGGGGCCCAAGGGCACCACCGCGGCGGCGGTCCTCGCGCTGGCGATCAGTGTCACCACCGCGACCGTCAATGGGGCGTGGGGCACCCTGCAGGTCTACAGCAACTTCCTGGCTCTCGCCTTGGTCTCCGTGGCCGGGTTCATCACCAGCCGCGCCATGCAGAAGCGCAGGCGGAGAGAGCTCGACCAGGTCCGCCGTATCGCGGTGGCGGCCCAGGAGGTCGTACTTCGGGCCGTGCCCGCGCGCCTGGGCCCGCTGCGGGCCGGCAGCCTGTGTCTTGCGGCCGGGACCGGGGCACGGGTGGGCGGTGATCTGTACGAGGCCGTGCAGACACGCTACGGAGTTCGGTTGATCGTCGGGGACGTGCGGGGCAAGGGACTGTCCGCGGTGCGAGCCGTCGCGGTGGCGCTGGGCGCGTTCCGGGAAGCCGTGCACTACGAGGAGGACCTGGTGGAGGTCATGAACCGCTGCGCCGCTGCCCTGCGACGGGAGATCTCCGTGCCCGGTGCGTACGGGCCGGAGGTTCTGCTGGAAGGGTTCACCACGGCGCTCATCGCCCAGGTGCCGGACCAGCCCATGGTGCAACTGGTCAACCGTGGACATCCACCACCGCTGCTGCTGCACCAGGGCAGGGCCGCACCCCTGGCGCCGAGCTTGGAGACGCCGCCGCTCGGCCTCGAAGACCTCATCACCGGCCTCCCCGAGAAGCCTGAGAGCTATGCGTTCCTCCCCGGCGACCGTCTGTTGTTGTACACCGACGGCGTGATCGAGGCGCGCGATCGCTACGGCGAATTCTTCGCCTTGCCAGAGGCCATGGAGGGGATAGGCGCCGGCCCCACCCCACCGGAGTTCCTGGAGCGACTGCACCAGGCGTTGACCCGCCACACCGGCGGAGACCTGGCGGACGACGTGGCGATGATCGTCGCCGACCGGTTCGACGGCCTGCCGCGCACACCTCCCGGAGGGGCAGACGCGGGGTGACGGCGACCAGGACGGCCCGGCGGAGTGCCGGGCCGTCTTGGCGCGTACGCCCAGCTAGACCCAGGTGTCCAGCCACATCCGCGACCGCCAGTCGTCGATCGGGATCGCCGTGCCCGTGTACAGCGGCCAGAAGTAGATGAAGTTCCAGGCGATCAGCAGTACCAGTACGCCCGCCGTGGAGGCGCCGATCAGGCGGCGGGTGTCCGTGGAGCCCGGGGGGCCGATGATCGCGCCGATGAGCATGGCGAGGGCCAGGCAGAGGAAGGGGAGGAAGACGACCGCGTAGAAGAGGAAGATCGTCCGCTCCTGGTACATGAACCAGGGCAGGTAGCCGGCCGCGATGCCGCAGGCGATCGCGCCCGCCCGCCAGTCACGGCGGAACGCCCAGCGCCAGAGAACGTACAGGAGGGCGGCGATGCCCGCCCACCACAGCACGGGGGTGCCGATGGCCAGTACCTCGCGGGCGCACTTCTCGCCCGCGTCGGCCGGGCAGCCGTCGGCGCCGGGGGACGGGGACTCGTAGAAGTACGAGACCGGGCGGCCCAGGACCAGCCAGCTCCACGGGTTGGACTGGTAGGTGTGCGGCGTCGACAGGCCGACGTGGAACTTGTAGACCTCGTGCTCGTAGTGCCACAGGCTGCGCAGCCAGTCCGGCAGGAAGGTGAAGTGGCCGCCCCTGCCGTCGGTCGCCGCCCAGTTGCGGAAGTAGCCGCCGGTGCCGTCGGCCGGGGAGAGGATCCAGCCGAGCCAGGAAAGCAGGTAGACGCCGATCGCGACCGGGACCGTCGCGAGGAACGTGATGCCCGTGTCGTGCTTCAGCGCCGCCAGGTACGGGTGGTGGGCGCCGGCCACCTTGCGGGCGCCGACGTCCCACAGCACCGCCAGCACGCAGAACGCGGCCAGGATGTACAGGCCGTTCCACTTGGTGCCGATCGCCAGGCCCAGCATCAGCCCCGCGCCCCAGCGCCAGGGCCGCCAGCCGAGGCGCAGGGTGTCGGCGACGTCCGCGTCCGGGCGGGCGCGGCCGTCCGCGTCGACCGGGAGCGCGGCGGCCAGCCTCGCCCGGGACCTGTCCCGGTCGACGACCAGGCAGCCGAACGCGGCCACCACGAAGAACATCAGCACGCCGTCCAGCAGCGACGTACGGCTCATCACGAAGTGCAGGCCGTCCACCGCCATCAGCGCGCCCGCCAGGCAGCCGAGGAACGTCGAACGGAACATCCGGCGCCCGATCCGGCACAGCAGCAGCACGGAGAGCGTCCCCAGCAGGGCGGTCATGAACCGCCAGCCGAACGGGTCGAACCCGAACACCAGCTCGCCCAGGCCGATGACGTACTTGCCGACCGGCGGATGCACGACGTACGCCGCGTCCGTGGGGATCGCGAGGTGCCCGTGCGTCTGCAGCACCGCGTCGTTGGCGTTCTTGTCCCAGTTGACCTCGAAGCCGCGGTGGACGAGCGCCCAGGCGTCCTTGGCGTAGTACGTCTCGTCGAATATCACCGCGCGCGGGCTGCCCAGGTGCCAGAACCGCATCAGGGCCGCCATCAGCGTCACCAGCAGCGGACCGCCCCAGCCCGACCACCGGGTGAGCCGCCCGGCCAGGACCGGCGGCACGCCCAGCACCTGCCACAGGCGCGGGCTCGGCTCGTTGTACGGCGGAACCAGCCGGTCGCGCACGTCGCCCGCGGGCACGTCCCCCGCCGGTGCGTACCCGAATCGGCGCAGCCGCTGCTGCCACGTCGGCCGCTGGTCGTGCGGTGCCTGGCCCGGCCGGAGGTCCATGGAGGACGCGGTACTGGTCACCGCGCCATCGTAGGGAAACGTTCTGTGTGAGTCCCGTGCATGCCGGTACCGGTCGGGACACGGTCGCCTTCCCGTCCGCCCGGCGGTCCCTGCGAGGATGGGGGAGTGACTGGAACCCTTGTCCTCGCAGGTACCCCCATCGGCGACATCGCGGACGCGCCGCCCCGGCTGGCCGAGGAGCTGGCCGGCGCCGACCTCGTCGCCGCCGAGGACACCCGGCGGCTGCGCCGGCTCACCCAGGCGCTGGGCGTCACCCCCAAGGGCCGCGTCGTGTCGTACTTCGAGGGCAACGAGTCCGCCCGCACGCCCGAACTGGTCCAGGAGCTGCTCGGCGGCGCGCGCGTGCTGCTGGTGACGGACGCCGGCATGCCGTCGGTCTCCGACCCCGGCTACCGGCTGGTCGCCGCCGCGGTGGAGCAGGACATCAAGGTCACCGCCGTGCCGGGGCCGTCCGCCGTGCTCACCGCCCTCGCCCTGTCCGGGCTGCCCGTCGACCGGTTCTGCTTCGAGGGTTTCCTGCCGCGCAAGGCGGGCGAGCGGCTGTCCCGGCTGCGCGAGGTCGCCGGTGAGCGGCGCACGCTCGTCTACTTCGAGGCCCCGCACCGGCTCGACGACACCCTCGCCGCGATGGCCGAGGTGTTCGGCGCGGACCGGCGGGCCGCCGTCTGCCGCGAGCTGACCAAGACGTACGAGGAGGTGCGGCGCGGCCCGCTCGCCGAGCTGGCGCAGTGGGCCGCCGACGGCGTCCGCGGGGAGATCACCGTCGTGGTGGAGGGCGCCGCAGAGACCGGCCCCGAGGAACTGGACGCCGGCGAGCTGGTCCGCCGGGTGCGCATCCGCGAGGAGGCCGGGGAACGGCGCAAGGAGGCGATCGCGGCGGTGGCGGTGGAGGCCGGCCTGCCCAAGAGGGTGGTCTTCGACGCGGTGGTCGAGGCCAAGAGGGAGGGGACCGTCTAGCCGGCCCGACCCGGTTACGGCTTGGCGCCCGGCGGTGCCAGGTGCAGCTACAGCGACTCGGCGTACTTCACGGCAGCGCCCGCACCGCGCCCCGACGCCGAGCAGGTGTACCGGGGCGGCCCGGCGTCACGCGGACGCCCGCGGGCGGCGACGGCCGCACCGGAGCGCACTCGCGCTCTGAGCAGGGCTCTTCTCCGCTGAGCGCACGCCCCAACGCGGGGCAAAGGGGCGGCACACAAGGCAAAGCCCGAAGCGCCCGTCCGGGCCCGTTCCGGCAAGGAGTGCCCAAAACGCCTCCAACACTCGACAGGCCTGATGCGTTCGCGCCGGTGAAGGGCGTCCACTGGTCGCAGGGACGCACCCCGTCCCGCACCCCGGGACCGCAGGGAACCCTCGCCGGGGTGCCTGTCCAGCGGACAACTGGAGCTGGCATGAGTGAGATCGCAGGACGGACAGGCCTTCGCGGCACCGCCACCGCCGTCGTTCACGAGTCGTACGCCTTCGCCTGTATGAGGTGCGGGTTCGGCTGGGAGCAGTCGTACGAGATAGAGCACCACCTGGACGGCGACGGCCAGGAGTACGTGATGTACGTGGCCGAGGGCCGGGTCGTGCCGTCCCCGCTGAGCCGCCCCGCCTGCCACAACTGCGACGGCCGTGTCGTGCGGATCATGCGCGCCGGACAGGTCTCCTCGGTGCGCGGGGTGGCCGAGGGGCGCCACCACCGGGTGCCGCCGGCGGGTCCCGTCGAGGCGCCCCGGGTCCCCGGTGACGCCGCCGAACCGCACCACTGGCACCTGTCCGACCTCCTCCACCCCTTCCAGCGCAGGGCGAGCTGAGCCGACGGGCCGACCGCCCGGACCTGCCCCTTTCGTAGGATCGGGGGCATGCCTTCGAACGCCGACAAGAACGCGGCACCGCCGCTCCCGCCGCCGCTGCGGGTCCCCGTGGCCGACTCCCACACCCACCTCGACATGCAGTCGGGCACGGTCGACGAGGGCCTCGCCAAGGCCGCGTCGGTGGGGGTGACGACGGTCGTCCAGGTCGGCTGCGACATCAAGGGCTCCCAGTGGGCCGCGGAGACCGCCGCGGCCCACGAGAGCGTCCACGCCACCGTCGCCCTGCACCCCAACGAGGCCCCGCGCATCGTGCACGGCGATCCCGACGGGTGGTCCCGGCAGGGCGCCCGCGAGCCCGGCGGCGACGCCGCGCTGGACGAGGCGCTCGCCGAGATCGACCGGCTCGCCGCGCTGCCCCAGGTCAAGGGCGTCGGCGAGACCGGGCTCGACCACTTCCGCACCGGGCCGGAGGGCAAGGAGGCGCAGGAGCGGTCCTTCCGCGCCCACATCGAGATCGCCAAGCGGCACGGCAAGGCCCTCGTCATCCACGACCGCGACGCCCACGCCGACGTCCTGCGCGTGCTGCGGGAGGAGGGCGCCCCCGAGCGCACCGTCTTCCACTGCTACTCCGGCGACGCCGAGATGGCGGAGATCTGCGCCCGCGAGGGCTACTTCATGTCCTTCGCAGGCAACGTCACCTTCAAGAACGCCCAGAACCTGCGCGACGCCCTCGCCGTCGCCCCGCTGGAACTGGTCCTCGTGGAGACCGACGCCCCCTTCCTGACCCCGGCGCCGTACCGGGGCCGGCCCAACGCCCCGTATCTCGTCCCCGTCACGGTGCGCGCGATGGCCGCCGTGCGCGGCATCGACGAGGACGCGCTGGCCACGGCCCTGGGTGCGAACACCGCTCGCGCGTTCGGTTACTGATCACCCGGACAACCGCGTGTGCGTTCGGAAGCGCAACAGTACGTAGTCGCGTCGCTTTGGAGAGTGACGAACGCTCAGTTAGGTTCTGGGGGCCCGAAACCGGACCCCTCTGGCCTCTGGAGCGTGTCGGCGTGAGCAACCCCCAGCACGAGACGTACGGCCCTACCGGCCATGACGCCTCCGTCCACACGGCGGAGACGCTTCCGTCCGGCGTCCACAAGGACGGTTACCGGCCCGCCCAGGAGGCCGAGGCGTACGTCGCCGCCGAGCGGCCGCCGTCCCCGACGCCCACCCTGCCCGTCACGTTGAGTGACGTGGCCGGGGCGGCGTACCGGGAACCCGAGGCGCCCGCGCGGGGCGGCCGGCGGGCCGACCGGCGGCGCCGCAGGCGCTTCGGCGAGCGCCCGGACTCCGCCGTGCGCCGGCTGCTGCCGCAGGCGCTGGTCGTCGCGTTCCTCGCCGGCGGCACCACCGCCTTCGTCGCCGAGGACAAGGCGGTCCAGCTGAGCGTCGACGGCCGGCACCGCACCCTGCACACCTTCGCCGACGACGTCTCCGGGCTGCTCGCCGAGGAGGGGCTGCGGGTCGGCGGCCACGACATGGTCGCCCCCGCCCCCGGCACGGCGCTCGCCGGCGGTGACGAGGTCGCGGTGCGCTACGGCCGCCCGGTACGGCTCAAGCTGGACGGCCAGGAGCGCCAGGTGTGGACGACGTCCCCCACCGTGGACGGGGCGCTGCGCGAGCTGGGCGTGCGGGCCGAGGGCGCGTATCTGTCGTCCTCGCGCTCACGGACCATCGGACGCGCCGGACTCTCGCTGGACGTGCGCACCGAGCGCGCCGTCACCGTCATGGCGGACGGCCGCGCCCGCACCATCCGCACCAACGCGGCCACCGTCCGCGAGGCCATCGAGGAGGCGGGCATCGCCCTGCGCGGCCAGGACACCACCTCGGTCCCGCTGGAGAGCTTCCCGCGCGACGGGCAGACGGTGACCGTGCTGCGGGTGCACGGCTTCCGCGAGGTGCGCGAGGAGCGGATCCCGTTCCACGTGAAGCGGGTGAAGGACCACTCCCTCTTCCGGGGCACCGAGGTCGTCGAACGGCCCGGGCGGCCGGGCCTGCGGCAGGTCACCTACTACCTGCGCACCGTCAACGGCGTCCGCGAGAAGCCGCGCCGTGAGTCCTCCGAGGTGGTGCGCAAGCCCCGCACCCAGGTGGTGAAGGTCGGCACCAAGGCCCGCCCCGCCTCCGGCCGCGGCGCCGACGGCCTGAACTGGCGCGCCCTCGCCGCCTGCGAGTCCGGCGGCCGGCCCAACGCGGTCGACCCCTCGGGCACGTACGGCGGGCTCTACCAGTTCGACACGAGCACCTGGCGCAGCCTCGGCGGCAGCGGGCGCCCGCAGGACGCGTCGGTGCGGGAGCAGACGAACCGCGCGAAGAAGCTGTACGTGCGCCGCGGCGCCAGCCCCTGGCCGCACTGCGGCCCACGGCTGCACCACCGGTGAGGACGGGGAGCCGGGCGAGGGCGTCCCGGCAGCCCCGTACCCTTGTCCCGTGACCAGCCCCACCTCCGACTCCCTCCTCGGCCCCGCCGACATCCGCGAGCTCGCGGCCGCGCTCGGTGTCCGTCCCACCAAGCAGCGCGGCCAGAACTTCGTGATCGACGCCAACACGGTCCGCCGTATCGTCCGCACCGCCGGGGTCCGCCCCGACGACGTGGTCGTCGAGGTCGGCCCGGGGCTCGGCTCCCTCACCCTCGCGCTGCTGGAGGTCGCCGACCGGGTCACCGCCGTCGAGATCGACGACGTGCTCGCCGCGGCCCTGCCCGCGACCATCGCCGCCCGGATGCCGGAGCGCGCCGACCGGTTCGCGCTCGTCCACTCCGACGCCATGCACGTCACCGAGCTGCCCGGCCCCGCCCCGACGGCGCTGGTGGCGAACCTGCCGTACAACGTGGCCGTCCCCGTGCTGCTGCACATGCTCGACACCTTCCCCGGCATCGAGCGGACGCTGGTGATGGTGCAGGCCGAGGTCGCCGACCGGCTGGCCGCCGCGCCCGGCTCCAAGGTGTACGGCGTGCCCTCCGTGAAGGCCAACTGGTACGCCGAGGTCAAGCGGGCCGGGGCCATCGGACGCAACGTCTTCTGGCCCGCCCCGAACGTGGACAGCGGACTGGTGTCGCTGGTCCGGCGGACCGAGCCGCCGGCCACGACGGCGTCGAAGAAGGAGGTCTTCGCGGTCGTCGACGCGGCGTTCGCGCAGCGCCGCAAGACCCTGCGGGCCGCGCTCGCCGGCTGGGCGGGCTCCGCGGCGGCCGCCGAGGCCGCCCTGGTCGCGGCCGGGGTGTCGCCGCAGGCGCGGGGCGAGTCGCTGACGGTGGAGGAGTTCGCGCGGATCGCCGAGTCGGCGCCGGCGCGGGGAACGGCCCCCGCGGCCCCGAACGAGGAGGCCGGGAAGTGAGCGTCACCGTCCGCGTCCCCGCGAAGGTCAACGTCCAGCTCGGGGTCGGCGCCGCCCGCCCCGACGGATTCCACGACCTCGCCAACGTCTTCCTCGCGGTCGGCCTGTACGACGAGGTCACCGTCACCCCGGCCGACGAGCTGCGCGTCACCTGCGAGGGCCCGGACGCGGACCAGGTCCCGCTGGACCGCACCAACCTCGCCGCGCGCGCGGCGATCGCGCTCGCCGCACGCCGGGGCATCGAGCCGGCCGTGCACATCCACATCGCCAAGGACATCCCGGTCGCCGGCGGCATGGCGGGCGGCAGCGCGGACGGCGCGGGCGCGCTGCTCGCCTGCGACACGCTGTGGGGCACGGGCGCCTCACGCGCCGAGCTGCTCGCCATCTGCGCCGAGCTGGGCAGCGACGTGCCGTTCAGCCTGGTCGGCGGCGCCGCACTCGGCGTCGGGCGCGGTGAGCTGCTGACGGCCCTGGAGACCGGCGGCGCCTTCCACTGGGTGTTCGCGATGGCCGGGCGGGGCCTGTCCACGCCGGCGGTGTTCCGCGAGTTCGACCGGCTCGCCGAGGGGCGGGAGATCCCGGAGCCGGTGGCCAGGCCCGAGCTGCTGGAGGCGCTGGCCAAGGGCGACGCCGAGGCGCTGGCCGCCGCCCTCACCAACGACCTCCAGCCGGCCGCCCTGTCCCTCTTCCCCGAGCTGGCCGACACCCTGGCGGCGGGACGCGGCGCCGGCGCGCTCGCCGCGCTGGTCTCCGGCTCGGGCCCGACGACGGCGTTCCTCACCCGTGACGCCGAGGCGGCCCAGAAGGTCGCCGGGGCGCTGCGGGCGTCGGGAACGTGCCGGACGGTGCGGACGGCGGCGGGACCGGTACCCGGAGCGACGGTGCTCTGAGCAAACCGGCGCCCCGTAGGCTAGAAGGCTGACAGGCGGCGCGGCCGCGTGTCGACACAGTCCCGCGCACAGGAGTGAAATGGCCGTCAACCTGGTCAATGTCGAGAACGTCAGCAAGGTGTACGGCACCCGTGCCCTGCTGGACGGCGTCTCGCTCGGTGTGTCCGAAGGGGACCGGATCGGGGTCGTCGGGCGCAACGGCGACGGCAAGACCACCCTCATCCGGATGCTGGCCAAGGTGGAGGAGGCCGACTCCGGACGGGTGACCCACTCCGGCGGGCTGCGGCTCGGGGTGCTCACCCAGCACGACTCCCTCGACCCGGACGCCACCGTCCGCCACGAGGTCATCGGCGACATGGCCGACCACGAGTGGGCCGGCAACGCCAAGGTGCGGGACGTGCTGACCGGGCTGTTCGGCGGCCTCGACCTGCCGGGCTTCCCCAAGGGCCTGGACACCGTCATCGGACCCCTCTCCGGCGGTGAGCGGCGCCGTATCGCGCTGGCCAAGCTGCTCATCGAGGAACAGGACCTCATCGTCCTCGACGAGCCCACCAACCACCTCGACGTCGAGGGCATCGCCTGGCTCGCCGGGCACCTGCGCGAGCGGCGCTCGGCGCTGGTGTGCGTCACCCACGACCGGTGGTTCCTCGACCAGGTCTGCACCCGCATGTGGGACGTGCAGCGCGGCGACGTGTACGAGTACGAGGGCGGCTACTCCGACTACGTGTTCGCGCGGGCGGAGCGCGAGCGGATCGCCGCCACCGAGGAGGTCAAGCGGCAGAACCTGGTCCGCAAGGAGCTGGCCTGGCTGCGGCGCGGGGCGCCCGCCCGCACCTCCAAGCCCCGGTTCCGGGTGGAGGCCGCCAACGAGCTGATCGCGGACGTGCCGCCGCCCCGGGACAGCAGCGAGCTGATGAAGTTCGCCTCCTCGCGGCTGGGCAAGACCGTCTTCGACCTCGAGGACGTCACCGTGCAGGCCGGTCCCAAGGTGCTGCTCAAGCACGTCACCTGGCAGCTCGGCCCCGGCGACCGCATCGGCCTGGTCGGCGTCAACGGCGCGGGGAAGACCTCGCTGCTGCGGGCCATGACCGAGGCCGCGCGCACCGAGGGCGAGACCCAGCCGGCCGGCGGGCACATCGCCGTCGGCCGGACCGTCAAGCTCGCCTACCTCTCCCAGGAGGTCGACGAACTCGACCCCACCTGGCGGGTCCTGGAGGCCGTGCAGCGGGTGCGCGAGCGCGTCGACCTGGGCAAGGGGCGCGAGATGACCGCGGGTCAGCTCTGCGAGACCTTCGGCTTCGGCAAGGAGAAGCAGTGGACGCCGGTCGGGGACCTGTCGGGCGGTGAGCGGCGGCGCCTGCAGCTCCTGCGCCTGCTCATGGACGAGCCCAACGTCCTCTTCCTCGACGAGCCCACCAACGACCTCGACATCGAGACCCTGACCCAGCTCGAGGACGTCCTCGACGGCTGGCCCGGCTCGATGATCGTCATCTCCCACGACCGGTTCTTCGTCGAGCGCACCACGGACCGGGTGTTCGCGCTGCTCGGCGACGGCGCCCTGCGGATGCTGCCGCGCGGCATCGACGAGTACCTGGAGCGGCGCCTGCGCATGGAGGAGGCGGTCGCCGCCCAGGCCTCCGCCGCGGCCCCCAAGCCGGCCGCGCAGGAGAAGAGCGCCGCCGACCAGCGTGCCGCCAAGAAGGAACTCCAGAAGATCGAGCGCCAGTTGGACAAGGTCTCCGAGAAGGAGTCCAAGCTGCACGCGCGGATCGCCGAGCACGCCACCGACTTCGCCAAGGTCGCCGAACTGGACGCCCAGTTGCGCGACCTGGCGGGCGAACGCGAGGAGCTGGAGCTGCGCTGGCTGGAACTGGCGGAGGACGCGTAACCCGTAGTCAGGGCGCACCTCTTCGGCGCGCGCGGCGTGAAACCGCCGCGCGCGCCGCTGTTGCGTGCGCCGCGTGAAGAGGGCGTGAAGGCGCGTAACGGCGGCATCACGGCCCGGTTCTCCCTTGGGAACAGGCCTGGATCCAGGCCCCTGCGCTGTCGGTGCCGGGTGATAGAAAGAGCCGTCTGAGAACCGTATGAGTACGACCTGGGTCCGTGAGCGAACCTCGGGGCGTGGCTAAAAATCAGTGAACGAGGGGGAAGAGCGCTGATGACCCAGCCGCCCGACCAGCCGCCGCAGGGCGGATTCGGAGCACCGCAGGAGCAGCCGCCGCAGGGCGGAGGATTCGGCGCCCCGCAGTCGCCGCCCCCGCCGCCGGCCCAGCCGCCGCAGGCACCGGCCCAGCCTCCT
The DNA here is from genome assembly GCF_042875075.1 of Streptomyces sp. NPDC003720. Classification (NCBI taxonomy): domain Bacteria; kingdom Bacillati; phylum Actinomycetota; class Actinomycetes; order Kitasatosporales; family Streptomycetaceae; genus Streptomyces; species Streptomyces sp. NPDC003720. Next base: position 409,981 of record NZ_JBIANZ010000007.1, read on the forward strand.
CAGCCGCAGCCCGGCTACGGCTACCCGCAGCAGCCCGGCCCGTACGCCCAGCCCGGCCCCTACGCGCAGCCGGGTCCCTACGGCGCGCCCGCGCCCGGCGCCCCCGGCCCCTACGGGCAGCCCCAGCAGCCCGGCCCGTACGCCCCGCAGCCCGGCTACGGCTACCCGCAGCAGCCGCCCCAGTACCCCGGCGCCCCCGGCGGCGGGCCGCAGCCGCCCGCGAACAAGAAGAAGACCGCCCTGATCATCGGCGCCGCCGCGGCCGCGCTGCTGGTCGTCGGCGGCACCGTCTACGCCGTCACCAGCGGCGGTGACGACGGCGAGAAGAAGCCGGTCGCCCAGCAGAGCGACGACGGCAAGAAGTCCGCCTCCGACGCGCCGGTCGACCCCGGCGACGGCAGCGGCGACGGCGGCGCGGACCCGGACAACCTCAACGAGGGCCGCAAGCCCGGCGAGGCCAAGGTGCTCTGGTACAAGTCGGCGCCCGACGCCCCCGGTTCCGGCGCCGACGCCCCCGGCATGTGGATCACCGACAAGACCGCGGTGAAGGCGGCGTACAAGCAGCTCTTCGCCTACGACGTCGGTGACGGCAGGCCCACCTGGGACCCGATCACCTTCCCGCAGAAGATCTGCTCGGTCACCTCGCAGAAGTCGGCCGACGACAAGATCGTCGTCGCCTACATGAGCGGCGTCAGCGACCGCGCCAAGTGCAACCAGCTCCAGCAGGTCGACCTGGCCACCGGCAAGAAGGGCTGGAGCACCGAGGTCGCCGACGGCGCGCTGTTCGACAGCGCGCTCAGCGTCGAGCTGAGCGTCAGCGGCAGGACGCTGATGGTGGGCCGCTCGCAGTCGGGCACGGCGTACGACCTCGACAGCGGCAAGAAGCTGTACGACAAGAAGAAGTACGGCGACGCCTGCTTCCCGACCGCGTTCGCGGGCGGCACGGACCGCCTGGTCCAGGTGGCCTCCTGCAACGCCGGCGGAAGCAACGCGCACGAGGAGATCCAGGAACTCGACCCGGCCACCGGCAAGGTCCGGTGGACGCAGCCGGTCAAGAAGGGCTGGCGGGTCGCCCGGACCTACTCGCTGAACCCGCTCGTGGTCTACCTGACCAACGAGAGCAAGAAGGCCTGGAACATCTCCACCTTCACCAAGGACGGCAAGTTCCGCTCCGAGGTCAAGGTGAACGAGAAGTTCGCCCCGCAGTGCGGCTGGGCCATCCTCGAACGCGACCTGCAGGGCTGCCAGGGCGTGGCCGTCGACTCCGACACGCTCTACCTGCCCACCAGCGCCACCAGCGGCGCCAACGAGATCGTCGCCATCGGCCTGTCCGACGGCAAGGAGAAGTGGCGCGTGAAGTCGCCGGCGGACGAGTCGATGTCCCCGCTGACGGTGGAGAACGGCAAGCTCATCGCCTACGTGGACCCGTCGTACGACACGGGCGGCCAGATCGTGTCGATCCCCACCGCCGGCGGGTCGCACACGACGACGAAGCTGCTGCAGAACCCGGCGGGCACGGCCCAGATCGAGAACGGCTTCTACAGCGGCGCCGTGAGCTGGACCGACGGGCGCTTCTACATCTCCACCACCCGGCTGTCCGGCAACGACGACGCGAAGGAGAAGCTGATGATGGCCTTCGGCAAGTGAGTCCCGGCCTCTCTCCCACCGTCCCCTCGCCGCCAGGCCCAGACAGCTTCACCGAGGTATCCCCGCCATGACCCAGCCGCCCCCTCCGCCGCCCAACCAGCCCCCGCAGCAGGGTGGTTTCGGTCCGCCCCAGGACCAGCCGCCCGCCGACCCGCAGACCCCGGCGCCCCCGGCCGCCCCGGAGACCCCGGCCGCCCCGCAGGGCCCCGCCACCCCGCCGGCGCCCGCGACGCCGCCCAGCCTGCAGAAGGGCCCGCAGCCCGGTTACGGCTACCCGCAGCAGCCCCCGGCGCCCCAGGCCCCGCAGCCGCCCCAGCCGCAGCCGGGCTACGGCTACCCGCAGCCCCCGCAGCCGGGTTACGGCTTCCCCCAGACGCCCCCGCTCCAGGCCCCGCAGCCGCCCCAGCCGCAGCCCGGCTACGGCTACCCCGGCGCGCAGCCGAACCCGTACGCGCAGCCGGCCCAGCCCATGGGCCCGTACGCCCAGCAGCCCGGGTACGGCTACCCGGGCGGACCCACCGTGCCGATGCCGGCGCAGCCCGGCGGCGGCCGGAACAACACCGGCCTCGTCATCATCGTCGCGGCCGTCGTCGCCATCGCGCTGATCGTCGGCGGCGGCTTCTGGTACGCCAAGTCCTCCGGCGGCGACGGCAAGAAGGACGAGACCGCCAGCTCCAGCGGCGGCAAGGGCGGCACGGAGGGCAAGGACGACACCACCGGCGGCACGTCCACGGGCAGCGAGGAGAAGGTGCCGTCGGACCCCGCGTCCAAGATGCTCTTCCAGGTCGGCATGCCCCAGACGAAGGACACCGTCGTCACCTCGGGCTCCTGGCTGACCGACTCGGTGTACGCCAAGAGCGGCGTCGCGGAGATCGTCGGCTACAACCCCGCCGCGGGCACCAAGATGTGGACCGTCAAGCTGCCCGGCCCGGTGTGCACGGCCAGCAAGCACGTCACCGAGGACAACAAGACCGCGGTCGTCTTCCAGCCGAAGATGCCCAAGAAGGGCTCGAGCGAGGGCTGCAGCCAGGTCGCCGCCATCGACCTCGACAAGGGCACCAGGCTCTGGACCAAGACGGTCAAGAACGGCGACTACGCGGCCAACCTGCAGAACGTCACGGTCTCCCAGCACACCGTCGCGGTCGGCAGCAGCAACGGCGGCGCCGCGTTCGACATCGGCACCGGCAAGGTGCTCTGGCAGCCCAAGCCGGAGGACACCTGCGAGGACGCCGGCTACGGCGGCGGCCCCAAGCTGGTCGCGGTGCGCAAGTGCGGCAGCTACGGCGAGCGCCAGCTCCACATCCAGACCATCGACCCGACGTCCGGGAAGGTCATCTCCGACTACAAGATGACCGAGGGCATCGAGTACGCCGGCATCGTCTCCACCGACCCGCTGGTGGTGGCCGCCGACGTCGGTGACAGCGCCGACGACGGCAGCGGCATCTCGGACTACTTCTCCATCGACAACAAGACCGGCAAGCTGCTCACCCGGATCTCCGCGCCCTCCGACACCTACGCCGGACGCTGCGACAGCATCACCCGCGTGGAGGACTGCCGGGAGGTCGTCGCCGGCAACGGCAGGCTGTACGTGCCGACCGAGGAGCACGACGGCGACGGCGACTACAGCAAGACCAACGAGATCATCGGCTTCGACCTGGCCACCGGCAAGGAGACGGGCCAGCGCGCCGAGGCCGGCGACGGCTACACGCTCTCCCCGCTGCGCATGGACGGCGGCAACCTGATCGCCTACAAGCACCCGCCGTACAACAAGGGCGGCCAGGTCGTCACCCTCGGCGGCCCGTCCTTCAAGGCGACCACGCTGCTGGAGAACCCGGCCGCCGAGAGCGTGCGGCGGGCCGAGACCACGATGCTGCCCGAGTACGCGGAGATCCTGTACGGGAAGGGCCGGCTCTACATGTCGGCCGTCTACGCGCACAAGACCACGTACGGCAAGGAGTACCTGCTGATCGCGTTCGGCGCGGGCGGCTGACCGTCCGCCCCGGCGCGCCCGCGGGCGCCGGGGCGAATGCGAGGGATTACCAGGGAGTGCCCCGGATTTCACTATCCGGGGCACTTCTGCTGCGTAGGGGGAGCGCGACGTCGAACAAGCGTGTAGCTTCCGGGGGCATGAAGGGCGGGGTGCCGGGGGGCCCTCTGTCACGGTGGACCGGTGGGCGTCCGTAGTGGGGCATCCATGGGGGAGGGCTGGGGGGTTGCTCTATGGCAGTGCGGCTCATGGTCGTCGACGACCATCGCCTGCTCGCGGAGGCGCTGGCGTCGGCACTGAAGCTGCGCGGGCACCGGGTGCTCGCGGCGGCGGCGCCGGCCGCGGGCGCGGCGGACCTGGTGATCTCGCGGGCGCCCGAGGTGTGCCTGCTGGGCACGGCGGCGCCGGCCGAGCCGGGGGCCTTCGACCCGGTGGCGAAGATCAAGCGGGAGCGGCCGCAGGTGGCGGTCCTGGTGCTGGGCCCGGTCCCGTCGCCGCGGGGCATCGCGGCCGCGTTCGCGGCGGGGGCCTCCGGCTACGTACGCCACGACGAGCGCATCGAGGGCGTCGAGCGGGCGATCATGAAGGCGCGGGCCGGTGAGGCGGCGGTGGCGCCGCAGCTCCTGCAGGGGGCCTTCGCCGAGCTGCTGAACCCGGCGGCCCAGCCGGACGACGAGGGGCAGCGGCTGCTGGAGATGCTGACGCCCCGCGAGGTGGAGGTGCTGGTCCGGGTCGCCGACGGGGAGGACACCCGGGTCATCGCGGCCGGGATGGGCATCGCGCCGAGCACCGCGCGCACGCACGTCCAGCGGGTGCTGATGAAGCTGGGCGTGGGCTCCCGCCTGGAGGCGGCGGCCCTGGCCGCCCGCACCGGCCTGCTGGACCGGGCGGCCCCGTACCTGGACGCCGGCCCCGCCTAGGCTGCCGGGCCGGGCCGGGCCGGTGCGGCCCGGCCGCGTGGGTACGGCCGGCCCCCACGCGGCCGCGGACGAGTACGGCCGCTAGGCCGACTCCTTCTCCTCCGGCAGCCCCTCCGGCGGGATCGGCGGCGGAGTGGGCCGCAGCTTCAGCCAGGCCAGGAAGAAGATGCCCAGCAGCAGCATGCCGATCCCGGTCCACAGGTTGATGTTGACGCCCTGGGCCTTGTCGATGGCGGACTGCGAGTCGGTGATGCCGACGATCGTCACGATGACGCCGTAGACGACGAACAGGCCGCCGATGATGCGGCGCAGGTCGAAGATGCGGGCGGCGGTCGCCGACTTGGTCTCGAGGTCGGCGACGTCCCGCGAGAGGTCGTCCTCGGTGTAGTGGTGGTGCCGGCCGGGGTGGTCGGGGTGTCCAGGCTGTTCGGTCATGATTTCCTCGGTCCTCCCGCGTCAGAACGAGAACGGGATGTAGCAGGCGGCGGCGAGCACGACCGCGCCCCAGCCCAGCAGGGCCGGCTTGCGGTACCAGGCGTCGTCGCCCGGGGCGGGCGGCTCGGCCATGCCGGGGGAGCGGGTGCCGTAGACCAGGCCCTGCAGCTCCTGCGCCGGCTTGGGCCTGGTGAACAGGGACACGGCGAACATGACGACCGCACCGGCGACGAAGCCGGCGATCGCGGAGACGAAGTTCGCGCCCTGGTCGGAGGGAAGGGAGATGATGCCCTTCTTGTAGAAGACGAAGTAGTTGACCATCGCGGTCACGGTGCCGGCGAGCAGCCCCCAGAAGCCGGACTTGGCGGACGCGCGCTTCCAGAACATGCCGACGATGAAGACGACGAACATCGGCACGTTGAAGAACGAGAACAGCGTCTGCAGGTAGGACATGATGTTCGAGAACGAGGACGCCAGGAACGCCGTGCCGATGGAGGCGCACACGCCGATGACGGTGATCCAGCGGCCGAAGCGGACGTAGTACTCGTCCTCCCGGCCCGGCACCACGTACTTCTCCCAGATGTCGGTGGTGAACACCGTGTTGAACGACGACACGTTGGCCGCCATGCCCGCCATGAAGGCGGCCAGCAGACCGGTGACCGCGATGCCGAGCACGCCGTTGGGCAGCAGCTCCTGCATCAGGTAGGGGATGGCGTCGTTGTACTGGTAGCCGGAGCCCGAGGTGCCGAAGTTCGGCACGATCGCGGCGGCGACGAGGCCGGGGATCATCACCAGGAAGACGATGAAGATCTTCGGGTAGGCGGCGATCAGCGGCGTCCGCTGGCCCGCGGAGAGGTTCTTGGCGGACAGGGCGCGCTGCACCTCGGCGAAGTTGGTGGTCCAGTAGCCGAAGGAGAGCACGAAGCCGAGGCCGAGCACGATGGTCAGCCAGTTGGCGCCCAGCGGGTTGGCGCTGCCGATGCCGGTGCCGCCCCAGGCGGTGGTGAAGTTCTGCCCGTGCGTGGCGGTGAGCTTGTCGGTCAGGCCGCCCCAGCCGCCGACCTTCTTCAGGCCGAGGACCGTGATCGGGATGAGGGCGGCCAGGATCACGAAGAACTGGAGCACCTCGTTGTAGATCGCCGAGGACAGACCGCCGAGCGTGATGTACGCGAGCACGAAGGCGCCGGCGACCACGATGGCGACCCACTGCGGCCAGCCCAGCAGGGCCTCCACCACGATCGCGAGGGCGTAGAGGTTGACGCCCGCGATCAGGATGGCGGCGAAGGCGAACAGGATCGAGCTGAGCAGGTGCGCGGCCCGGTCGAAGCGCAGCAGCAGGAACTCGGGGACCGAGCGGACCTTGCTGCCGTAGTAGAAGGGCATCATCACCAGGCCCAGGAAGACCATGGCGGGGATGGCGCCGATCCAGTACCAGTGCACGGTGTACGCGCCGTACTGGGCGCTGTTGGCGGCCATGCCCAGGATCTCGGTGGCCGCCAGGTTCGCCGAGATGAAGGCGAGGCCGGTGATCCAGGCGGGCAGCGAGCGTCCGGAGAGGAAGAAGTCGAGGCTGGTCTTGACGGACCGGCGGGCCGCGAAGCCGATACCGAGAACGACGATGAAGTAGATCGCCAGGATCGTGTAGTCCAGCCAGTTGGTGGGGAGCCGTAGCTCCGCCGCCAGATAGGTGGGGGCGTATGTGGGGGTTTGCATGAGAACTCGCTTCGTCGCGCGAACTGATCCAGAGCGGAACCTACGCCTCTGTGTTCAGCAATTGAACACTTCTGATGGTGTTCTTTGTTTGATTGTGATCGTACGAGGTGCTGTCGAGTTGTGATCTGTTATGTTTGATTGTGTTGAGTGATGGAGTGCGGACACGCCTCAAGCAGGCGCGGAACTAGGAGTCCGACGTGAAGAAGACCTCGACCCGGCTGGCCGACGGTCGTGAGCTGATCTACTACGACCTCCGGGACGACACCGTGCGGGACGCCGCCGACCGCCGCCCGCTGGACGCCACGGTCACCACCTCCGAGATCCGCCGCGACCCGCTGCTCGGCGACGCGGTCGCCGTCGCCTCGCACCGCCAGGGCCGCACCTACCACCCGCCGGCCGACCAGTGCCCCCTGTGCCCGACCCGGGGCGAGCGGCTCAGCGAGATCCCCGACTCCACGTACGACGTGGTCGTCTTCGAGAACCGCTTCCCCTCGCTCGCCGGCGACTCCGGCCGCTGCGAGGTGGTCTGCTTCACCTCCGACCACGACGCCTCCTTCGCCGACCTCACCGAGGACCAGGCGCGGCTGGTGCTGGACGCCTGGACGGACCGCACCTCCGAGCTGTCGCACTTGCCCTCCGTCGAGCAGGTGTTCTGTTTCGAGAACCGGGGTGCCGAGATCGGCGTGACCCTGCAGCACCCGCACGGACAGATCTACGCCTACCCCTTCACCACGCCGCGCACCGCGCTGATGCTCCGCTCGCTCGCCGCCCACAAGGAGGCCACCGGCGGACAGAACCTGTTCGACGACGTCCTGGCCCGGGAACTCGCCGGCGAGCGGGTCGTCCTTGAGGGTGAACACTGGGCGGCCTTCGTGCCCTACGCGGCGCACTGGCCGTACGAGGTCCACCTGTACCCCAAGCGGCGCGTGCCCGACCTGCTCGCCCTGGACGAGGCGGCGCGCACAGAGTTCCCTCAGGTCTATCTGGAACTCTTGCGGCGCTTCGACCGTATCTTCGGCGAGGGTGAGCCTCCGACGCCGTACATCGCGGCCTGGCACCAGGCCCCGTTCGGCGCGCTGGAGGAGTTCGACGGCGTGACGCGGGACGACTTCGCGCTGCACCTCGAGCTTTTCACCATCCGCCGCACTTCCGGCAAGCTGAAGTTCCTCGCGGGTTCCGAGTCCGGCATGAACGTGTTCATCAACGACGTGCCGCCGGAAGCCGCGGCCGAGCGACTGCGAGAGGTAGCGAGTTCATGAAGTACCTGGTGACGGGTGGGGCGGGGTACGTCGGCAGCGTCGTGGCCCAGCACCTGCTGGAGGCCGGCCACGAGGTCACCGTCCTCGACAACCTCTCCACCGGCTTCCGCGCGGGCGTGCCCACCGGCGCCGCGTTCGTCGAGGGCGACATCCGGGACGCCGCGAAGTGGCTCGACCCGTCCTACGACGGCGTCCTGCACTTCGCCGCCTCCTCGCAGGTCGGCGAGTCGGTGGTGAAGCCGGAGAAGTACTGGGAGAACAACGTCGCCGGCAGCCTGGCCCTGTTCGGCGCCATGCGCGAGGCGGGCGTGCGCAAGCTGGTCTTCTCCTCCACGGCGGCCACCTACGGCGAGCCGGAGCAGGTCCCGATCGTGGAGACCGCCCCGACGCGGCCGACCAACCCCTACGGGGCCACCAAGCTGGCCGTCGACCACATGATCACCAGCGAGGCGAACGCCCACGGCCTGGCCGCGGTGTCCCTGCGCTACTTCAACGTGGCCGGCGCCTACGGCGCCTGCGGCGAACGCCACGACCCCGAGTCGCACCTGATCCCGCTGGTCCTCCAGGTCGCCCAGGGCCGCCGCGACGCGATCTCCGTCTACGGCGACGACTACCCGACCCCGGACGGCACCTGCGTCCGCGACTACATCCACGTCGCCGACCTAGCCGAGGCCCACCTGCTGGCCCTCGACGCCGCCCGGCCGGGCGAGCACCTGATCTGCAACCTCGGCAACGGCAGCGGCTTCTCCGTCCGCGAGGTCGTCGAGACCGTCCGCAAGGTCACCGGGCACCCGATCCCCGAGGTCGTCGCGCCGCGCCGCGGCGGCGACCCGGCGGTCCTGGTGGCCTCGGCGGACACGGCCCGCGAGAAGCTGGGCTGGAACCCGTCCCGCGCGGACCTCGCGGGGATCGTCGCGGACGCGTGGGAGTTCGCACAGCACATCTCCGAGGAGCGGTAGTGGGGGCAGAACAGGTCACCGGGCGTTTCACCGAGCTGTACGGCGCCGCCCCGGAAGGGGTGTGGGCGGCGCCCGGCCGGGTCAACCTCATCGGCGAGCACACCGACTACAACGACGGCTTCGTCATGCCCTTCGCCCTGCCGCACCAGGCCACGGCCGCGGTCTCCCGCCGCACCGACGGCGTGCTGCGCCTGCACTCGCAGGACATCGGCGGCGAGGCCGTCCAGCTGACGCTGGACGCGCTCGCACCGCAGAGCGACAAGGAGTGGACGGCGTACCCGGCGGGCGTCGTCTGGGCCCTGCGCGAGGCCGGCCACCCCGTCACGGGCGCCGACATCCACCTCGCCTCCACGGTCCCGACCGGCGCCGGACTGTCCTCCTCCGCCGCCCTGGAGGTCGTCGTCGCCCTGGCCCTGAACGACCTGTACGGCCTCGGCCTGCAGCGCCGGCAGCTGGCCCGCCTGTGCCAGCGCGCCGAGAACGTCTATGTCGGCGCGCCCACCGGGATCATGGACCAGACGGCCTCGGCCTGCTGCGAGCAGGGCCACGCCCTGTTCCTCGACACCCGTGACCTGTCCCAGCGGCAGATCCCCTTCGACCTGGCCGCCGAGGGGCTGCGCCTGCTGGTGGTCGACACCCAGGTCAAGCACGCCCACAGCGGCGGCGAGTACGGCAAGCGCCGGGCCGGCTGCGAGAAGGGCGCCGCCCTGCTCGGCGTCGACGCGCTGCGCGACATCCCCTACGCCGGCCTGGACGTGGCCCTCGCCCGTCTCGGCGACGACGAGGAGGTGGTCCGCCTGGTCCGGCACGTGGTGACCGAGGACGAGCGGGTCGAGCGGACCGTCGCCCTGCTGCACTCCGGCGAGACCCGCGCCATCGGCCCGGTCCTCACCGAGGGCCACGCCTCCCTGCGCGACGACTTCCGCATCTCCTGCCCGGAGCTGGACCTGGTCGTCGACACGGCGCTGGCCGCGGGCGCGCTGGGCGCCCGGATGACCGGCGGCGGCTTCGGCGGCTCGGCGATCGTCCTGGCGGAGGCGGCGGACGTGGACACGGTGACGAAGGCGGTGCGGGAGGCCTTCGCCGGGGCCGGCTTCACGGCCCCGCGGGTCTTCGAGGCGGTGCCCGCGGCGGGGGCGCGCCGGCTGGCCTGACGGCCGGGCGGAGCGGCGGGACCGGCCTCGATACGATCGGCCGGTTCTCACCCCGAGGAGCGAAGAACCGGTGACCGCCGTCCTGCCCCCGCCCACCCCGACCACCGGACCGCACGACGTGCGGCTGCTGACCCGCTCCGAGGACGGCGAGCGGCTGCACGCGCTGCTGTGGCGGGCGGGCCCGGGCTGGCGCATGATCAGCAGCGCCGTGCTCGGCGGCGGCATCGGCGAGCGCGGCTGGGTCCTCAACGCCCAGGTGGCGCACGGCTACCGGCGCACCGACCCGGACCGCCACCTCGCAGGACTGGCCGCCCGGGCGGGCGCCGCCGGACCGGGTGTCGGGCTGATGACGGCGGCCGACGTCTCCCGCCACGGCCGCGCGGAGGACGGCGGGGCGGAGGCGGTCGTCACGGCCGGCATCAGCGTGCGCGGCTGGGCCGCGACCCCGGCGGAGGGCACCGCGCTGCCCGCGCAGCCGGGCACCATCAACATCATCGCCGTCCTCCCCGTGGCGCTGACCGACGCCGCCCTGGTCAACGCGGTGGCGACCGCCACCGAGGCCAAGGTCCAGGCCCTGCTGGACGCCGGCCACGACTGCTCCGGCACCCCCACGGACGCCGTCTGCGTGGCCTCCCGCACCCCCGCCCCCGGCGAACCCCCCCACCCCTTCGCCGGCCCCCGCTCCCTATGGGGCGCCCGCCTGGCCCGAGCGGTACACCGAGCGGTGGGGGAGGCCGTGACGCGGGGGTGAGGCCGGCGGCAGACGCGGGCCCGACTCCGGCGTCCGGACTGCAGGGGGCTGGCGCAGGAGCCGTAGCGGCCGACTTTCGGCCACGGACGCTCAGCGCCGAAGTCCGCCACCACCCCCGGGACTTGGACCCCGGTAATGTGCACGGCTGTCACACCATCCGGCAGCGCGCAGGAAAAACGGGGAGACCACACATGGCGTGGGAGGAGTGGGAGCAGCTGAAGGCCCGGGCGGCCGACCGGCATTCCACACCGATGCAGCTCAATCAGTATCCGGCTGATCAGGGAGGCGGTGGCGGCAACACCCGGGGAGACCTGGTGGCGAAGCACCAGGATCTCGAGGCTGTCGGCAAGGCGGCGCATGACCTGTTCGACGACTTCACCGCCTACAGCGGGCACGCCCGTGCCGCGTCCGAGGCGGCATCGGGTGGGCTCAAGGGCGACGGATTCGCACTGGGCGGCGCACTGGAGCATGTGACGCAGCGGTGGAGCGAGCAGACCAGGACGCTTCTAGACGCATGCGCTCACATCTCCAACCACCTGCGGTACACCAGGAACCAGCACGCGGCCGACGAGTCCTACATCGCCGGTGCGGTCAGTAGCATCGCCACGCTGGACGAGGGCTTCGACGACAGGAAGGGGCACTGACGTCGATGGACCTCGACACACTGCGCCACGGCAACTTCGCCAAGCTCGGTGAGGCGGTCACCGACTGGGAGCAGATGACGAAGAAACTCGCCGGCCTGCAGAAGGACGCCGAGAACAACCTCAAGGCCAAGGCTGACAAGGCCAACTGGCAGGGGCTCAACGCCACTGTCAGTCGTGAGTTCATCACCAGGACAGCCGCGGAGTTCGCCGACGCGCACACTCAGGCCGACTCCATCACCAGGATCCTCAGCGATACACGCGGTGAACTCATCGGTTACCGCACTCAGCTGAACGACGCCATCAGGCGAGCCGCTGATCAGAACCTGACGGTCGTCGATACGGGTGACGGCACCTTCTCAGTAACGGGAAACACCCGGCCCGACTGGGCGTCCGACCCGAGCGGCAAGACGGGAGTGACGGACCAGAAAGTGGTGGACGCCTTCTGCAAGGAGATCGAGGGCATCCTGACCAAGGCGACGCAGAGCGACACCAGTGCCGCGGAGGCGCTGAGGCTTCTGGTCGACCAGGCCAAGTACGGTTTCAGCGACGCCTCCTACGCGGACCGGGACCAGGCGGCCAAAGCCGTCGAAGCCGCCAAGCAGCTGGCGAAGATGGCCAAGAAGCCGGCCGACATGTCCCTCGATGACATCGAGTCCTTCAACCGCACCATGGCGAAGTACCACGACGACCCCCTGTTCGCGGAGAAGTTCGCGACAGGTCTGGGCGCCAAGGGAACATTGCAGTTCTGGACCGAGATGAGCTTCGCCCACGCCGGCGCCAGGGGCTCGGAGCTCAACACGATGAAGGAACTGCAGTCCAACCTGGGCCTCACCCTGGCCACTGCGTCGTTCTCGGATTCGGATGCCATGCGGGACTGGAAGAAGGACGTCGTCGACGAGCGCAACACGAACTTCCGTGCCGCGAACTCGTTCAGCCCTGTTGGTGGTCTCGGCTCCCAGGTCATCAGCAGCCTCATGCGCAAGGGCCAGTTCGACACCGAGTTCCTGGACGATTATCGCAAGGAGCTGTTCAAGGAGGACAAGGCCGCTGGGGACTCGAACACTGACGATCGGTGGGTCAAGGGCTATGACGCCCTGGACCTGGTTTTCGGTGACGGGAACGGCAGGGACCCGCTGGAGGGGCTCTTCGAAGGCCTCTCCCACAACCCCGAGGCGGCGGAGCACGCCTTCGAGTCCAAGGCCGACCTGGACCACATGCTCGGCACCACGGTGTATACCGACCGGGGCGAGTCCTTGGGGCGGGCCCTGCAGAGTGCGGTTACCGGGGTCGCCGAAAACGACTTCACTTCGTCAGCGCCGCCTCACAGTGCCGGTCAAGTGAAGATCATGGCGAACATCATGCAGGCGGTGGCCGACCCCGACGGGGGCGCGAACCTGGTGAGCAAGGGGTTGGGTGAGAGCTTCGGGGACATGGCCGCGGCCTACATGCCGGAAATCAGTTGTGCCTTCAAGGGACCTGAGAGCGAAACCGTCTTCCTCACGAACAGTGATTCCCCCCGGGGACTCAACGTCACGGACGTCACGCGCTTCCTTTCAGCCACCTCCGCGGATCCCGCCGGACGTGCCGGGATCATCTACGGAGAGAGCATCTACACCGGAAGCCTCCTAGAGGAGCACCTGTCGCACCCCGGTCACTTCGACGGCGATCAGAAACAGGTTCTCAACGACATCGGCAGAAACGCTGGAATCATCGAGGGGATCGTCGGGCATTCGGCGGCGAACTCGGAAGTCGCACAGTCCATCCAGGGGGAGAAGAACTACAACGACGCCCTGAAGGCCAAGGGGGACTTCGCCAAGAACTGGGTCAACATCGCCTTCACGGGCCTCGAGGTCCCCGAACATCTGGGCGGCGAGCTCATGGGCTCTGTGGTGGGCGGTGGGGCCGGAGCCGTCGCCGGGGCGGCCATCGATCGCCTGATCGACGGGCAGCAGGCGAGCGGTGCTGAGGACGAGGGGCTCTACTACTCCAGCAAGGACTTGTTCGCGATGCGGAACTCGGTCGGGCAGCAGACGATCTGGTCGGTCGACGACGCCCTGGCCCGCCATCACGTGGATCTGCCGAAGGACGAGATCGACGACTCAGTGGGACAGGCCGTCAACGACGGCTGGAAAGATGCCGACTACTACCTGAACCGTTCGAAGGTGAAGTATGGCTGAGAAGGGTTCTGGCCGCTGGTGGAAGAACCACTCCATAAGAGGGTTCTTCGCGGCCACGGTGATCCTCGTGCTTGTGTGCGGCGGTCTTTTCGCGTTCTTCGTAAAGGGGTTGTACCTGCTTCCGGACAAGGTATGCGAAGGTTCGGTCCAGCGGGACGTCGTCATCCGGACCCTTCCACGGGCGCGGGCGGCGGACCAATGGTCGGACCACCGCGGCCGGGGGAACGACTTCATGTTCGGCTGCCGTGTCTCCACCAGCGGTGACTCGATCCTGTCGGGGAGCGTGAACCTTCGTGAGTCGTCGAAGGACGACTGGGAGCGGGGCTACGGCAGTGACGGGGGCACCCGCGTCGTGCGGACCTCAGCGGGCCGCACGGCGGGGCTGGCACAGCTCGACGACGATGGCGGCGTCGCCTCCGTGTACGTGCCCTGCGAGCCGAAGGACGCGCAGGAGGCGACCGGACCACATGCCTTGGTGGCGGAGGCCAGTGTGAACGGGAAGAGCAGGGCCGCGGGAGCGGCCCGGCGCCAGGACCTGACCGACTTCGCCTATCAGCTGACCCGACACGCCTACGCGCTGGCCGGGTGCAAAGGGCCGAGCGACTTTCCCGAGCGGCTGCCCCGCTACGGCGACCACTGATGGACGAGGACGAGATCCGGTCCCGTTTCGACGGGCGGGGGTGGGTCGAGATCAGGGGTGGGGCGTCCGTGCGGGAGGGGGCCGAGCGGATCGCGTACGCGTTGGGGTACGAGCTGGTCCGCGTCGAGCGCAGCCGTGGTCCCGGCGGTGTTTTCGGCCTTCCGGCTCCCGTCACCGTGCGTCTGTTCTTCCGCCGCGACGACGGTCCCCGGGCCCGGCGCCGGGCCGAGCGGACCGTCGAGCGGTTGCGGGCGGGTGGGCCGGTGGCGGCGGACGACGAGCCGCCGCCCGCTCCGCCGGGCCCGCCGCCGCCCCTCGTGCACCGGCCGCCCGCGCCCCGGCCCCGGCGGTCGATGGAGCCGCAGCCGCCTCCGCCGTCGGGGCCGCCCCGGCCGCGGGTCCCGCCCCGGCCGGCGCATCCGCCCCCGCCGCCCCCGCGGTGACCCGGCGTCAGCCGAGCCGCTTCGTCAGGGTGTACTCCGTGAGGCCCGGCGGGTAGTCGGGGATCACGCACACCACGTCGTAGCCCCGCTTCTTGTAGAAGTCCGGGGCCTGGAAGTCCCAGGTCTCCAGGCGGGCGTTGGCGCAGGCGCGGTCCGTGCGGGCGAGGTGCTCGGCGCGGGCCAGCAGGCGGGAGCCGAGGCCCGCGCCGCGGTGGCGGGCGTCGACCCACAGGTAGGTGACGTGCAGCCAGGTCGCCCAGGTGTGGCCGACCAGGCCGGCGGCCAGTTCCCCCGACTCGTCCAGCGCCCACACGTGCAGCGGGACGTCGCGCTCGCCGGGCGTGCCGCGCAGGGCCGCCAGCACCGGGGACGCCGCGGTGTTGGTGTCCCGCAGCCGGGAACGGAGCAGATCACGTCGGCCTTTGTCTACTTCCGCCTCAATACGAAACATGCGGCACACCATAAACGTGCCGGACGGCCAGTTCTGCAAATCGACTTCCGCCGCGTGCCCGCATCCGTACTCTGTGGAGCAGCGCCGGTGGGGGCCGGTGCTGATCAGGGGGCGAGACAGACGGGTACGGCACCCGTGGTGGGGGTAGCAGTGTCCGCAACGGCGCTGGCCGTGCGGCCGGCGTTTCTCACCACGGGTGCCGGATCCGCGCGGGTCGTCGTTCTCCGGACCTTGGTCGTCCCCTGCTCCACGAGGAGCCTGGGGAAGGGGGTTTCGTGGTTCGCATCCGAGTGCTGGTCGTCGACGACCACCGTATCTTCGCCGAGTCGCTGGCGGCCGCGCTGGCCGCCGAGCCGGACGTCGACGTCTTCGCCGCGGGCAGCGGCCCGGCCGCGCTGCGCTGTCTGGACCGCGCCGCCGCCGAGGGCCGCCGTTACGACGTCCTCCTCGTGGACGCCGACCTGGGCGGCGCCCTGCCCGGCGTCCGCCCGGCCGTGCCCGTGCACGACGGCGACGAGGAGGGGCTGGTCGACGGGATCTCGCTGGTCGCGGGTGTCCGCTCGGCGCAGCCCGGGGTGCGGACGGTGGTCCTCGCCGAGAGGGACGACCCCCGTCGCGCCGCCCTCGCCCTGCAGGCCGGCGCCTCCGGCTGGGTCGCCAAGGACTGCTCGCTGTCCCGGCTGCTGACCGTGATCCGGGGGGTGCTGCGCGACGAGACGCATCTGCCGCCCGCCCTGCTCACCGGCGTCCTCAAGGAGCTGACGGCCGCCCGCAAGCACCGCACCGAGAGCGAGCGGCTGGTGGAGTCGCTGACCCCGAGGGAGCGGGAAGTGCTGCGGTGCATGGTCGCGGGGCTCGGCCGCAAGGCCGTGGCCGAGCGGCTGTTCCTCTCCCCGCACACCGTGCGCACCCACATGCAGAACGTCCTCGGCAAGCTGGGCGTCCACTCCACCCTCGCCGCCGTCGCCCTCGCCCGCAGGGCGGGCGTGGGACCGGCCGACCTGGGCCCTGCCGGACGGATCGGGGTGGAGGAGAGCAGCAGCGCCTGACCGATTCGGGCGTGCGTGCCGGACCCCGCGTCTCCGCCCCGGTCCGCCCGGCAGGCCTCAGCCGGGGATGTTGTCGAACGGGGCGGTCAACTGGCGTAGCAGGCTGGCGAGTTCGGCTCGCTGGGCGCGGGAGAGCTCGGCGAGGATCGCCCGCTCCTGCTCCAGCAGGCCCGCCAGCGCCTGGTCCGCGCGGTCCCGTCCGGTGTCGGTCAGCCGGACCAGCACGCCCCGCCGGTCGCTCGGATCGGGCAGCCGCTCCACCAGGCCCTTCTTGGCGAGCCGGTCGATGCGGTTGGTCATCGTGCCCGAGGTGACCAGGGTCTGCGTCAGCAGTTGCCCCGGCGAGAGCTGGTACGGGGTTCCCGCGCGCCGCAGTGCGGTCAGCACGTCGAACTCCCACGGTTCGAGCTGGTGTTCGGCAAAGGCGAGCCGGCGTGCGCGGTCCAGGTGCCGGGCCAGCCTGCTCACCCGGCTGAGCACCTCGAGCGGCTCCACGTCGAGGTCCGGGCGCTCCCGGCGCCACGCTGCGACCAGCCGATCGACCTCGTCCTCCATGGAGATCAGTGTAGTGGTTGTGTCGACATGAAGTCTCTTGATGTCAAGTCTCTTGACATCAAGACAATATTCCCGGGAGAGTGAACGACATGACGACACCCACCTGGGACCCAGCCCAGTACCTCCGTCACGCCGGCCACCGCGCCCGCCCCTTCACCGACCTCCTCGCCCGCGTCCCGGAGCTCCCCTCCCGCCGGCCCCGGATCGCCGACCTCGGCTGCGGCCCCGGCAACGTCACCACCCTGCTCGCCGGACGCTGGCCCACCGCCCGCATCACCGGCTACGACAACTCACCCGAGATGCTCGACAAGGCGCACGTCGACCACGAGGGCCCCACCGCGGGCGGCGGCCGGCTCGACTTCGCCCACGCCGACGCCCGCACCTGGACGCCCGGCGAGCCGTACGACCTGATCGTCTCCAACGCCACCCTGCAGTGGGTGCCCGGCCACGCCGACCGCTTCGCCGACTGGATCGCGGGCCTCGCGCCGGGCGGCGCCCTCGCCTTCCAGGTCCCCGACAACATCGACGCCCCGCTGCACGCCCTGATGCGCGAACTCGCCGCCGCCCCCCGCTGGAACCCCCTCCTCGGCGACGTGCTGCGCCACGAGGACTCCGTGCACACTCCCGCCGCCTACCTGGACCGCCTCGCCCGCCTCGGCTGCGCCACCGACGTGTGGCAGACGACGTACCTGCACGTGCTGACCGGCGAGGATCCCGTCCTCGACTGGGTCAAGGGCACCGGCCTGCGCCCCGCCCTGACCGCCCTCGCCGACGATCCCGAGGCCCGCGACGCCTTCGTCGCCGAGTACCGCGACCTGCTCCGCGCGGCCTACCCGAGCGCGCCGTACGGCACGGTCCTGCCGTTCCGCCGGCTGTTCGCGGTCGCCGTGAAGAAAGGGGAGTGAGCCGTGCTCGTCGCGCTCGACCACGTCCAGCTCGCCATCCCGCCCGGCTCCGAGGACACCGCGCGGGCCTACTACGTGGACGTCCTCGGCATGACCGAGATCCCCAAGCCGCCGGTGCTCGCCGCGCGCGGCGGCTGCTGGTTCCGGGCCGGCCCGGTCCACCTCCACCTGGGCGCCGAGACGGACTTCCGGCCCGCCCGGCAGGCCCACCCGGGGCTGCGGGTCACGGACATCGAGGCCTATGCGGCCCGGCTCGCCGCCCACGGAGCGCCGGTCACCTGGGACGACGACCTGCCGGGCCACCGGCGCTTCTTCTCCGAGGACCCGGCGGGCAACCGGCTCGAGTTCCTGGAACCCGGCCAGGCCGTCCCGCGGGACCCCCGCTAGGCCTTCTCCCGCGGGACCCCCGCTAGGCCTTCTTCCGCGGGACCCCCGCTAGGCCTTCTTCCGCGGGACCCCCGCTAGGCCTTCCGGTGCCCTATCAGCCGCGGCCGCTGCTCCAGGCCGTCCAGGCCGTGCCAAGCCAGGTTCACCAGGTGCGCCGCGACCTCCGCCTTCTTCGGCCGGCGCACGTCCAGCCACCACTGGCCGGTCAGCGCGACCATGCCGACCAGCGCCTGGGCGTAGAGCGGGGCCAGCTTCGGGTCGAAGCCGCGGGACTTGAACTCGCGGCCCAGGATGTCCTCCACCTGCGTGGCGATGTCGGAGATCAGGGACGCGAAGGTGCCCGTCGACTGCGGGATGGGGGAGTCGCGGACCAGGATGCGGAACCCGTCCGTGTACTCCTCGATGTAGTCCAGCAGCGCGAACGCCGCCTGCTCGCACAGCTCACGCGGATGCCCGGCGGTCAGCGAGCCGGTCACCATGTCCAGCAGCCGCCGCATCTCGCGGTCGACCACCACCGCGTACAGCCCCTCCTTGCCGCCGAAGTGCTCGTACACCACCGGCTTGGACACCCCGGCCTTCGCCGCGATCTCCTCCACCGACGTGCCCTCGAAGCCCTTCGCCGCGAACAGGGTGCGACCGATCTCCAGCAACTGCTGGCGACGCTCGGCGCCGGTCATACGGGTCCGGCGGGTCCGCCGCTGCTTGTCGTTGCCCGGAGTGCTGCTGGAGTCGGTCGCCACGGCGTCAATCATGCCGCCTCGACGGTTTCCTTCCGGCGCCGGGAGCCGCCTCCGCCGGTGTCGCGCCGTGAATCGATACGCGAGCGTGACGGCCAGCGCACGTCGTACGCCCAGCCGAGCAGCTCGAACCAGCGGATGAACCGCGCGGAGGAGTCCACCTGCCCGCGCATCACCCCGTGCCGGGCCGAGGTCGGGTCGGCGTGGTGCAGGTTGTGCCAGGACTCCCCGCACGACAGGACCGCCAGCCACCACACGTTGCCGGAGCGGTCCCGCGACTTGAACGGCCGCTTGCCCACCGCGTGGCAGATCGAGTTGATCGACCACGTCACGTGGTGCAGCAGGGCCACCCGGACGAGTGAACCCCAGAAGAACGCGGTGAACGCGCCCCACCAGGACATCGTCACCAGCCCGCCGATCAGCGGCGGAAGCGCCAGGGACACGGCCGTCCACAGCACGAACTGGCGGGAGATCGCCCGCAGCGCCGGGTCCTTGATCAGGTCCGGGGCGTACTTCTCCTGCGGGGTCTGCTCCTCGTCGAACATCCAGGCGATGTGCGCCCACCACAGGCCCTTGATCAGAGCCGGGACCGTCTCCCCGAACCGCCACGGCGAGTGCGGGTCGCCCTCCGCGTCGGAGAACTTGTGGTGCCTGCGGTGGTCGGCCACCCAGCGCACCAGCGGCCCCTCGACCGCCAGCGAACCCATGATCGCCAGCGCGATCCGCAGGGGCCGCTTCGCCTTGAACGAGCCATGGGTGAAGTACCGGTGGAAACCGATCGTGATGCCGTGGCATCCCAGGAAGTAGAAGAACACCAGCAGGCCCAGGTCGAGCCAGCTCACCCCCCAGCCCCAGGCCAGCGGCACGGCCGCCACCAGTGCCAGGAACGGCACCGTGATGAACAGGAGCAGCGTGATCTGCTCGATCGAACGCTTCTGCTCGCCGCCCAGCGTGGCGGAGGAGATGGAGGTGTCGTTGGCCTTACGGGCTTCGTCGATCACATCGGAACTAGAGGTCATGCGCGTCCCCTGTGGGGTCTAGGGTCGAGGCAGATGCCGGGCCGCCGGAACCGGCGGGAGATGGAGCGACCGTTCCCTACGGTTCCGTAACCTACGGCGTCGTAAGTATGTCAGCGTGCCGTCCGGCGGCAAGAGCCCGCGAGCCTGCGCGTCCGAGTGGACACCTATCCTTGTAGTCGGTCGGACAGCGCGGTCCGCTCTGATTCCTTCCCGGACGCCTCGGCCCGTATGCGGCACCCGCCGCGCGGTGGACGGACGTCCGGGTTCCCTCCAGACGAGCTTCAACACTGCAAGGAGCCGCACCTGTGAGCAGTGCCGACGACCAGACCACCACGACCGGCAGCGAGCTGCGCGCCGACATCCGCCGGCTGGGTGACCTCCTGGGCGAGACCCTCGTACGCCAGGAAGGCCCCGAACTCCTCGACCTGGTGGAGAAGGTCCGCCGCCTCACCCGGGAGGACGGCGAAGCCGCCGCCGAGCTGCTGCGCGGCACCGAACTGGAGACCGCCGCCAAGCTGGTCCGCGCCTTCTCCACCTACTTCCACCTCGCCAACGTCACCGAGCAGGTGCACCGCGGCCGCGAGCTGCGCGCCCGCCGCGCCGCCGAGGGCGGGCTCCTCGCCCGCACCGCGGACCGCCTCAAGGACGCCGACCCCGAGCACCTGCGGCAGACCGTCGAGCACCTCAACGTCCGCCCCGTGTTCACCGCGCACCCCACCGAGGCCGCACGCCGGTCGGTCCTGAACAAGCTCCGGCGCGTCGCCGCGCTCCTGGACGCCCCCGTCCTCGACTCCGACCGCCGCCGCCACGACATCCGCCTCGCCGAGAACATCGACCTCGTGTGGCAGACCGACGAACTGCGCGTCGTCCGCCCCGAACCCGCCGACGAGGCCCGCAACGCCATCTACTACCTCGACGAACTGCACGCCGACGCCGTCGGCGACGTCCTCGAGGACCTCACCGCCGAACTGGAGCGCGTCGGCGTCAGACTGCCCGACGCCACCCGCCCGCTCACCTTCGGCACCTGGATCGGCGGCGACCGCGACGGCAACCCCAACGTCACCCCCCAGGTCACCTGGGACGTCCTCATCCTCCAGCACGAGCACGGCATCAACGACGCCCTGGAGATGATCGACGAACTGCGCGGCCTGCTCTCCAACTCCATCCGCTACGCCGGAGCCACCGAGGAACTGCTGGACTCCCTGCACCGCGACCTCGAACAGCTGCCCGAGATCAGCCCCCGCTACAAGCGCCTCAACGCCGAGGAGCCCTACCGGCTGAAGGCCACCTGCATCCGGCAGAAGCTGGAGAACACCAAGGAGCGCCTCGCCAAGGGCACCCCCCACCAGGACGGCCGCGACTACCTCGGCACCGGCGAACTCCTCGCCGACCTGCGCATCATCCAGACCTCCCTGCGCGAGCACCGCGGCGCCCTCTTCGCCGACGGCCGCCTCGCCCGCACCATCCGCACCCTCGCCGCCTTCGGCCTCCAGCTCGCCACCATGGACGTCCGCGAACACGCCGACGCCCACCACCACGCCCTCGGCCAGCTCTTCGACCGCCTCGGCGAGGAGTCCTGGCGCTACGCCGACATGCCCCGCGACTACCGGGCCAGGCTCCTCGCCAAGGAACTGCGCTCCCGCAGGCCGCTCGCCCCCACCCCGGCCCCCGTCGACGCCGCCGGGCAGAAGACCCTCGGCGTCTTCGAGACCGTGAAGAAGGCCCTGGAGGTCTTCGGACCCGAGGTCATCGAGTCCTACATCATCTCCATGTGCCAGGGCGCCGACGACGTCTTCGCCGCCGCCGTCCTCGCCCGCGAGGCCGGCCTCGTCGACCTGCACGCCGGCTGGGCGAAGATCGGCATCGTGCCGCTGCTGGAGACCACCGACGAACTGCGCGCCGCCGACACCATCCTGGAGGACATGCTCTCCGACCCGTCCTACCGGCGCCTGGTCGCGCTGCGCGGCGACGTCCAGGAGGTCATGCTCGGCTACTCCGACTCCTCGAAGTTCGGCGGCATCACCACCAGCCAGTGGGAGATCCACCGCGCCCAGCGCCGGCTGCGCGACGTCGCCCACCGCTACGGCGTGCGGCTGCGCCTCTTCCACGGCCGCGGCGGCACCGTCGGCCGCGGCGGCGGCCCCTCCCACGACGCCATCCTCGCCCAGCCCTGGGGCACCCTCGAAGGCGAGATCAAGGTCACCGAACAGGGCGAGGTCATCTCCGACAAGTACCTCATCCCCTCCCTCGCCCGCGAGAACCTCGAACTGACCGTCGCGGCCACCCTGCAGGCCTCCGCCCTGCACACCGCGCCCCGCCAGTCCGACGAGGCCCTCGCCCGCTGGGACGCCGCCATGGACGTCGTCTCCGACGCCGCCCACGCCGCCTACCGCCGGCTCGTCGAGGACCCCGACCTGCCGACGTACTTCCTCGCCTCCACGCCCGTCGACCAGCTCGCCGAGCTGCACCTGGGCTCGCGGCCCTCCCGCCGCCCCGGCTCCGGCGTCTCGCTCGACGGTCTGCGCGCCATCCCGTGGGTGTTCGGCTGGACCCAGTCCCGGCAGATCGTGCCCGGCTGGTTCGGCGTCGGCTCCGGCCTCAAGGCACTGCGCGAAACCGGTCTGGACACCGTGCTCGGCGAGATGCACGAACAGTGGCACTTCTTCCGCAACTTCGTCTCCAACGTCGAGATGACCCTCGCCAAGACCGACCTGCGGATCGCCCAGCACTACGTCGACACCCTCGTCCCCGACGAGCTCAAGCACGTGTTCGACACCATCAAGGCCGAACACGAACTCACCGTCCGCGAGGTCCTGAAGATCACCGGCGAGGACGAACTCCTCGACGCCACCCCCGTCCTCAAGCAGACGCTCGCCATCCGCGACGCCTACCTCGACCCCATCTCCTACCTCCAGGTCACCCTGCTCAAGCGGCAGCGCGACGCGGCCGCCGCGGGCGCCGAAGCCGACCCGCTGCTCTCCCGCGCCCTGCTCCTCACCGTCAACGGCGTGGCGGCGGGCCTGCGCAACACCGGCTGACAGCCCCACCGCACACACGGGTGCCCCCGCGGTCGCACGACCGCGGGGGCACCCGTCCGTCTACGCCGGCCTCAGCCGCGCAGCGCCCGCCGGCGCCGGGCCACCAGGAAGCCGCCCGCGCCGACCAGCACCGCGGCACCGGCCGACAGCAGCCCCACCGGAGCACCGTTGCCCGTCTCCGCCAGGTCACCGCCGCCCTGGGCGGACGGCGACGAGGACACCGCCGGGGAGGCGAACCGGACGCCGGCGCACCCGGCACCGAGCCGGACGAGGACGACGGCGACGCGGCGGACGAGGAACCCGGCGACGCGGTCGAGGAGCCCGGCGCCGAAGCGGACGGCGACGCCGAACCGGACGGCGCGCCCGCGCCCCCCTCGGAACCGGCGCAGTCCGTCCAGAACACCTTGTGCTTCGCCGCGCCCTTCTCGCCCTCGAAGTTCCAGAACAGCTTGTAGTGACCGTCCGGCAGCGACAGGTCGTCCGTGCGGCCGTGACCGCCGGTGTCCAGCGTGAGGGCGCCGGACTTCACCGTCTCGCCCTTCACGGACGCCGTCGGCGCCCAGGCCTCGGTGTGCCAGTCGACCCGCTGCACGCCGTCGAAGCCGAAGGCGTCCAGGTAGAACGTGCACACGTGCGGCTCGTTGCGGCGCAGCTCCTCGCCGGTGCGGGCATCGTGGATCTTGACGGTGCCGTTGTCGCCGGGAGCGGCGTGGGCGGCGGCGGGGACGGCGAACAGCGCCGCCGAGGCGACGGCGGTCAGAACGCCGACGCGGGTGGGGGTGGGCATAGGGCAGTCCATCTACGCGACAGGGACGGGAAGATGTGGAGGGGGCGGTTCAGCTTCCGGCCCGGCCCGGGGTCGGTCAATCACGAACAGACAACACACAGGGCCCCTACACATGTGAAGAACGCCCCAACCCCGTCACAGCGCCACGAACGCCGCCGTCAGCAGCGCCGCACCCGCCCCGGCCAGCGCCCACGCCGGCCGGGTCCGCCGCATCCCGCCCGCCACCACGACCGACGCCAGCAGCAGCCCCCCGCCGAACGGCACCCACGCGTACAGCACACCCGCGGGACCCGACCGCACCGCCTCGGCCGACCCCGGCTTCAGCACCACGTCGTACGTCCGCCCCGCGCGCACCGCGACCGACCGCTCGATCTTCACGCGCGCGTGCGCACCGGCCCCCGCGGAGGCCGGCGTGAACGGACCGGAGCAGACGTCCCCCGCGCAGTCCGCCACCCGGACCGTGCCCCGCTCCCGCCCCTTGGTCAGCATCACGTGCTGCGCGGTCCCCCAGGAACCCCACACCCCCGCGAACAGGATCAGCGCGGCGAGGACACCCGTCGACGCGACCCGCCCGAACCGCAGCGCGGTCACGGAGGCCTGGCGGGCGGTGGTGGCTGAGGCAGGCATGGCGGGGATCATTGGCCATACCCCTACTGCCGGTCAACTCCGGTGGGAGCCAAGACCGGACAAGTCAGGAGTTGTAAGCGCTCTGCGCCCGCTCCAGACCCTCCGTCACCAGGCACTCCACCGAATCCGCCGCCCGGTCCACGAAGTAGTCCAGCTCCTTGCGCTCCGACGACGAGAAGTCCTTCAGCACGAAGTCCGCCACCTGCATCCGCCCCGGCGGCCGGCCGATCCCGAACCGCACCCGGTGGTAGTCCGCGCCCATCGCCTTCGTCATCGACTTCAGACCGTTGTGCCCGTTGTCCCCGCCGCCCAGCTTCAGCCGCAGCACGCCGTAGTCGATGTCCAGCTCGTCGTGCACCGCGACGACGTTCGCCGGCGGCACCTTGTAGAAGTCCCGCAACGCGTTCACCGGCCCACCCGACAGGTTCATGAACGACATCGGCTTCGCCAGGATCACCCGGCGGCTCGCCGGCCCCACCGGACCGATCCGCCCCTCCAGCACCTGCGCCTGCGCCTTGCCCGCCCGCTTGAACTTCCCCCCGATCCGCCCGGCGAGCAGGTCCACCACCATGAAACCGACGTTGTGCCGGTTCATGGCGTACTCCGGCCCGGGATTACCGAGCCCCACGATCAGCCAGGGGGCGCCTGCGGGAGTGCTCACGTCCATGTCTCCTTGATACGCGCCAGCCGCCGTCCCCCACGGGGAACAGCGGCTGACGAAACGACGACTACGAGGATCAGGCCTCGGCGACCTCTTCGGCGCCCTCGGTCTCCTCGCCCTCCGGGGCCTCCTCGGCCTGCGCGGCCAGGACCTGCAGGACGACCGCGTCCTCATCGACGGCCAGGGTCACGCCGGACGGCAGGGTGATGTCCTTGGCGTGGATGGAGGCGCCGGCCTCCAGGCCCTCGACGGAGACGGTGACGGCCTCGGGGATGTGCGTGGCCTCGGCCTCGACCGGAAGCGCGTTCAGCACGTGCTCGAGCAGGTTGCCGCCCGGGGCCAGCTCGCCCTCGGTCTGCACCGGGATCTCGACCGTGACCTTCTCGCCGCGCTTGACCAGCAGCAGGTCGACGTGCTCCAGGAAGCCCTTGATCGGGTCGCGCTGCACGGACTTCGGGATCGCCAGCTCGTTGGTCTTGCCGTCGATGTCCAGCGAGATCAGGACGTTCGGCGTGCGCAGCGCCAGCAGCAGCTCGTGGCCCGGAAGGGTCAGGTGCAGCGGGTCGGAGCCGTGACCGTAGAGAACGGCGGGAACCTTGTCCTCACGGCGGATACGACGGGCGGCACCCTTGCCGAACTCGCTGCGCGTGGCGGCGGTGAGCTTGACCTCGGACATGTTGATCACTCCTCGGAAACAGAGACGGACGTGGTCACCCGGCCACGAACGGCCTGCTACGAAGAGCGCGTCGATAACGGATCGCCGTACCCCGTGGAAACGGGAACGGCCTCCCTCGCCGAGCAACTGCAGCAGTCTACTCGGCAGGGGAGGCCGCCTCCAAAAGGATCTTCAGCTAGCCCGCGAAGGCGAACTGCAGAAACCTCACTGCTCGTCGAAGAGGCTGGTCACCGACCCGTCCTCGAACACCTCACGCACCGCGCTCGCGATCGTCGGAGCGATCGACAGAACCTTGATCTTGTCCAGGTCCCCCGCCAGCTCACCCGGCGTCGGCAGCGTGTTCGTGAACACGAACTCACTCACCCGCGAGTTCTTCAGCCGGTCCGCCGCCGGACCCGACAGCACACCGTGCGTAGCCGTCACGATGACGTCCTCCGCACCATGCGCGAACAGCGCGTCCGCCGCGGCGCAGATCGTGCCACCCGTGTCGATCATGTCGTCCACCAGGACGCAGATCCGGCCCTTCACATCACCGACGACCTCGTGCACCGTGACCTGGTTCGCCACGTCCTTGTCCCGCCGCTTGTGCACGATCGCCAGCGGCGCGCCCAGCCGGTCGCACCAGCGGTCCGCCACCCGCACCCGGCCGGCGTCCGGCGACACGACCGTCAGCTTCTGCCGGTCCACCTTGCCGCCCACGTAGTCCGCCAGCAGCGGCAGCGCGAACAGGTGGTCCACCGGACCGTCGAAGAAGCCCTGGATCTGGTCCGTGTGCAGATCCACGGTCAGGATCCGGTCCGCGCCCGCGGTCTTCATCAGATCCGCGATCAGACGCGCCGAGATCGGTTCACGGCCCCGGTGCTTCTTGTCCTGCCGCGCGTAACCGTAGAACGGCACGATCACCGTGATCGAACGGGCCGACGCGCGCTTCAACGCGTCGATCATGATCAGCTGCTCCATGATCCACTTGTTGATCGGCGCCGTGTGGCTCTGGATCAGGAAGCAGTCGGCGCCACGCGCCGACTCCTGGTAACGGACGTAGATCTCGCCGTTGGCGAAGTCGAAGGCCTTCGTCGGGACGACCCCGACACCCAGCTGCTGGGCGACCTCCTCGGCAAGCTCGGGGTGGGCGCGGCCGGAGAAGAACATCATCTTCTTCTCGCCGGTCGTCTTGATCCCGGTCACAGCACAGTCTCCTCAGAGGTCTCTAAAAGCCAGCCGGCTGCCCAAGCCACCACTCGGCTGGGCGCGAGAGGCCGAATCAGCTGGTAGGGGTGCGGATGTCCACTTATCACGGTACGCCGTGTTCGGCGCACCCGTTTCCCGTCAGTCCTCGTCAGCGCCCTGCCGGGACGCCGCCTCGGCCGCCTTCGCGGCCGCGCTCCCAGGACGCTTGCGAGCCACCCAACCCTCGATATTCCGCTGCTGACCACGGGCCACGGCCAGCGAACCGGGCGGCACATCCTTCGTGATCACGGACCCGGCGGCGGTGTAAGCACCGTCCCCGACCGTGACAGGAGCCACAAACATGTTGTCCGACCCCGTCTTGCAGTGCGAGCCGACGGTCGTGTGGTGCTTGCTCTCCCCGTCGTAGTTCACGAACACACTCGCCGCACCGATGTTGGAGAAATCACCGATCGTCGCGTCACCCACGTACGACAGATGCGGAACCTTCGTCCCCTCACCGATCGACGAGTTCTTCGTCTCCACGTACGTACCGATCTTGGCCTTCGCACCGAGACGCGTACCCGGCCGCAGATACGCGTACGGCCCCACGGACGCCCCCGCGCCGATCCGCGCGCCGTCCGACACCGTGTTGTCCACCCGCGCCCCCGCACCCACCCGGGTGTCGTTGAGCCGGCTGTTCGGACCCACCTCGGCACCCTCGCCGATCAGCGTCGCACCCGACAGCAGCGTGTTCGGATACACCACCGAGTCCCGCTCGAACGTCACCGTCACGTCCACCCACGTCGACGCCGGATCCACCACCGTCACACCGTCCAGCATCGCCCGCGTCAGCAGACGGTCGTTCAGAATCCGGCGCGCCTCCGCGAGCTGCACCCGGTTGTTGATCCCCGCGATCTCCCGGTGATCACCGGCCACCGACGCACCGACCCGGTGCCCCGCCTCACGCAGGATCCCGAGCACGTCCGTCAGGTACTCCTCGCCCTGGCTGTTGTTCGTCCGCACCTTCTTCAGCGCGTCCGCCAGCAGCCGCCCGTCGAACGCGAACACCCCGCTGTTGATCTCGCGGATCGACCGCTGCGCGTCCGACGCGTCCTTGTGCTCCACGATCGCCGTCACCGCGCCCGACGCCTCGTCGCGCACGATCCGGCCGTAACCGGTCGCGTCCGGGACCTCCGCGGTCAGCACCGTCACGGCGTTGCCGTCGGCGGCGTGCGTCTCCGCGAGCCGCCGCAGCGTGTCCGCGGTCAGCAGCGGAGTGTCCCCGCACACCACGACCACGGTCCCGTCGACCGGGCCGCCCAGCTCCTCGAGACCCATCCGCACCGCGTGCCCGGTGCCGTTCTGCTGCTCCTGCACGGCCGTGCGGACGCCGGGGTCGATCTCACCGAGGTGCGCGGCGACCTGCTCACGGGCGTGCCCCACGACGACGACCAGGTTCGCCGGATCCAACTCACGGGAGGCGGCCAGCACATGGCCCACGAGGGAACGACCGCAGATCTGGTGCAGGACCTTCGGTGTGGCCGACTTCATACGGGTGCCCTCACCCGCTGCGAGAACGACGACGGCTGCCGGGCGAATGGCGCTCACGGGGTTGCCCTTCGGCTCTGGATGGGTGGGGGTGACAGCCGCAGGATACCGGGGCGCGTTGTGGCGGATATGAGTGCGGGCCCTGACGGTACTGTCAGGGCCCGCACCGGAGCGGCTCCGCCAGCTGGATTCGAACCAGCACTACAGGGCTTCAAAGGCCCGCGGGCTACCAGTTACCCCATGGCGGATGGCTGCGTCAGACCTTACCCGAGGAGGGCGGCGCCGTGATCCCTGAGACGCCGTCCACGATGCCTCTCCACCAGCCGTCGATGCGACGGTACAGCTCTGCCCCCTGCAGAACATTGATCACAAGACAGCCCCGGTAGTCCTCCCCGACGTTCTTGCGGACGGTCTTCGGGTTGTGCTTCTTGATGGTCGTCCGCTGGAAGGTGTCGGCTTCCACGCCTACGAGGTCGGCCCAGTACCGCTTGGCGCCCCCGACGTCACCCGTCGCGTGGATCATGAGACGGCAGCGGAGCCGGCTGCGCTCCACGCCCAGCAGATCCAGCCAGGCGAGGTAGACCCGGATCACGCCGGGATCACTGTTCACGAACTGCACGTTCTCGCGCCGTGCGTAGGGCTTGTCCTTACCGCCCTCTGCCCAGTAAAGGGCGACGCCCGTCATGAAGAGCTCCCGATCGGTCAGCGCGCCGATCTCGCTCCTGGCGGCCGCTTTGGTCTTCTGCCGTTCCTTGTCACGTACTGCCAGCTCGTGTTCCCAGCGTTTCTGAGCGGCCAGCTTCGCCTGTTCGGACGGGTCCCGCCGTTCCGGCCTCGGCAGGTCCCGCACCCATAGCGACACCGAGCTCTTCGAGCACCCCAGCGCGACCTGGATCCGGTCGTACGTCCACCCCTTCAGGCGCAGTTCCCGGGCCCTCTCCCGGAGGTCGTCCTTGGCGTTGGGGCGTTTCGTCCATTCCGGGGGCGGTTCGCCCTTGACGAGCCGGTTGAGGATGTCGTTGTTGAAGACCTTCAGCTCGTCCCGGATCTGCCGGAGGCTGTACCCCTCCCGCCGCAGCGCGACCGCTCGCTTCCGCAACGTTTCGAAGTCCTCGTACCTGCTGCTCTTGCCGGGTGAATGTGTCATACGCATACCGTCCGGGCGGAATGATCGGGTCCGGGGTCGAACGGATGGGCTTCAGCTGTTCGAGGGATTTCGGGGGGATCAGGTGTCATTCGATTACGGAGTGTGGTGTGCGGCGGTAGGCGAAAGTCACCGGAAATGGCATGGCCGCCGCCCGTAGGCTGGGGGCATGACCACGACGGGGGAAGAGCACACCAGGGCCCTGACCGGCCCGTGGTGGTGGGCCAGGTGGCGCAGTGCGGTGCTCGACGGGAGTCTCGCGCTGGTGTCGGCCGTGGAGTGCGGGGCGGAGGGGATTCCGTTCGCCCGGGACGCGGGTGTCCCGGTGTCGGTGGGGATCGTGTTCGGGTTGATCGCCGGCTCGGTCCTGCTGGTGCGCAGGAAGTGGCCGATCGCCGTCGTGCTGGTCGCGATCGCGATCACGCCGGCCCAGATGGGCTTCCTGATGGGCATCGTCGGCCTGTACACGCTGGCGGCGTGCGAGCTGCCGCGGCGGATCATCGTGGCGCTGGCGGGGATGTCGCTGGTGGGCACGATGGTCGTGACGTTCGTGCGGGTGCGGCAGGACATGGCGCGGGGTGATCTGACGCTGGGCGACTGGTTCGTGCCGTTCGCCTCGATCACGACCTCGCTGGGTCTGACGGCGCCGCCGGTGCTGCTCGGTCTGTACGTGGGCGCGCGGCGCCGGTTGATGGAGAGCCTGCGGGAGCGGGCGGACTCGCTGGAGCGGGAGCTGCAGTTGCTCGCGGAGCGGGCGGAGGAGCGGGCCGAGTGGGCGCGCAACGAGGAGCGGACGCGGATCGCCCGTGAGATGCACGACGTGGTCGCGCACCGGGTGAGTCTGATGGTGGTGCATGCGGCGGCGTTGCAGGCGGTGGCGCGGAAGGACCCGGAGAAGGCGGTGAAGAACGCCGCGCTGGTGGGCGACATGGGGCGTCAGGCGCTGACGGAGCTGCGGGAGATGCTCGGGGTGCTGCGGGCCGGGGAGGACGCGGGGCGGCGGGCGGCGGCGGTGCCGCTGGCCGCGGTGGGGGCGGCCGTGGCGCGGGCGGCTTCGAAGGCGGCCGAGGAGGAGGGGCCGTGTCTGTCGGAGCTGGAGGAGCTGGTGGGGCAGTCGGCCGCGGCGGGGATGGTGGTCGATCTGTCGGTGGAGGGGGAGGTGCGGTCGTATGCGGCGGAGGTGGAGCAGACGGCGTACCGGGTGGTGCAGGAGGCGCTGACGAACGTGCACAAGCACGCGGGGGGCGCGAAGACGTACGTGCGGCTCGCGCATCGGGTCGGGGAGATCGCGATGCAGGTGGAGAACGGTCCGCCGCCGGAGCCGGGTTCCGCGTCGGCGGCGGGGTTGCCGTCGGGCGGCAACGGTCTGGTGGGGATGCGGGAGCGGGTGCTGGCGCTGGGGGGCGTGTTCGTGTCGGGGCCGACGGATGTGGGGGGTTTCCGGGTGTCGGCGGTGATCCCGGCGGTGTGAGGGGCGCGGTCGCCGCGGTGTGACGGGCGCCGCCGTTGCCGACCGGGCCGGTCGGTGCCGAGTGGGGTCAGGCGGTGGTGAGGCGGGCGGGTATGGCGCCGGTGACGAGGGTCGTCAGGGCCTGGTCGATGTCGGGGCCGAGGTACCAGTCGCCGGTGTGGTCGAGGGCGTAGACGCGGCCTTCGGCGTCGATGGCGAGGAGGGCGGAGGTGTCGGTCTCCTCGCCGAGGGGGCTGACCTCGGTGCCGAGGGCGCGGCCGAGGTCGCCGAGGGTGCGGGCGAGGTGGAGGCCGTGCAGGGGGTCGAGGTGCACGGTCGCGGGGGCGACCTGGCGGCCGGGCCCGGTGGGGGCGATGCGCAGTCCGCCGAACTCGGCCCAGGCCTCGACGGCCGCGGGGAAGACGGTGTGCTCGTGTCCGGCGGGTGAGGTGTGCTCGCGCAGGGTGTCGGCCCAGTACTCCGCTTGCTTTATGTCCCAGCGCCCGGGCTGCCAGCCGGCGGCGCGCAGGGCGGCGTCGACGGGGACGGGGAAGCGGGTGGTAGAGGTGCGGTCGGGGTGCATCTGCCCTTCGATCGTCGTGCGTGCTGTGCGGGTGGTGCGGGGCGTTCCGGTGGGTCCCGCCGTGCGGGGTGGGGTGGGTTCAGTCGCCGGCGGTGGGGTCGACGACGCGGACGCCGAAGTGGGCGCTCAGGGCGGTGCAGGCGCGGCATGGGGTGGCGAAGTTCCCGTGGAGGGGGTCGCCGTCCTCGCGTATGCGGCGGGTGGTGAGCTTGGCCTGCTTGAGGACTTTGCGGGCTTCGCCGTTGGTCATGGGCTTGCGGGCGGCGCGTTTGCTGCGGGCGGCGTCGGCGGCGGTGATGTGCCGGGAGATGAGGATGGTCTCGGCGCAGCGGCCGGTGAAGCGGTCGCGCTGAGTGCTGGTGAGGGTGTCGAGGAAGTCCTGTACGAGGGGGTGCAGGACCGGTGGCTGGTCGCCGCGGGCGGCGGTGCCGGTGAGGGTGGTGCCGCGTACGGAGAGGGCGGCGGCGATGGTGGGGAGGATGCCGTCGCGGCGGTGGTGGAGGGTGGGGGCGGCGGGCGCGGGGGTGCCGCTCCAGCCGATGCGCGGGTCGCCGGCCCGCACGTCGGCGCCTCCGGTCTGCGTCGCGTTCATGTGCGTTTTCCCTCCCCGGGGGTGCCCCCGAAGGACACAGAGTGCCAAATGCCGTGGCTCGTCGGGAAGCTGGGGCGGCGCGACACGCCCGGGTCGGGTGGTGCCGTCACGTTGGGGTGACGGCTGGTCACGGAAGTGGGGGCGGGATGTGGCGGGGGTGGGGCGGCGGGCCGGTGACCGGTGTGCGCGTACCGCTTAGGCTGTCGGCATCCGCGATCGACACCGCCGTTCAGGCCAGAGAGAACGCCTCAGGGGGCAACCGCCATGACGACAGGTCGGCTCGGGCTGGGGGCACCGCCCAGCCGCCAGGCCGGGGGACAAGCCGCGCCGCCGAACGCGGCCTATGCCGGGCAGGTCGTGCACTTCCCGGATCCGGTCCGGGCGGCACGTCACCCGAGAGGGGTACGGGTCGATGAGCATGGTTACCCGGATTTCTCGGCGTACGCGCGCGCGGCGGCGGAGATCGCCGATCCGCCGGAGGGTTTCGGGGTCGACGAGCTGCGGCTGACGGACTACGTGTCGGCGAACGCGGCGTTGGCGGCGACGGAGCACGAGTTGTGGGACACGGTGCCGGATGTGGCGACGCCGCACGGCTGGACGTGGCACCACGTGGTGGGTTCGCGGCGGCTGGAGTTGGTGCCGGTCGAGGTGAAGGCGCTGCTGCGGCATCACGGCGGGGTGGCGACGACCCGGGTGGATCACGGCAAGCGCGGTACGCGGCCGTTGCAGGAGACGCGTCCGGCGCACTTCGGGCTGCCGAAGTCGGGTGTGGCGGTGACGGAGTCGCAGGTGCAGGGCGTCGAGGAGGAGCTGGGGTACCGCCTGCCGGGCGCGTACCGGTCGTTCCTCAAGGCGGCCGGCGGTTGTGCGCCGGTGGGCGCCGCGCTGGACGCCGAGCTGGGGCTGCTGCTGGACCAGCCGTTCTTCACGGTGCGGGACGAGGCCGCGGTCAACGACCTGGTGTACGTCAACAAGTGCCTGCGCGACCACCTGACGAAGGATTACCTGGGCGTCTGTTTCGTGCAGGGTGGTCTGCTCGCGGTGAAGGTGCGCGGCGAGCGGGTGGGTTCGGTGTGGTTCTGCGCGTACGACGACGTGCGGGACGTGGACGCGTCGTGGTCGCCGGCGGAGCGGGTGGAGCGGTTGCTGCTGCCGTGCGGTGACGACTTCGACGCGTTCCTGTCGCGGCTGGCGGGCGATCCGCCGGAGTTGGAGACGGTGGCGAGCCTGATGGTGGACGGCGGTTTCGCGCGTGCCGTTCCGGTGTCGTCCGTGCCGGTGGGGGAGTGAGCTGCGAGCGATGGTGACCTTTGCGCAGGCGCAGGAGCGCGCTGAGGAGTGGATCAACGGGGACGTGCCCGCGTACCAGCATCGTGAGGTGCGGGTGCGGGAGTTCGAGCTGGGCTTCGTGGTGTGGGGCGAGGACCGTGCCGAGGGGCCGCGGTCGGACGCGGGCGGGCAGCGGCTCGTCATCGCCCGGGACAGCGGCGAGGCGACGCTGTGGCCGGCGCTGCCGGTGGGCGAGGTGATCCGCCGGTACGAGGAGGAGTACGGGCGGGTCGACGAGGTGCGGGACGCGGTGCCGGCGCAGGCTCCGGCCCGGGTGGACCTGAACCAGACGTCGTTCCTGCTGAGTCCGCCGGAGTGGTTGCAGGAGGCGGCGGACAAGCTGGGCATCCCGGATCGCCGTTCGGGGGAGTCCTCGGGGGCCGCGGCCGCCGCGGACTCCGGTGCTGCCGCCGCCGGTTCGGGCGGGGGCGGCGGGGCGCTCGCCGAGACGCAGGCCGGGGTGCCGGCGGCGGGGCCCTCGGACGCGGTGCCGGGCACGCCGGCCGCGGGGCCGGGCTCCGGGAGCGGTGCCTCGTGGCCGGCCGCCGGTGCGGGCGCCACACCGGGCGCGGGGCCGGCCGGGGCGCCGGGTGGGCCCGCGGGCGGGCCGGTCGCGCCCGGTGCGCCTGGTGTGCCGGGTGCGCCGGAGGCTCCCGCGGGGGCCACGCCGTGGGCGGGTACGGACACCAACGCGGATTCCGGCGAGGATCGTTCGGTGCCGTTGCCGGCGACCGTGTTCGCGCCGCCGCTGAGCGACTCGGACGGCGACGCGCCCCGGCCGCCGGCCGCCGCGCCGGACGCCAAGACGGCGCTGATGTCCGGGGGCAGCGCGCTGCCGTCCACGGCGGTGGCGCCGGCGCTGGACTCGCAGGGCGGGCCGGGTGCGCCGGGCGCCCCCGGCACCCCGCCCGCCGCGCCGGGTGTGCCGGGCGCCACGCCTCCGCCGCCCGCGGGTGTGCCGTCCTACGGCCATCCGCAGCCCCCGGCGGCACCGGGCACGCCGCCGCCGGCCGGGCCGGGCGCGACTCCGCCGCCTCCGGGCGCGGCGCCTCCCGGTGCGCCGACGTACGGCTATCCGCCGGCGCCGGGTGCGGTGCCGGACGCGCCGCAGCCGCCGGCCGGTGGCGAGCGGCCGCTCGCGCCGAACGCCGGGGACATCGCGGACGCGGCGACGAGCAAGGCGGCGCCGCCGCCGCGCAAGCCGCGCGCCGGGCTGGGCGCGCCGCCTCCGCTGCCGGGCGCCCCGGGTACGCCGGGCGCCCGTCCGGGCAGTGCGCCCCCGCCGCCCGCGCCGGGCGCTCCCGGCGCGCCCGCGGGCGGGTACGTGCCGACGCAGCTCGTGTCGTCGCTCGGCCCGGAGGGCCCCGGTGCTCCGGGTGCTCCTCAGCCGCCCGGTGCGCCGGGTACGCCGCCGGGCGACGCTCCCCACGCGGCCACGGTGCTGGCCGCCCCGGGCATGCCGATGCCTCCCGCTCCCGGCGCCCCGCAGCCTCCGGGCGCTCCCGGCGCGCCCGCCGCTCCCGGTGCCCCGGGCGGTGGCCGTGGTGCGGTGCACCACGCGGAGACCGTGCTGGCGGCGCCGCCCGTGGGCGGTCCGGCAGCGCCGCCGCCCCCGCCGCCCGTGCCCGGCCCGCCCGGGATGCCGCCGGGCGCCCCCGGCGTTCCGGCGCCGATGGCCCCGCCGCCGCAGCCGCAGCCGCAGCCGCACTCGCAGCCGATGCCGCCTGGTGCGATGCCGCCGCCGGGTGCGATGCCGCCGCCGAGTGGTCCGCTGCCGGGGCAGCCGCCGGCGTACGGCTATCCGCAGCAGGGGCAGCCGACGGTGGGTCCGGGGTACCAGGCGGTGCTGCGCTACCGCGCGCAGGACGGTTCGGAGCAGCAGCTGATCCGGCGTTCGGCGCCGGGCACGCCGCATCCGGAGTGGCAGATCTTCCATGAGCTGCGGGCGATGAACGTGCCGCCGGACCAGGTGCTGGAGCTGCACACGGAGCTGGAGTCGTGCGAGCTGCCGGGGGCGTACTGCGCGCGGATGATCCGGGAGCAGTGGCCGCAGGCGCGGATCACGAGCATCGCGCCGTACGGCACCGACCACGCGAGCCGGCAGCAGGGCATGCGGCAGTTGCTGGCGCACCAGGGTGAGCTGCACCAGGTCGCCGACGGTCCGGCGCGGCCCGCGCCGGTGCGGGCGCCGCTGCCGCCGGTGCCGCCGGCGCCGCCCGTCCCGCCGGAGGCGATCGCGCAGGAGCTGGCGGCGGCGTTCGGGCCGGGTGTCTTCCGGTTCGAGCAGCAGGCCGTGTCGCGGCAGGGTGTGCCGCCGGTCGTGGCGCACACGCTGGTGGTGGCCGGGCTTCCGGTGGACCTGGGGCCGTTCTTCTGGGCGCAGGCCCAGCCGGGCCGTCCGGTGCCGACGCTGGCGGAGCTGGCGGTGGAGCGCGGGGTGCAGCCGGCGCCGGACGCGGGGTCGTACCTGGTGATGGGCACGGACTTCGGCCGGGCGGTGTGTGTGCAGTACGGGACGGCGAACATCGTGGCCGTTCCGGTGGAGGCCGGGCCGGGCGGTGCTCCGGTGCCGCCGCAGTTCGTGAACACCGGCCTGCCGGAGTTCGCGCGGTGCCTGGCGCTGCTGGGTCGGATGTGGCGGCTGAGGCACGGGCTGAACCAGGAGCAGGCGGGCCGCTGGACGGTGGACTTCCAGGCGCAGCTTGCCGCGCTGGACCCGGCGGCGCTGGGGTCGCCGGAGAGCTGGTGGTCGGTGCTGCTGGAGCAGATGTGGGACGGGCTGTTGTAGCCCGCGCCCGCTGAGGCCCGCTCCTCTCGTGCCCTTCACGCGTGTGCGTGGAGGGCACGATTTTTTTCTCGGGCGCGTCGCCGGGGGCGATTTCGACCGTGACATCTCTGCGGAGTGTCGTGTTATGAACACTAAGGCCCGGTCTAGCAGGATATGCGCTAAATCATTATGTCGTGTATGTCCGGCGGAGAGGGGCTCCCAGGGTGAGCAGCGCATCGGCGACGCCGTACGGCATCGAGACCGTCCGGGGGCGCGGCTACCGCCCCGACCAGGTCGACGCGTACCTGGAGGCGCTGTCGCAGGACCGGGACGCCGCATGGGAGCGCGCCGCGCGGCTGACCGTGCTCGCCAAGGACATGGAGGCGGAGGCGGCGCGGCTGCGGGAGGCGGTCGGGGAACTGGTGCCGCAGACGTACGAGTCGCTGGGGGAGCGCGCGGCGCAGCTGTACCGACTGGTGCTGCGGGAGGCGGAGGAGGTCCGGGAGGAGGCGCGGCGGGCGGCGCAGGAGGAGATCGCGGAGGCCGAGGCGTACGCCCTGGACGTGCACCAGGCGGCCCGGGAGGCGGCGGACGCGTCGCGCGCCGAGGCAGTGGAGCACGCCCGCCGGCTCGTGCTCGCCGCGCGCGCCGAGGCCGACGAGCTGCGGATCGGCGCGCGGCGCGGGGTGAAGGAGCGGCGCGGGGAGGCGCTCGCCGCGCTGCGCGAGGTGCGCGAGCGCATCGACGGACTCGCCGCCGAGCAGGCGGCGGAGCAGGCGGAGCGGCTGGCGGCCGTGGAGCGTGAGGAGGCCGAGCGGCTGGTCGCGCTGGAGGCCTGTCAGGCCGAGCGGATCGCCGCCGCCGAGGCCCGGGTCGCCGAGGCGGAGCGGGCGCTCGTCGAGGCCGAGGAGGCCGCGCGCCGCTGTGAGGAGCAGGCGCGGGTGCGTGCCGTCGAGATCGTCGACGAGGCGCACACGGAGGAGAAGCGCATCGCCCAGGAGACCGAGCGGGTGCTGCGCGAGCACAGCGAGATGTGGGACGAGGTCCAGACGCACATGGACTCCGTGCGCAACAGCCTGATCACCCTGACCGGGAGGGTGGAGCAGGAGCAGGGGGTGCCGTCCGGGTCGGGGCTGCGTGAGCCGGAGGACACCCCCTGACGGGGCGAAGGCGTGCGTTGCCGCGTCGGGTCAGTCGCCCCTGCGGACCGCGCCCGCCAGGATCCAGCCCTCCACCGCCTCGTACTGGCGCCGCTGCTCCTCCGCCTTGCGGCGGCCGGAGACGACCGTGCCCAGCCAGCCGAAGAGGAAGCCGGCCGGAATGGAGACGATGCCGGTCGTGGTGAACGGGAACCAGTTGAAGTCGGCGCCGGGGAAGGCCGAGAAGGGCGAACCGGAGACGAGGTTGGTGCCCGGCATGAGCAGCAGCACGGTCAGCGAACCGCCGAGCAGGGTGCCCATCAGCCCGGCGCGGGTGTAGCGGCGCCAGAAGAGGCTGTAGACGAGGGCGGGGGCGAGCGCGGAGGCGCCGAGGCAGAAGGAGAGCGTCACCAGCGGCTGCAGGCTGTGGTGCTGCACCAGGGTGGCCAGCAGGATCGTGGGCACGCCGATGGCGAGCGCGGAGAAGCGGGCCAGGGCCATCTCCCGGCGGGCCGGCATCTCCTGCACCCGGGCGGCGAACACGTCGTGGGCCAGGGAGTTGGCGCAGGCGAGGATCATCCCGGCGACCGAGGCGAGCAGGGTCAGGAAGAGCGCCGTGGTGACCAGGGTGAACAGGAAGCTCTCCGTGGTTGAGACGTCCACGCCGAACGCCGCCCGCGAGCCCAGCAGGTAGGCGGTGTTGCCCTGCTGGTCGGCGGCCGCGATCGCCGAGCGGCCGACGAGGGCCGTGGCGCCGAACCCGACCACCGTGATGACCAGCACGAACAGTGCCACGAGCGACACCGCCCAGGACAGTGAGCGGCGCACCTGGCGGGCGCTGGAGGCGGTGTACATGCGCATGGTGACGTGGGGCAGGCAGGCCCCGCCGAGGACGATGGTCAGCTCGGAGGAGATCATGTCCAGGCGGGCGTTCGAATGCCCGGCGAACTGCAGCCCGGAGTGCAGGAAGGCGGGTCCCGCGCCGCTCTGCGCCGCGGCCGCCTGGAAGAGGGCGCCCGGGTCCCAGTCGAAGCGGTGCAGGATCAGTACGGCGACGACGGCGCCGGAGCCGACCAGCATCACGATCTTGAGGATCTGGATGAGCGCGGTGCCCTTCATGCCGCCGATCGCGGCGTAGGCGATCATCAGGGCGCCGAGTCCCATGACGCAGCCGGTCTTCAGGGACTCGTTGGAGAAGCCGAGGATGAAGGCGATGAGCTGTCCGGTGCCGGCGAGCTGCACCAGCATCAGCGGCAGCAGCGAGGCGATCGTCACCACGCAGGCCGTGATCCGCACGGCGCGGCCCGGCATCCGGCGGGCCAGCGCGTCGCCCATGGTGAACCGGCCGGCGTTGCGCAGCGGTTCGGCCAGCAGGAACATCAGCAGCAGCAGGGAAAGGGCGGTGCTGAGGGCGAGCACGACACCGTCGTAGCCGCACAGGGCGATCACTCCGCCGGTGCCGAGGACGGTGGCCGCGGAGATGTAGTCCCCGGCGATGGCCAGGCCGTTGCGCAGCGGGGACAGGGTGCCGTAGCCGGTGTAGAACTCGTCGAGGTCGTCGCGGTCCGGGCCGGTCATCACGCACAGCAGCAGGGTGAGGGTGGCCACGGCGGAGAACGCGACCAGCGACATGGCCTGGGCGGAGCCGCTGAAGCCGGAGACGTCCGGCGGGAGGGCGCGGGCGGTCACCGGATCGCCCCCCGCCGCGCGTCCAGTTCGGCCTCCTGGCGGATGCGGTCGGCGAGCGGGTCGACATGGCGGCGCGCGGTGTGCTCGTACAGGGCGATCGCCAGCCAGGTGACCGGGAGTTGGAGCAGGGCGAGCAGCAGGCCGGCCGGGACGCCGTCGGCGAGGTCCCGCGTCATGACGTGCGGGGCGTACGCGGACAGCACGAGGAACAGCGTGAAGTAGCCGAGTGCGGTGAGGGTGGCGGTGCGGCGCTGCCAGCGGTAGGCGCCGCGCAGCATGCGCAGGTCGCTGTGGTGCCCGAGGGGTTCGTGGGCCGGGGCGCGGTGCGTGCGCGGCGGTTCGGGGGGCGCCGGCTGCCAGGGGTAGGTGGGGTAGGTCGGGGAGGGCGGCGGGTCGTAGGACATCCCGGGGCTCCTTGCGTGGCTCGGGTCCGTGGCGGCGGACCGCAGGGAGGTAGGGCTTGGGGAAGCGGGTCACGCACGCTACTCGCGGGGCCACGGCCGCGCGTGCTTTTCACCGAACTGGCCGGTCGGTATGCGCTTACTCCACCGAACCGTGTCCCGCCCGTGTTGTTACCCGCGTTAACCAGGGCGTTCGCGAGGCGGCGCCCGCGTTCGGGGCGCCGTGAAGTCACCGCGCGGCCGCGGCACTTGCACCTGACGCGACGGGAGGGTGGAGCCTTTCCGGGGCCGAGGGTGGAGCCGGAGCCGGGCGGGTCTCCACCCGACGGTGGACGACCCCTAGGGGTATCTCCGTACTCAGGGTCGGGGAGGGTTCGTCCCGCCGGAGGACGAGAAAGCCCCACCGCCGTCCTTAACCTGGCTTTACGCCGCTGGGGGGCGGCTGACCGAACCGGCGGGGGTGGGGTTTTCCCCCGCACGACTGGGGGCTTCGCACCAGCGCGCGGCACGCCCGCCGCACGCCAGACTCGGCGTCGTACCCGGAACAGGCGCACCGGAACACCGGACGCACCCACCGACCTGTCGACCGACAGAGGAGACATACCGTGACATCGGCTGTGACCATTCCCAGGCACGGGGGCACTGGAGGGCCTACGGCCGTCGCCGCGCGGGCCCGGCAGGTCGTCAAGGCGTACGGGTCCGGCGAGACCCGCGTCGTCGCGCTGGACCACGTCGACGTGGACATCGCCCGCGGC
This sequence comes from Streptomyces sp. NPDC003720, assembly GCF_042875075.1. Lineage (NCBI taxonomy): Bacteria > Bacillati > Actinomycetota > Actinomycetes > Kitasatosporales > Streptomycetaceae > Streptomyces > Streptomyces sp. NPDC003720. Next base: position 450,166 of record NZ_JBIANZ010000007.1, read on the forward strand.
CAGTTCACCGCGATCATGGGCCCCTCGGGGTCCGGCAAGTCCACCCTCATGCACTGCCTCGCCGGCCTGGACACGGTGACGAGCGGTCAGATCTACCTGGACGAGACCGAGATCACCGGCCTGAAGGACAAGAAGCTCACCAAGCTGCGCCGGGACCGCATCGGCTTCATCTTCCAGGCGTTCAACCTGCTGCCCACGCTGAACGCGCTCGAGAACATCACGCTCCCCATGGACATCGCCGGCCGCAAGCCCGACCGGGCGTGGCTGGACCGGGTCGTGGAGACCGTCGGGCTGGCCGGCCGGCTCAAGCACCGGCCCACCCAGCTCTCCGGCGGCCAGCAGCAGCGCGTCGCGGTGGCCCGCGCGCTCGCCGCCCGCCCGGAGATCATCTTCGGCGACGAGCCCACCGGAAACCTCGACTCGCGCGCGGGCGCCGAGGTGCTGGGCTTCCTGCGCCGCTCCGTGACGGAGCTCGGGCAGACCATCGTGATGGTCACCCACGACCCCGTGGCCGCCTCCTACGCCGACCGCGTGCTCTACCTCGCCGACGGCCGGATCGTCGACGAGATGCACCAGCCGACGGCCGAGCAGGTCCTGGACCGCATGAAGGACTTCGACGCCCGGGGGCGCACGTCATGACCGTGCTGAGAACCTCGATGCGCAACTTCCTCGCCCACAAGGGCCGGATGGCGCTGTCGGCGATCGCGGTGCTGCTGTCGGTGGCCTTCGTCTGCGGGACGCTGGTGTTCACGGACACCATGAACACGACGTTCGACAACCTGTTCCAGGCGACGTCGTCCGACGTGCAGGTCAGCGCCAAGGACTCGTCCGACACCGGCGAGACCACCTCGAACACCGGCAAGCCGCCCGTGATGCCGGCCTCCGTGGTCGGCGAGGTGCGCGGCGCGCGGGGTGTCGGCGCGGCCGAGGGAACGGTCTTCTCCACCTCGGTGACCGTGGTCGACCAGGACCTCGACAAGCTCTCGCCCACCAGCGGCGCCCCGACCATCGTCGGAAGCTGGAACGGCAACGACGCCCGCACCATGAAGATCACCTCGGGTGCGGCCCCCAAGGGGCCCGGCCAGGTCATGGTGGACGCGGACACGGTCAAGAAGCACCACCTGAAGATCGGTGACGAGATCGGCATCATCACCGTCGTCGGCACCCACCACGCGCGCGTGTCCGGCATCGCCGCCTTCACCGTCACCAACCCCGGTGCGGCGATCTTCTACCTGGACACGGAGACCGCCCAGCGGACCCTGGTCGGCCGGACCGGCGTGTACACCAACGTCAACGTCACCGCCGCCAAGGGCGTCACCGACGTCCAGCTGAAGAAGAACGTGGTCACCGCACTCGGGCGCGGCTACCGGGTGCAGACGGCCAAGGAGGTCGCCGACGCCAACCAGAAGCAGGTCCAGAGCTTCCTGAACGTCATGAAGTACGCGATGCTCGGCTTCGCCGGGATCGCCTTCCTGGTCGGCATCTTCCTGATCATCAACACCTTCTCCATGCTGGTCGCCCAGCGCACCCGCGAGATCGGTCTGATGCGGGCCATCGGCTCCTCCCGCAAGCAGGTCAACCGGTCGGTGCTCATCGAGGCCCTGCTGCTCGGCGTGATCGGCTCCGTGCTCGGCGTCGCGGCGGGCGTCGGGATCGCCGTCGGCCTGATGAAGCTCATGGGCCAGATCGGCATGCACCTGTCCACCGACGACCTGACCGTCGCCTGGACCACCCCGGCGCTCGGCCTGCTCCTCGGCGTCGTCGTCACCGTCCTCGCGGCCTACCTGCCCGCTCGGCGCGCCGGCAAGGTCTCGCCGATGGCCGCGCTGCGCGACGCGCACGCCCCGGCCGACGCCAAGGCCGGGATCGTCCGGGCCGTCGTCGGCCTGGTCCTGACCGGCGCGGGCACCGCGAGCCTGTTCGCGGCCGCCGCCTCCGACCAGGCCAAGGGCGGCTCCGGCTGGCTGGGGCTCGGCGTGGTGCTCACCCTCATCGGCTTCGTCGTCATCGGCCCGCTGCTCGCCGGCGGCCTGGTCCGCGTCCTCGGCATGGTCATACTGCGGGTCTTCGGCCCGGTCGGCCGGATGGCCGAGCGCAACGCGCTGCGCAACCCGCGCCGCACCGGCGCAACCGGCGCCGCGCTGATGATCGGCCTGGCACTGGTGGCCTGCCTGTCGGTGGTCGGCTCCTCCATGGTGGCCTCCGCCACCGACCAGCTCGACAAGACCGTCGGCACGGACTTCATCATCCAGAACGACAACCAGGGCGGGCTCATCAACCCGCAGTCCGTACGGGCCGTGAAGGACACCCCGGGCCTGGAGCGGGTCACCGAGTACAAGCTCGTGGACGCGGCCCTGACCACCCCGGACGGCAAGGTCTCCAAGAAGGAGACGATCAACGCGGCCGATCCGACCTACGCGCAGGACCTGCGCACCAAGACGGTCGCCGGCACGCTCGCCGACGCCTACCGGCCCGACTCGATGTCCGTCTTCGAGGGGTTCGCCGAGAAGCACGGCATCAAGGTCGGCTCCAAGGTCGCCGTCGACTTCAAGAACGGTTCGACGGCCAGGCTGACGGTCCGCGCGATCACCAGCGACGAGGCCGTCGTCGACAAGGGCGCCATGTACGTGTCCATCCCGACGGTCGCGAAGTACGTGCCCGCCGACCGGATGCCGCTGGACATGCTGGTGTTCGCCACCGCCAAGGACGGGCAGCAGGACGCGGCCTACAAGGCGCTGAAGGCGGCCCTGCACAGCGACCCGAGCCTGACGGTCCGCGACCAGACCGACTACAAGCAGGCGCTGAAGGACCAGATCGGCCAGCTGCTCAACATGATCTACGGCCTGCTGGCGCTCGCGATCATCGTCGCCGTCCTCGGTGTGGTGAACACCCTGGCGCTGTCGGTGGTCGAGCGGACCAGGGAGATCGGCCTCATGCGGGCCATCGGCCTCTCCCGCCGCCAGCTGCGCCGCATGATCCGCCTGGAGTCCGTGGTGATCGCGGTCTTCGGCGCCCTGCTCGGCCTGGGCCTGGGCATGGGCTGGGGCGCGACCGCGCAGAAGCTCCTGGCGCTGGAGGGCCTGAAGGTCCTGGAGATCCCCTGGCCGACGATCATCACGGTCTTCGTCGCCTCGGCCTTCGTGGGCCTGTTCGCCGCCCTGATCCCGGCGTTCCGGGCGGGCCGGATGAACGTCCTGAACGCCATCGCGACCGAATAGCGGCCCCGGACGGGGGAGACGGGGCACGGGGGCCGGCGCCGAGAAGTCACGGGGGACTTCTCGGCGCCGGGTGTTCTCATGCGGGGGCGCTTCCCACGTCGTACTTTCTGGAGCCGGTCGTTCCGCTGATGCCCGTCAGGCCCCCGAGCCGGGCCCGGGCGGCGATCACGCGGTGGAACACGAGCCGGCGCCGGGTCCCTCCAGCGCGCCGGCGTGTTCACTCCGCCGGGTGACGGGAGCCCGGGCGACGTACCCTGGAAACCCCCGGCCCGCCCCGCGTGTCGGGTGGTTCGCGTTGCCCATACCCGGACGGAAAGCCTCTCCATGAGCCTGCACGGTCTGCTCGACGCCGTAGTCAAGGACCCCGCCCTCGCCGAAGCGATCGAGGCGGCGGCGGACGGCAACCGCATGCACGTCGACCTGGTCGGTCCCCCCGCGGCCCGCCCCTTCGCGGTCGCCGCCCTGGCCCGCGAGACCGGCCGGCCCGTGCTGGCGGTCACCGCCACCGGACGGGAGGCCGAGGACCTGGCCGCCGCCCTGCGCACCCTGCTGCCCCCGCAGACGGTCGCGGAGTACCCCTCCTGGGAGACGCTGCCCCACGAGCGGCTGAGCCCGCGCAGCGACACCGTCGGCCGCCGCCTGGCCGTGCTGCGCCGCCTCGCCCACCCCAGCTCCGACGACCCCGAGACGGGCCCCGTCTCCGTCGTCGTCGCCCCCGTGCGCTCCGTGCTCCAGCCGCAGGTCAAGGGTCTCGGCGACCTGGAGCCCGTGTCCCTGAGAACGGGCCGGAGCGCCGACCTGAACCAGGTCGTCGAAGCCCTCGCGGCCGCCGCCTACGCGCGCGTGGAGCTGGTGGAGAAGCGCGGCGAGTTCGCCGTGCGCGGCGGCATCCTGGACGTGTTCCCGCCCACCGAGGAGCACCCCCTGCGCGTCGAGTTCTGGGGCGACGACGTCGAGGAGATCCGCTACTTCAAGGTCGCCGACCAGCGCTCCCTTGAGGTCGCCGAGCACGGTCTGTGGGCCCCGCCCTGCCGTGAGCTGCTGCTCACCGACGACGTCCGCACGCGCGCGCGTGCGCTCGCCGAGGAGCACCCGGAGCTGGGCGAACTGCTGAACAAGATCGCCGAGGGCATCGCGGTCGAGGGCATGGAGTCCCTCGCCCCCGTCCTGGTCGACGACATGGAGCTGCTGCTCGACGTGCTCCCCGGCGGCGCCATGGCCGTGGTCTGCGACCCGGAGCGGGTACGCACCCGGGCCGCCGACCTCGTCGCCACCTCCCAGGAGTTCCTGCAGGCCTCCTGGGCCGCCACGGCGGGCGGCGGCGAGGCGCCCATCGACGTCGGCGCGGCGTCCCTGTGGTCCATCGCCGACGTCCGCGACCGGGCGCGCGAGCTGGACATGATGTGGTGGTCGGTGTCGCCGTTCGCGGCCGACGAGACGTTCGCCGACGCCGACGCGGACACCCTCAAGCTCGGCATGCACGCCACCGAGACCTACCGCGGCGACACCGCGCGGGCCCTCGCCGACACCAAGGGCTGGCTCGCCGACGGCTGGCGCACCGTCTTCGTCACCGAGGGCCACGGCCCCGCCGCCCGCACGGTCGAGGTGCTCGGCGGCGAGGGCATCGCCGCCCGCCTGGACGCCGACCTCGGCGAGCTCAGCCCCTCCGTGGTGCACGTCTCCTGCGGCTGCATCGACTACGGCTTCGTGGACCCGGCGCTGAAGCTGGCCGTCCTCACCGAGACCGACCTCACCGGCCAGAAGGCCTCCGGCCGCGACGGCGCCCGGATGCCGGCCCGCCGCCGCAAGTCGGTCGACCCGCTCACCCTGGAGGCGGGCGACTACATCGTCCACGAGCAGCACGGCGTCGGCCGCTACATCGAGATGGTGCAGCGCACCGTCCAGGGCGCCACCCGCGAGTACCTGGTCGTGGAGTACGCCCCCGCCAAGCGCGGCCAGCCCGGCGACCGCCTCTACATCCCCACCGACCAGCTCGAGCAGATCACCAAGTACGTCGGCGGCGAGGCGCCCACCCTGCACCGCCTCGGCGGCGCCGACTGGACCAAGACCAAGGCGCGCGCCAAGAAGGCCGTCAAGGAGATCGCCGCCGACCTGATCAAACTCTACAGCGCCCGCATGGCCGCCCCCGGACACGCCTTCGGCGCCGACTCCCCGTGGCAGCGCGAGCTGGAGGACGCCTTCCCCTACGCGGAGACCCCCGACCAGCTCACCACCATCGCCGAGGTCAAGGAGGACATGGAGAAGTCGGTCCCGATGGACCGCCTGATCTGCGGCGACGTCGGCTACGGCAAGACCGAGATCGCGGTGCGCGCCGCCTTCAAGGCCGTACAGGACGGTAAGCAGGTCGCCGTGCTCGTCCCCACCACCCTGCTGGTGCAGCAGCACTTCGGCACGTTCTCCGAGCGGTACGCGCAGTTCCCGGTGAGCGTGAAGGCACTCTCCCGCTTCCAGACCGACACCGAGGCCAAGGCCGTCCTTGAGGGCCTGAAGGAAGGCTCGGTGGACGTCGTCATCGGCACCCACCGGCTGTTCTCCTCCGAGACCAAGTTCAAGGACCTCGGCCTGGTCATCGTGGACGAGGAGCAGCGCTTCGGCGTCGAGCACAAGGAGCAGCTGAAGAAGCTCCGCGCCAACGTCGACGTCCTGACCATGTCCGCCACCCCGATCCCGCGCACCCTGGAGATGGCGGTCACCGGCATCCGGGAGATGTCCACCATCACCACCCCGCCCGAGGAGCGACACCCCGTCCTCACCTTCGTCGGGCCGTACGAGGAGAAGCAGATCGGCGCCGCCGTACGCCGCGAACTGCTGCGCGAGGGCCAGGTCTTCTACATCCACAACCGGGTCGAGTCCATCGACCGGGCGGCGGCGCGGCTGCGCGAGATCGTCCCCGAGGCGCGGATCGCCACGGCGCACGGCCAGATGTCGGAGTCCGCGCTGGAACAGGTCGTCGTCGACTTCTGGGAGAAGAAGTTCGACGTGCTGGTGTCGACCACGATCGTCGAGTCCGGCATCGACATCTCCAACGCCAACACCCTCATCGTGGAGCGCGGCGACAACTTCGGCCTGTCCCAGCTCCACCAGCTCCGCGGCCGCGTCGGCCGGGGCCGGGAGCGGGGCTACGCCTACTTCCTGTACCCGCCGGAGAAGCCGCTGACCGAGACCGCGCACGAGCGCCTGGCCACCATCGCCCAGCACACCGAGATGGGCGCGGGCATGTACGTCGCCATGAAGGACCTGGAGATCCGCGGCGCCGGAAACCTCCTCGGCGGCGAGCAGTCCGGGCACATCGCGGGCGTCGGCTTCGACCTGTACGTCCGCATGGTCGGCGAGGCCGTCGCCGACTACCGGCGGCAGCTGGAGACCGGCGAGATCGAGGAGGAGCCGCCGCTCGAGGTCAAGATCGAGCTGCCCGTCGACGCGCACGTCCCGCACGACTACGCCCCCGGCGAGCGGCTGCGCCTGCAGGCGTACCGCGCCATCGCCTCCGCCAACTCGGAGGAGGACGTCAAGGCCGTCCGCGAGGAACTCACCGACCGCTACGGCAAGCTGCCCGAGCCGGTGGAGAACCTGCTGCTGGTGGCCGGGCTGCGGATGCTCGCGCGCGCCTGCGGCGTCGGCGAGATCGTGCTGCAGGGCAACAACATCCGCTTCGCGCCGGTGGAGCTGCGCGAGTCGCAGGAGCTGCGGCTCAAGCGGCTGTACCCGGGCACGGTCATCAAGCCGGCCGCGCACCAGGTCCTCGTCCCGCGGCCGAAGACCGCGAAGGTCGGCGGCAAGCCGCTCGTCGGACGCGAACTGCTGGGCTGGGTCGGCGAGTTCCTGGCCTCGGTCCTGGGGTCGTAGAAGAGCCTGGCGCGGGGCGGGAGGGCGAGACCTCCCGCCCCGCTGCCGTGCCGCGACGGCCGGTGACGGAGCACCGAATTTCGCGGCCATCGTCCCGGTAGCGGCCCGAGTGCCCCTTTGAGCCCCATCTGCTGTGCGCCGTACGCCCGTTACGGTGGACGCGGACACGATCCGCCCGCACGTCAGGGCGGACAGGGCGAGCGAAGGGGACGCACCGTGACGCGTCTGAGGGGCGGGGCGGTCGCCGCGGCGGTCGTCATGGCGGTCTCCGTGGCCGGCTGCAAGACCGACGAGATCGGCGGGTCCTCGGGTCCCGAGGAGAAGGCGCACGGGGGAGCGGCCCTGTCCGCGGCCGACTCGCTGACCGTCAAGGGGCGCGCCCCCAAGACCGGCTACTCCCGCGAGCGTTTCGGCTCCGCCTGGGCGGACACCGACTCCAACTCCTGCGACACGCGCGACGACATCCTCAAGCGCGACCTGGAGCAGGTGAAGTACACCGGTGGGGACTGCAAGGTCTCCTACGGCCTGCTGAAGCCCGACCCTTACTCCGGCAAGGTCATCACCTACCGGCGCGGCCGCAGCCAGGTCGACATCGACCACCTCGTCGCCCTCTCGGACGCCTGGCAGAAGGGCGCCAAGTACTGGGCGCCCGGAAAGCGCATAGCCCTGGCCAACGACCCGCTCAACCTGCTGGCCGTCGACGCGAGCACCAACCGCGGCAAGGGCGACGGCGACACGGCCACCTGGCTGCCGCCGAACAAGGGCTACCGCTGCGTCTACGTCGCCGCCCAGGTGGCGGTGAAGAAGAAGTACGGCCTGTGGGTCACCGCCGCCGAGAAGGCCGCGATGAAGAAGGTGCTGGCCGGCTGCCCGGACCAGAAGCTCCCCACGGGCGGCAACCCCACGAACGCCCCGGAACGCTTCAAGGCCCGGTGAGCGGCAATTCGGTTTCCCGGGCGATCCGCACCGCCTACGGTGACCGGCATGGACGTGAAGGTGAGCAGCGTCGCCGAGCGGCCCGACCGGCTGCCGGCGGTGTTCGAGATGGCCGACACCTGGCCCGAGTTCGTGACCAACGACCCCGTGGGCAACGCCCACTACGGCCGCATCCCCGTCGAACTGCCCGAGTACGCGCTGTTCGCCGAGGACGAGCGCGGTGAGGTCGTCGCCCACGCCTTCAGCGTCCCCTTCTCCCTCGCCGCCGAGGGCCGGGGCACCCTGCCCGCCCGGGGCTGGGACCAGATCCTGCTGTGGGCCTTCGCCGACCTGCGCCGCGGCACCCGCCCCGACACGGTCAGCGCGATCTCCGTCGTCATCGCCCCGCACGCCCAGGGGCACGGCCTGTCCGCCGTCATGCTCTCGGCCATGCGGGACAACGCCCGCGCCCGCGGCTTCGGCGAGGTCGTCGCACCCGTCCGCCCCAGCGCCAAGCACCGCGAACCGCGCACCCCGATCGCCGAGTACGCCCACCGGGTCCGCCCCGACGGGCTGCCGCAGGACCCGTGGCTGCGCGTGCACGCCCGCGCCGGCGCCACCATCGACTCCGTGGCGACGGCCTCCATGACCGTCGGCGCCTCCCTCGAGGAGTGGCGCCGCTGGACCGGGCTGCCCTTCGACACCCGGGGGGACGTCGAGGTGCCCGGCGCGCTGGTCCCGGTCCACTGCGAACCGGAGCGCGGGTACGCCGTCTACGTCGAACCCAACGTGTGGATGCGGCACCCGCTGTGACCCCGCGCCGGGCCTCGCCCCGGCTCAGCCGCCCAGGGCGTCCAGGTCGATTACCTTCCCGGCGGGCTTCTGCGCCGGCACCGGCTTGTCGTAGTCGGCGAAGGCCAGGTGCACCGGCTCCTTGGCGCCGGCCGCGCTGTCGACGCGGAGCAGGTACGGCTTGCCCTCGGTCGCCACGTACAGCGTGTAGCGGTCCTTGCCGTCCTTCTCGTGCAGCACGATCGCCGGGGTGCCGTCGACGGTGGTGGTCTTGCCGCGGGTGGCGTCGGAGCTGACGTCGCCCGCGCCGGCCAGCACCGAGTTCAGGTCGCAGAAGCCCGCGATGTCCTTGGCGTCCTGGCCCTTCACCGCCATCTTGGTCCACTTCCCGGCCAGCATGTCCACGGCCGCGTCGGTGTCGGCCTTGGACTCGCCCTTGCTCTGGGCGCGCAGGAACGCCTCGTCGTACTTCATGTAGACGGTGCTCCCGGTCTTGATCAGGTCGGCCTTGCCCTGGCCGCCCATGCTCATCGTGCCGGCGCACTCGCCCTTCTTGTCCAGGGCCATGTCGAGCCCGATGGTGCCGGTGCTCTCGTCGTCGGCGACCTCGCCCTTCATCCGCAGCGACGCGGCCCCGGTGGTGGCCTTCAGCGCGCGGTCGGCGATCTGGCCGCCGCTCAGCCCGGCGAACGGGCCCTTCGGCTTGCTGTCCGCCTTGTCCTGCCCCGGCAGGCAGCCGGTGATTCCCGCGGTGGCCGCGGTGATGAGGCAGACGGCGGCAAGTGCGGTTCGGCGCATGACAGTTCCTTGCTACGAGAAGTGGGGTGAGATGTGGTGGGGAGTGGAGCGGTGCGTGGCGCGGCGATGGCGCCGTGCGGTGGTGGCGCGGTGCGGTGGTGAACGGGGCCGTCAGGCCGTCTTCTTCCAGTTCCCGCAGCCGGTCGTCTTGAAGTAGGCGTCGCCGGCGCCGATGGTGACGACGGCCGTGCCCTTCACGTTGTTGTTGGCGATGATCGAGTCGAGCCCGTGCGCGGCGTCCTTGGTGCGCTCCCAGTAGCAGGAGTCGTCGCTGTTGCCGGCCGACTTGTAGGTGCCCGGCGCGATATCGGCGCCGACCCTGAACATGCCGCCGTCGCCGTCCATGGAGGAGGCGGGCGAGCCCTTCGGCTTCGCGGCGACGGCCTCCCAGTCCGCGCAGCCGTTCGACTTGAACAGCTTGTCGCCGGCCTTGACGGTGACGTAACTCGTGCCCGAGACGTTGTCGTTGGCCAGGATGGAGTCCATCTCGCCCGAGGCGTCCTTGGCCCGCTCCCAGTAGCACATGCCGTCCGTGTTGCCCGTCGTGCGGTAGGTGCCGGGCTTGATGTCGGAGCCGACCTGGAACTCGCCGTCCCCCGCGAAGGCGGCCTTCTTCGCCGCCGCCCTGCCGCCCGAGTCCTTGCCGCCGCCCGTGTCCTGCTTCGAGCCCGGCCGGTGAACGGCGGACGCCGAGGTGTCCTTGCCGCTGCCGCTGCCGCTGCCGCTGCCCTTGCCGTCGTCGGCGTTGGCGGACACGGCGGCGATGACGGCGACCCCGACGACGGCGCCCAGCGCGATCTTGCCCAGACCCATGACGGATCCCCTCCCCGATGCGGCGGCCGCCCCCTCCGGCTGGCCGCTCGTTCGCTGGGTCAATAAGACCAGAGTCTGTGAACCGAGTCAACACGATTCACAGTTAGGGGTGCGTACACGTTCGTGAATGCACGGGTCTTGTGTACGCCGGTATGCTCGGCGCACAACGGGACGAGGGGAGCGGGACCGGTGCAGGACAACGCGACAGAGGTGACCGCCGCCGGTATCGCGCGGCTCGCCGGAGTGGGCCGTGCCGCCGTCAGCAACTGGCGCCGCCGGCACGCCGACTTCCCCAAGCCGGTCGGCGGCACCGAGACCAGCCCGTCCTTCGCGCTCGCCGAGGTGGAGGCATGGCTGCGTGAGCAGGGAAAACTCGCCGAGGTCCCGCTGCGCGAACGCGTCTGGCAGCAGCTCGCCGGCCATCCCGACGGCCCGGTCACCGCGCTGGTGCACGCGGGCTGCGTACTGCTGCTCATCCATGAGCGGCCCACCGTCTGGCTGGACGTGAGTGCCGGTTCCGACGAGCGTCTGGCCGCGATGCTGCCGGGCGCGCTGGAGCAGGTCCTGGGTGTGAACACAACGCTCCCCGTGAACACCGGCGGCTCCGCTCACACCGCGTCCGCCGCAGACACTCCGTCCGCCGCACACCCCGGGTCCGCCGCTCACAACACGGCCGCCGCTCACACCCCCGCGCTGCGCACCCCGTCCGGCCCCCAGCTCCTCCCTTCCGCCCCGCTCCTTCGCGGCGCCGCCGAACTTGCCGCCGAGGCCGGAGCGCGGCAGACCTTCGAGTTCCTGCTGGGCCGCCATCTGGACGCCAACCCGCGCCAGTACACGCTCACCCCGGCCGAACTCGCCCGGCTGATGGCCGACCTCGCCGGCCCCGCCCGCACCGTCCTCGACCCGGCCTGCGGCACCGGCGCCCTGCTGCGCGCCGTGGAGACCCGCCCCGGCCAGGAGCTGTACGCCCAGGACGGCGCCCCCGACCTCGCCGCGCTCACCGCTCTGCGCCTGAGGCTGCAGTCCCGCGCCGGCGTGCACGCCGCCGTCGGCGACACCCTGCGCGCCGACGCCCACCCGGAGCTGCGCGCCGACGCCGTGCTGTGCCACCCGCCGTTCAACGAGCGCAACTGGGGCCACGACGAACTCGCCTACGACGCCCGCTGGGAGTACGGCTTCCCGGCGCGCACCGAGTCCGAGCTGGCCTGGGTGCAGCACGCGCTGGCCCGCCTCGCCGACGGCGGCACCGCCGTACTGCTCATGCCGCCGGCCGCCGCCTCACGCCGCTCCGGGCGCCGGATCCGCGCCGACCTGCTGCGCCGGGGCGCGCTGCGCGCCGTCGTCGCGCTGCCGGTCGGGGCGGCGCCGCCCTACAACATCCCGCTCCACGTGTGGGTGCTGCGCCGGCCCGACCGGACGCCCGCGGCGCCCGAGGTGCTGCTCGCCGACACCGGCCGGTTCGCTGGTGCGGCGCGTGGCGGCCCCGACTGGCAGGCGGTGCGGGAGGCCGTGCTCGACGCTTGGCGCGCCTTCGAACGCGCCGGCCGGCTGACGGAGCTCCCGGGACTGGCCCGGTCCGTCCCGGTCATCGAACTCCTCGACGACGACGTCGACCTGGCCCCCGCCCGCCATCTGCCGCCCGCGGCGGCCGCCGACGGCGCGGAGCAGCTCACGGCGGTGCGCGAGCGCCTCGGTGAGACGCTGCGGCTGACCGCCGACCTCACCCCGCCCCCCGTGGACCCGGCGCCCCCCGCGCGCTGGCCGCTCACCACCGTCGGCGAACTCGCGCGCGGCGGCACGCTGGTCCTGCGCACCGGCGGGAACGGCGGCCGCGCGCGCGTGCCCGTCCTCACCGACCACGACGTGCTCGCCGGCACGGCGCCCTCCGGGACGCTGCCGGAGAGCGACGAGGAGGCCGTGCTCACGGAACCGGGCGACGTCGTCGTGCCGGTGCTCGGCGGCGGCTCGGTGGCGCGCGTGATCGACGAGGCGACGCGCGGCGCCGCCCTGGGCCGCAACCTGGTGCTGCTGCGGCCCGATCCGGCCGCGCTGGACCCGTGGTTCCTCGCCGGCTTCCTGCGCGGCACCGCCAACCACCGCCAGGCCAGCAGCTATGCCTCCACGGCCACCCGTCTGGACGTGCGCCGGCTCCAGCTGCCCCGGCTCCCGTTCGACGAACAGCGGCGCTACGGCGCGCGGTTCCGCGCCCTGGACGAGTTCGAGCGGGCCGTGCGGCACGCGAGCCGGCTCGGCGACCAGCTGGTGCGCGGGATGTACGACGGGCTCACGGACGGCACCGTCGCGCCGGATTGACGGTGCTGCCGGACAACGGTTCGGTACAACCCGGACCGCTTGTCCGTGCCGGGCCATATGCTCGAAGCGACCATCGCACGAGTGGTGTCAGCCCGGCGGAGCACACCGGGCGGACAGGCACGCCCATTTCAGGCATCAGGAGCAGCCATGCAAGGCCACGGCTACGCACAGCCGGTGAAGCAGCCGCCGCACAACGCGTGGCTGGTCCTCGTGCGGGTGCTGCTGGTGGCGTTCGGCGTCCTCAGCGCCGGTTTCCTGGCCTGGGCGATGCTGCTGCGGCTGGCCGCCGTCACCCGCAGGTCGCTGGACTGGGGCCTGTTCGTGGCCGGGCTGGCGGCCGACATCCTCGCCATCGTCCTGGTGGGCAGCGAACCCGGCGACGAGGTCCACACCCCCGGCGGCTACGTGGGCATGACGCTGCTGCTCGGCGGCCTGGTGGTCATCACCGTGTACTACCTGGTCGCGGAGATCCGCCACTACCAGCGGCTGCGTCAGACGTACGCGAGCGGAACGGTGTCGGGCTACGGCTACCCGGGGCCTGCGACGCCCTTCCCCGCGACGACCATGCGGCAGACCCCCGTACCCGCGACGCCCCCGGCGCACCACACGCCCGTGCCGCAGCCCCCGCCGGTCGCCCCGCCGCCGCAGCGCCCGGCGCCCGCCCGGATCGACCAGGTGCGCGCCGAGCTGGACGAGCTGAGCGACTACCTGCGCAAGCACGACGGCGACGGCATACGGGACGCCGGCCACGAGGGCGGACGGTGAGCGTGGCGGCGGGACGTGTCGTCGCCGGCCGCTACGAACTGTCCACGCTCATCGGCCAGGGCGGCATGGGCCAGGTGTGGACGGCGTACGACCAGCGGCTGGACCGGCGGGTCGCGGTGAAACTGCTGCGCCCGGACAAGGTGGCCGGACAGGAGGCGGACGAACTGCGCCGCCGTTTCGTGCGCGAGTGCCGGGTGACCGCGCAGGTCGACCACCCGGGTCTGGTCACGGTGCACGACGCGGGCAGCGAGGGCGAGGAGCTTTTCCTCGTCATGCAGTACGTCGACGGCGCCGACCTCTCCGACCATCTCGCCGAGCACGACCCGTACCCGTGGCAGTGGGCGGTGGCGGTGGCCGCGCAGCTCTGCGCCGTGCTGAGCGCGGTGCACGCGGTGCCGATCGTGCACCGCGACCTCAAGCCGCGCAACGTCATGGTGAAGCAGGACGGCACCATCACCGTCCTCGACCTGGGTGTGGCCTCCGTGATGGACACCGACACCACCCGCCTCACCCACACCGGCTCCCCGATCGGCTCGCCCGCCTACATGGCGCCCGAACAGGCCATGGGCGGCGCGGTCGGCCCGTACACCGACCTGTACGCGCTCGGCGTGCTGATGCACGAACTGCTCAGCGGCGACGTGCCGTTCGCCGGCTCCACCGCGCTCGGCGTGCTGCACCGGCACCTGTACGAGCCGCCGGTGCCGGTGCGCCGCATCCGCCCCGAGGTCCCCGAGGCGCTGGAGTCGCTCGTCCTGCGCCTGCTCGCCAAGGACCCGCAGCACCGGCCGGACTCGGCGCAGGAGGTGTACGAGCACCTGGCGCTGCTGCTGCCCGCGCGCGGCATGCCCACCGGGGCGCCGCTGGATCCGACGCGCCCCTTCCTGCGGCCGCACGCTCCCTGGCCGGACCGCGCGCGCACGCCCGCGCCGCAGCCCGCTCCCGTCGCGCCCGCGCCGCCCGTCGCCGGGAAGCCCGACGTCGCCGCCGCCGTGGACGAGGTCAAGCGCCTGCTCGGGGAGGGCCGCATCACCCAGGCCGTGGACATCCTCGGCGCGATCCTGCCCGCCGCGGCCGAACAGCACGGCGAGCGCTCCCCGGTGGTGCGCACCCTGCGCAAGCAGTACGCGGCCACCCTCCTGGACGACGGCCAGTACCGGCGCGCGCTGCCCGAACTGCGCCGCCTCGCCGACGAGCGCGCCGCCGAGGCCGGCCAGGCCGACCCGCAGTCCCTGCGCTTCCGCTACGAGGCGGCCCAGTGCCTCGAACAGCTCGGGGAGCCGGCGGCGGCACTCGCCGAGTACCGCGCGCTGCTGCCGTACTACGAGAACCAGTACGTCTCCGGCGATCCGCAGCTCGCCCACGACGTGCGCCGCCGCATCGGCCACCTGCTGCTCGCCCTCGGCGACCGGCCGGCCGCCCACGACACGCTGGCGCGGCTGCTGGTGGACGTCGAGCGCTTCCGCGGCCCCGGCGACCCGCTGGCCGTGGAGATCCGCCGGACCCTGCAATGGCTGGGGCAGGTGCGCGGCTAGTCTTTGCCGTCGCCCGGGAGATTCTTGTCCCTTACAAGAGGTTGGGTTTCCCGAACGTGTGACCGGCCGGGATAGGTTGCGGTTCGTTTTCGCCACGCACGTTCGAGCAGGGGTGGGGTTCCATGGCAGGTCATCGGCAGTCCAAGAGGCGCAGGTACATCACGTGGGCCGTGGCGGGCGCGGCCGTCGTCGCGGGCGGGGGCATCGCCGCGCAGACCTCGATGGCCGCCACCTCCTGGCCCGCGCAGAAGACCTTCACCGGCCGCGCCTTCGACACCTGCACCGCGCCCCCCAAGGCGACGATGAAGGCCTGGCACACCGGCTTCTACGGCGCGGCCGCCGTCTACGTGGGCGGCAGGAACCGCGGCTGCGCCCAGCCCAACCTGACGGCCTCCTGGGTGACGTACGTCAGCGGCCTCGGCTGGAAGCTCGTCCCGATCTACGTCGGCGCCCAGCCGCCCTGCCAGACCGGCTCCAACCCGGAGAAGCTCTCCGCGTCCACCGCCGCCTCCCTCGGCACGAGCGACGCCAAGGACGCCGTGGCCAAGGCCGCCGCGCTCGGCATGAAGGCCGGCAGCGCGATCTACCTGGACATGGAGCCGTACGACGTCACCAACAAGTCGTGCAACGACGCCGTGCTCACCTACGTCCGCGCCTTCGACAAGGAACTGCGCGTCAAGACGTACCGCGCCGGCTACTACGGCTTCACCAGCTCCAGCGCCAAGGCCGTGGCCACCGCGAGCGACAGGACCGACCTGCCGGGCAACCTCTGGTACGCGCTGTGGGACAAGAAGAACACCACGACGTCGGACTGGCCGTGGGGTTCGACCCGGTTCACCGACCACAGCCGCGCCCACCAGTACATGGTCAACAGCAAGGAGTCGCACGGCGGGGTCACCCTCACCGTCGACCGTGACGCGTGGGACGCGCCGGTGGCCATCACGGGCTGACCCGTCCTCCGGCGGGAGGAGGCGCGGCGGTGCCCGAAGCGCGTGCGAATCGTTGGTCGAATGGGTTGGCCACAGGCCCCCCACTGCCTAACATCGATCACCGCAAGACTTTGTGCGCCCGCCCGTCGCCCGACCACCACCCCTGGCGGAGGCGCTGGCGCGCCGCAGTGTCATTGCAATCTCCCCCTGGAGGTCTCCTTGCACCGCCGCCGTCGCACCGCGCTCCTCCTCTCCGCCGCGATCGCCGCCGCGGCACCCGCACTCACCGCCTGCGGAGGCGAGGCGCACCCGGGCGCCGCCGCGGTGGTGGGAGGGGAGCGGATCACCGTCGCCCAGCTCGAGGGCCGGGTCAACGAGGTACGCCGGGCGCAGCGGGCCGTGGTGCAGGACGACACCCAGTACCAGCAGGTCCTCGCCTCCACCGGCAGCCTGACCCGCGACACCCTGCACAACATGGTCCTGGACCAGGTGCTGCACCGTGCCGCGCGGGACGAGGGCATCTCCGTCACCCGCAAGGAGGTCCTGCGGATGCGGGCCGGCCTGGAGCAGCAGGCGGGCGGCGCCAAGGGCCTGCAGACGGCCTGGCTGCAGAAGTACGGCATCGCGCCCGGCCGCCTGGACGACAACCTCCGGCTCCAGCTCGAGGCGCAGAAGCTCGCCCAGAAGCTCGGCACGGACACCACGCAGCCCGCCTTCTGGAAGGCCCTGTCCCGGGCCTCCCAGGAACTCCACGTCGACCTCAACCCGCGCTACGGCGCCTGGGACGTGCAGAAGAGCGGCCGCGTGGACGCCAAGACGCCCTGGGTGCGGGAGGTCACGGCGACCGGGGCGCAGCAGCCGGCATAGCGGGCGGTCGGTCATACGATCACACGTCGCCTCCGGCCCTGTGGACAACCGATCCCGTCCCTCGTCGCCGTGGGTTACGTTCGGATGGTGAACGCAACCAGCCCCGAAGCCGCCCCCGGCCGCATCGTCCTGCTCACCACCAGCCACCGCGTCGCGCCCGGCCTGCTGTCCTGGCCCGCCTGGCAGGCGCTGCGCGCCGCCGACGCCGTGCTGTGCGCGGACGGCGCCCACCCGCAGCTCCCCTATCTGCGGGAGGCCGGGACAGCCGTGACGGAGGCGTCGCCCACCGCGCAGGAGCTGGTCGACGCCTGCGCGGGCGGGCGGACGGTGGTGGTCGTGGCCACGGGCGAGGGCGAGCCCGCCCTCACCGACAGCCTCGCCCGCCTCGCCGGTTCCGGACGGGTCCGGATGCCCGAGCTGGAGCTGCTGCCGGCCTCCTACGACCTGCCCGGCGCCCGCCTCCTCGACCTCGTCCAGGTCATGGACCGCATCCGTGCCGAATGCCCCTGGTCGTCCCGGCAGACCCACCTGGGTCTGGCGAAGTACGGCATCGAGGAGGCGTACGAACTGGTCGAGGCGATCGAGGCCGGCGACCGGGAGGAGCTGCGCGAGGAACTGGGCGACGTCCTGCTCCAGGTCGTCTTCCACTCCCGCATCGCCGAGGAGGACCCGGAGGCGCCGTTCTCCGTCGACGACGTGGCCGGCGGCATCGTCGCCAAGCTGATCCACCGCCACCCGCACGTCTTCGGCGACGAGACGGCCGAGACCCCGGAGGACGTCAAGGAGCACTGGCTGCGCACCAAGGCCGAGGAGAAGCGGCGCACCTCGGTCACCGAGGGCGTCCCGCTCGGCCAGCCCGGCCTCGCCCTCGCCGCCAAGCTCGCCTCCCGCACCCGCACGGCGGGCCTGGAGGTGCCGCTGCCCGAGGGCGAGGGCATCGGCTACGAACTGCTGGCCCTCGCGGTCCGCGCGGAGGCCGACGGCGTCGACCCGGAGGCGGCCCTGCGGGCGGCGGCGCGGGTGTACCGGGACGCGATACGGGCGGCCGAGGGCTGACAGCCGCCGCGAGCGTCCCGGTGACGGCGTCTCAGTCCGGCCTCGCCGGCCCGAGGCGCGCGCGGACGACCGCGGCGGCCGCGGCGGAAACGGGCCGCGGCGGTTCACGCCGGCCGGGTCAGTCACGGCGGCCGGGGCGGTCATGCCGGCCGGGGCGGTTCACGCCGGCCGGGGCGGGGCCGGCGTCCGCGACCGATACCGTCGAGGAGTGACCGACCAGCCCGCCCCGCCCAGCACCGCCCCGGAACTGTTCACCTGGGAGTTCGCCGCCGACCCCTACCCCGCCTACGCCTGGCTGCGCGAGCACCAGCCGGTGCGCCGGACGCGGCTGCCCAGCGGGGTCGAGGCCTGGCTGGTCACCCGGTACGGCGACGCCCGGCAGGCCCTCGCCGACCAGCGGCTGAGCAAGAACCCCGCGCACCACGACGAGCCCGCGCACGCCAAGGGCAAGACCGGTATCCCGGGCGAGCGCAAGGCCGAGCTGATGACGCACCTGCTGAACATCGACCCGCCGGACCACACCAGGCTGCGCAGACTGGTCAGCAAGGCGTTCACGCCCCGCAGGGTCGCCGAGTTCGCGCCCCGGGTGCAGGAGCTGACCGACGACCTCATCGACCGGTTCGCGAGGACGGGCTCCGCCGACCTCATCCACGACTTCGCCTTCCCGCTGCCCATCTACGCCATCTGTGACCTGCTCGGGGTCCCGCGCGAGGACCAGGACGACTTCCGCGACTGGGCCGGGATGATGATCCGGCACGGCGGGGGACCGCGGGGCGGGGTCGCCCGGTCCGTGAAGAAGATGCGCGGCTACCTCGCCGAGCTCATCCACCGCAAGCGTGCGGCGCTGCCGGCCGAGCCCACCCCGGGCGAGGACCTGATCTCCGGTCTCATCCGCGCCTCCGACCACGGCGAGCACCTCACCGAGAACGAGGCCGCCGCGATGGCCTTCATCCTCCTGTTCGCGGGCTTCGAGACGACCGTCAACCTCATCGGCAACGGCACCTACGCGCTGCTCACCCACCCTGAGCAGCGCCACCGGCTGCAGGACTCCCTCGCCCGCGGCGAACAGGGCCTGCTGGAGACCGGTGTCGAGGAACTGCTCCGCTACGACGGCCCGGTCGAGCTGGCCACCTGGCGGTTCGCCACCCGGCCGCTCACCCTCGGCGGGCAGGACATCGCGGCCGGCGACCCGGTGCTCGTCGTCCTCGCGGCGGCCGACCGTGACCCGGAGCGGTTCGCCGACCCCGACGTCCTCGACCTCGCCCGCGCGGACAACCAGCACCTCGGCTACGGCCACGGCATCCACTACTGCCTCGGCGCCCCGCTCGCCCGGCTGGAGGGCCGGACCGCGCTCGCCACGCTCCTCACCCGCCTCCCCGACCTGCGGCTGGCGGCCGATCCGGCCGAACTGCGCTGGCGCGGCGGGCTCATCATGCGCGGGCTGCGCACCCTGCCCGTGGAGTTCACCCCGGCCGCGGAACAGGCCGTACAACCGTAAACATGACGGGCGTTCAACTCTGTGATCTTCACGTGATCTGTGCGGCATGAACTTGTGACAAGTGATCGTATGCCTATACGTTCACCCATCAGCGCGGCCCCAGCACCATCGGCCGCGCCGGTCCCGCTGTCGCACGAAAGGCTTCCGCATGCTCTCCGGGAACGGTCGTCACCGTCGCCCCCGTCAGGCTCCGGCACTTCTCGTCGCGGCCGGAGTGACCGGCTCCGCCATCGCCATCCCGCTCCTCGGCGCCGCGAGCGCCAACGCGGCCGACGGCACCACCTGGGACAAGGTCGCCGAGTGCGAGAGCGGCGGCTCCTGGAGCGCCGACACGGGCAACGGGTACTACGGCGGGCTGCAGATCTCCCAGGACGACTGGGCCGCGTACGGCGGCACGAAGTACGCCGCCACCGCCGACCTGGCCAGCCGTTCGCAGCAGATCGCCGTCGCCGAGAAGATCCTCGCCGACAAGGGCACCACGCCTTGGACGACCTGCGCCCTGCTCTCCGGTCTGACCTCGGACTCCGGCTCCCTGGACGTCGACACGGGCGTCGGGGGCCCGGGCAAGTCCGACTCGGGGCACGACCAGTCCGGCGACGCCTCCGGCTCCACGGACCCGTCGTCCGGTTCCACGGACGATTCCGACTCGTCCGGTCTGCCCGATTCCTCACCGTCGTCCGACTCCTCCTCGGACTCGGCCGGCAAGCCGTCCTCGGACACGGGCAAGGGCGCCGACTCCAAGGCTACGGACAAGGGTGCGGAAGCTCCCAAGTCCGACAAGTCCGCCTCGCCTCGCGCCGAGGAGTCGGAGGGGAGCGAGTCCGCGACTCCGGATCCTGTCGTGGAGGACTCGGACAATTCATGGCAGACCGGCGGTTCTTGGAGCCTCGTCGACACCGGAGCGCTCGGCAGTGGCGGACGTCACCGCGGCGACAGTGCGGACGAAAGCGTGACAAACGGTCAGAACGCCACCGTGTCCGGCAAGCACGCCTCCCGCGGGGCGGACGCCTACACGGTCCACGAAGGCGACACCCTCGCCTCCATCGCCGACTCCCTTGACGTGGACGGCGGATGGCATGAGCTGTACGCCCTGAACAAGAAGGCCATCGGCGCCGACCCGAACCACATCTCCGCCGGTCAGACCCTCGAAGTCGGTAGCTAAACGGGCCAAAAGCAGCGGTAGTTGACGCCCGGATTGATCACCGATGTCCCTTTCGGTGAAAGTGTGGGATGAGTCTCAGAAGCCCTGATCGTCTTTGAAATTCCCTCGATCGCGTGTCTACGGTCGTGACCGCTCGTCACCACGAGCCCCGGCTGCCGCAACGCCGAATCCTGCCAGTGGCCGCCCGGGAACAGTCGTCGCGTAATGCGCCGTAGGCAGGAGCGGGGGACCCAAGGTAAGTGCCGGAACCAGCGCACGCGCTGGAACCGGCTAGGGGTGGAGCCGCGGCCCGTGAAAGCGGGCCCGCGGCCGGGCAACTCATTCGGCCCGAACCCGACAGCTCACCTCGCAGGCGTCGGTGAGGGGATCCATCCATGCTGTTCTCCAGCAAGGGCAAGCACCGTCGTCCGTCCAAGGCCACCCGTGCCATCGCGCTCGCCGGTGTCACCGGCGCCGCCGTCGCCGCCCCGCTCATGGCGGCCGGCAACGCCTCCGCCGCCACCACCTCCGAGTGGGACGCGGTCGCCCAGTGCGAGTCCGGCGGCAACTGGTCCATCAACACCGGCAACGGCTACTACGGCGGTCTGCAGTTCTCCGCCTCCACCTGGGCCGCCTACGGCGGTACGCAGTACGCCGGCCAGGCCAACCAGGCCTCCAAGGCCCAGCAGATAGCCGTCGCCGAGAAGGTCCTCGCCGCCCAGGGCAAGGGCGCCTGGCCGGTGTGCGGCAAGGGCCTGTCGAGCACCCCCAACAACGGCTCCGCCCCGAGCACCTCCTCCGGGAACACCTCCTCGGGCAGCACCGCCACCCGCTCCACCGACCAGCAGGCCGCCTCCCGCTCCAGCGAGCGTCCGGCCGCGAGCGCGAAGAAGACCGTCACCACCCCGACCGGCAAGAAGGTCAAGAAGGGCGACGGCGAGTACAAGGTGGTCAAGGGCGACACCCTCGGCACCATCGCCGAGAAGCAGAAGGTCGACGGCGGCTGGCAGAAGCTCTACAAGCTGAACAAGGACATCGTCGAGAACGCCGACCTCATCTACCCGGGCCAGCAGCTTCACCTGAAGTGACACCTGGCTCCGACCGGAACCACAGTGCCCTCACCAGGCCGTCCCCCAAGCCGAAGGCCTCGTGAGGGCCATTCCCCCCGTCCCCCACGGGCTCCCCGCCCCGGTGCGTGTTCCCCCGTACGCACCGGGGCGGGGCTGTGTTTTTCCCGGCTCTTCGCCGGCTCTTCCCCGCCTCGTCGGCGGGACCTTGGCCGAACCCCTTTGTTCCGGGCGGGAACAATGGGTACCGTCTCCCTGTCCACGGGACGGTCGGTCGG
The DNA here is from genome assembly GCF_042875075.1 of Streptomyces sp. NPDC003720. Lineage (NCBI taxonomy): Bacteria > Bacillati > Actinomycetota > Actinomycetes > Kitasatosporales > Streptomycetaceae > Streptomyces > Streptomyces sp. NPDC003720. Next base: position 472,015 of record NZ_JBIANZ010000007.1, read on the forward strand.
TGGCCGACGCCCCTTGGACGGTTAGGCTCTAGTCGCAAGGCAGAGCCGCAAGGCACCCCGCCCCGCACTTCCAGCGTCACATCCAAGAAGGAGATGCTCGTGCCGTCCATCGACGTCGTCGTAGCCCGGGAAATCCTGGACTCCCGAGGCAACCCCACGGTCGAGGTCGAGGTCGGCCTCGACGACGGCAGCACGGGTCGTGCCGCCGTTCCGTCCGGTGCCTCCACCGGTGCCTTCGAGGCCATCGAGCTCCGTGACGGCGACCCCAACCGCTACCAGGGCAAGGGCGTCGAGAAGGCCGTCCTCGCCGTCATCGAGCAGATCGGCCCGGAGCTGGTCGGCTACGACGCCACCGAGCAGCGCCTGATCGACCAGGCCATGTTCGACCTCGACGCCACCGACAACAAGGGCTCGCTCGGCGCCAACGCAATCCTGGGCGTCTCCCTCGCCGTCGCGCACGCCGCCTCCGAGGCCAGCGACCTGCCGCTGTTCCGCTACCTGGGCGGCCCGAACGCGCACCTGCTGCCGGTGCCGATGATGAACATCCTGAACGGCGGCTCGCACGCCGACTCCAACGTGGACATCCAGGAGTTCATGATCGCGCCGATCGGCGCGGAGTCCTTCTCCGAGGCCCTGCGCTGGGGCACCGAGGTCTACCACACCCTGAAGAAGGTCCTGAAGAGCAAGGGCCTGTCCACCGGCCTCGGCGACGAGGGCGGCTTCGCCCCGAACCTCGGCTCCAACCGCGAGGCCCTCGACCTCATCCTCGAGGCCGTCAAGGAAGCCGGCTACGCGCCCGGCGAGCAGATCGCCCTCGCGCTCGACGTCGCCGCCTCCGAGTTCTACAAGGACGGCAAGTACCTCTTCGAGGGCAAGGAGCGCTCCGCCGCCGAGATGACGGAGTACTACGAGGAGCTCGTCGCGGCCTACCCGCTCGTCTCCATCGAGGACCCGCTGTTCGAGGACGACTGGGCCGGCTGGAAGATCATCACCGACAAGCTCGGCGACAAGGTCCAGCTCGTCGGCGACGACCTGTTCGTCACCAACCCCGAGCGCCTCGCCCGCGGCATCGACGAGGGCGCCGCCAACGCCCTTCTGGTCAAGGTGAACCAGATCGGCTCGCTCACCGAGACCCTGGACGCCGTCGAGCTGGCCCAGCGCAACGGCTTCAAGTGCATGATGTCCCACCGCTCCGGCGAGACCGAGGACGTCACCATCGCCGACCTGGCCGTCGCCACCAACTGCGGCCAGATCAAGACCGGCGCCCCGGCCCGCTCCGAGCGCGTCGCCAAGTACAACCAGCTGCTGCGCATCGAGGAGATCCTCGACGACGCCGCGGTGTACGCCGGCCGCAGCGCCTTCCCGCGCTTCCGCGGCCACACCGGGGTCTCCAAGGGCTGACCCCGGCCGGGCCGATCCGAACGGGACGGCCCGGGTATCAGCCAGTCGTACGTACGTCCCCGTACCCGGTCCCGTACCGTGTGCGGGGACGTACGCACGTGGAAGGGGAGGCGGAGAGCCAGATGGCCGTCAAGGACCGGGACCGTTTCTCCACCGCCACCAGGCTGCGCGCCCTCGGCGAGCAGACAGCGGCCAGGGTCTACCGCTCCCAGACCAAACGGCAGGCCCGCCGCTCCCGGCTCACCGGCCGCGCGGCCCTGCTGGCGCTGGTGCTGTGCTCGCTGATCGTCGCCCTCGCCTACCCGATGCGGCAGTACGTCTCCCAGCGCGCCGAGATCTCCGACCTCCAGCGGGAGCGGGGGGAGGCCCGGCAGCGCGTCGAACAGCTGCGTGACCTCAAGGCGCGCTGGCAGGACGACGCCTACGCCGAGCAGCAGATCCGGCGCCGGCTGCACTACGTGATGCCGGGGGAGACCGGCTACGTGGTCGTCGACCCGGGCGCGGCGAAGCAGTCCCGCGCCGACCTCGGGGCCGCCCACCGGCCCTGGTACGCGAACGTCTGGGACGGGGTCGACAAGGCCGACGCCTCCGACCAGTGACCGGACCCCGGCCAGTGACCGGACCCAGGCCGGGAGCCGGCCGCCACCAGTAACCGGCCCGCGGGCCGGCCACCGACAGAAAGCCACCCTGAAAGCAGTCATGGAAACGCCTCCGCCGCCCACTCCGCGCACCGAGCCCACCGACGCGGACGTCGAGGCCTTCAAGCAGCAGCTGGGCCGCCCGCCGCGCGGTCTGCGGGCCATCGCGCACCGCTGCCCCTGCGGACAGCCGGACGTCGTGGAGACGGCGCCCCGGCTGCCCGACGGCACGCCCTTCCCGACGACGTACTACCTGACGTGCCCGCGCGCCAACTCGGCGATCGGCACGCTGGAGGCGGACGGCGTCATGAAGGAGATGACCGAGCGGCTCGGGACCGACCCGGAGCTGGCCGCCGCGTACCGCGCCGCCCACGAGGACTACATCCGGCGCCGCGACGAGATCGAGGTGCTGGCGGGCTTCCCGAGCGCCGGCGGCATGCCGGACCGGGTGAAGTGCCTGCACGTGCTGGTGGCCCACTCGCTGGCCGCCGGACCGGGCGTGAACCCGCTCGGCGACGAGGCGATCGCGATGCTCCCCGAGTGGTGGAGCAAGGGACCGTGCGTGACGCCGTGCGAGCCGGCCGGGGAGGACGGGAAGTGACCCGCGTGGCCGCCGTCGACTGCGGCACGAACTCCATCCGCCTGCTGGTCGCCGACGCCGATCCGGCGACCGGTGAGCTCGTCGAGCTGGACCGGCGGATGACCATCGTGCGGCTCGGCCAGGGCGTCGACCGCACCGGCCGGCTCGCCCCCGAGGCGCTGGAGCGGACCTTCGCGGCCTGCCGCGAGTACGCCGAGGTCATCAAGGAGCACGGCGCGGAGCGGATCCGCTTCGTGGCCACCTCCGCCTCCCGGGACGCCGAGAACCGGGACGACTTCGTGCGCGGCGTCGTGGACATCCTCGGTGTCGAACCCGAGGTCATCACAGGCGACCAGGAGGCCGAGTTCTCCTTCACCGGCGCGACCAACGAGCTCCGGGGCCGCGACGACCTGCCCCGCCCCTATCTCGTCGTGGACATCGGCGGCGGCTCCACCGAGTTCGTCGTCGGCGACGACCACGTACGGGCCGCGCGGTCCGTGGACGTCGGCTGCGTGCGGATGACCGAACGGCACCTGGTGCACGAGGGCGAGGTCGTCGATCCGCCGACCGAGGAGCGGATCGCCGCCATACGGGCGGACGTCGAGGCCGCCCTCGACCTCGCCGAGCGGACGGTCCCGCTGCGCGAGGCGCGCACCCTGGTCGGCCTCGCCGGCTCGGTCACCACCGTGTCGGCCATCGCCCAGGAGCTGCCCGAGTACGACTCCGCGCGCATCCACCACTCCCGCGTCAGCCGGGAGCGCGTCCGCGAGATCACCCGGGAGCTGCTGCACTCCACGCACGCCGAGCGCGCGCGGATCCCCTCCATGCACCCGGGCCGGGTCGACGTGATCGGCGCGGGCGCCCTCGTGCTGCTCGCGATCATGGAGCGGACCGGCGCCGAGGAGGTGGTCGTCAGCGAGCACGACATCCTCGACGGCATCGCCTTCAGCGCGGCCCGGAGCGCGGCGCCGTAACGGGAGACCGTCGGCGTCCTGCGCCAACACCCCGTCTCCGGGGGCGCTTTCCGGTCGGATGCTACTGATGAGTAGCCTCTGTTGAGCAGCTCGGATAACGTGTGAGCGAGCCGTTCGGCGCCCTCGGCGACATCCCGTCGGGAAAGTTCGTGAACTTCTTCACAAGGAATTCCGTCCCGGACGGCCGGGAAAAGGGGCCGGTTGGCCCTTCCGGGGGTTCTTCCGCCGTTTGAACATGTTCAGGCGGTGGTCGCACGAAGGGCCCGAGGGCGACGCCCGGAGGCTGTTTCCGACTCCTCACGAGCGACCCGAATCGACAGAGAGGCAGCTCACGCGGCCTTGACAACGGGGCAGACCGCCCAGCGGTTCCGGTTCCGCGGCATGACCTGCGTCACGCGGGCCGCGGAGTTTAGCACAGGGCATGCAAGAGCTTGTGAAGGGGCGCACGAGCAACCCCCCTGAGCCGGGTGGATACTCGATGCCATGAGCACCACGGAGCGTCCCAGGATCCTCGTAGTAGGCGGTGGGTACGTAGGCCTGTACGCAGCTCGGCGCATCCTCAAGAAGATGCGCTACGGCGAGGCGACCGTCACGGTCGTCGACCCCCGGTCGTACATGACCTACCAGCCCTTCCTCCCCGAAGCCGCCGCCGGCAGCATCTCCCCTCGGCACGTCGTCGTCCCTCTGCGACGCGTCCTGCCGAAGGCGGAGGTCCTCACCGGCCGGGTCACCACCATCGACCAGGACCGCAAGGTCGCCACGATCGCCCCCCTCGTGGGCGAGGCGTACGAGCTGCCCTTCGACTACCTGGTCATCGCGATGGGCGCGGTCTCCCGCACCTTCCCGATCCCCGGCCTCGCCGAGCAGGGCATCGGCATGAAGGGCATCGAGGAGTCCATCGGCCTGCGCAACCACGTGCTGGAGCAGCTGGACAAGGCCGACTCCACGACCGACGAGGAGATCCGCCGCAAGGCGCTCACCTTCGTCTTCATCGGCGGCGGCTTCGCGGGTGCGGAGACCATCGGCGAGGTCGAGGACATGGCCCGGGACGCGGCCAAGTACTACAAGAACGTCTCCCGCGAGGACATGCGGTTCGTCCTCGTCGACGCCGCCGACAAGATCCTCCCCGAGGTCGGCCCCAAGCTCGGCCAGTACGGCAAGGAGCACCTGGAGAGCCGCGGTGTGGAGATCTACCTCTCCACCTCCATGGACTCCTGCGTGGACGGCCACGTCGTGCTGAAGAACGGCCTCGAGGTCGACTCCAACACGATCGTCTGGACCGCCGGCGTCAAGCCGAACCCGGCCCTCGCCCGCTTCGGCCTGCCCCTCGGCCCGCGCGGCCACGTCGACTGCGAGCCCACGCTCCAGGTCAAGGGCACCGACTACATCTGGGCCGCCGGCGACAACGCCCAGGTGCCCGACCTCGTCGGCCGCAAGGCGGGCAACGAGAACGCCTGGTGCCCGCCGAACGCCCAGCACGCGCTGCGCCAGGCCCGTGCCCTCGGCGACAACGTGATCTCCGGTATGCGGGGCTTCCCGCAGAAGGAGTACGAGCACGCCAACAAGGGTGCGGTGGCCGGTCTCGGTCTGCACAAGGGCGTGGCGATGATCGTCATGGGCAAGATGAAGATCAAGCTCAAAGGCCGCCTCGCCTGGTACATGCACCGCGGCTACCACGGCATGGCGATGCCGACCTGGAACCGCAAGATCCGCGTCTTCGCCGACTGGACCCTCGGGATGTTCCTCAAGCGCGAGGTCGTCTCCCTGGGCGCCATGGAGAACCCGCGCGAGGAGTTCTACGAGGCCGCCAAGCCGGCCCCGGTCGCCGCCGCCAAGACCGGCGAGAAGGCCAAGGCCTCCTGACCCACGGTCCCCCACCGGTCGCCGCACCGTTGGGGGGACCACCTGGAAGACCTCCCGCCATCCGTGGTGCGGGAGGTCTTCCGGCGTTCCGGCGGGCGCACGGCGAGAGGGAGTTCGCGCACCTGTAACTCCTTTGCGGGACTGCGCCGGGGGCCTCGCGGTGTTTACGTGGTATCGGACATCCGGGATCGTCGTCTTGGAGGTGTGCGCCATGGCCGACGCCGCGTCGCGGCTGAGGAAACTTGCCGAGCAACTGCTGGGAGCACCGCTGCCGGTGCGGATCCGCGCCTGGGACGGTTCACAGGACGGCCCGCCGGACGCCCCGGCCCTCATCGTCCGCAACCGCCGGGCCCTGCGCCGGCTCCTCTTCAAGCCCGGCGAGTTGGGCCTGGCCCGGGCCTGGGTCTCCGGGGACCTGGACGTGGAGGGCGACCTCTACCGGGTCCTCGAGGTCATCGCGGGGCAGGTGTGGGAGCGCGACGAGGACGCCCGCGGCCTCGCCGAGGCGCTGCGCGACCCCGAGGTGCGGGCCGCCGGGCGCGAACTGCTGAGGCTCGCCGGGCCGCCGATCCCGCCCGCCCCGCCCCGCGAGGAGGTCCGCAGACGCCGTCACCTGCACACACGGCACAGCGACCGGCGGGCCATCAGCCACCACTACGACGTCGGCAACGACTTCTACGAACTCGTCCTCGGCCCGTCGATGGTCTACTCGTGCGCCTACTGGCAGGACGGCGGCACCCTGGAGTCCGCCCAGCGCGACAAGCTCGAACTCGTCTGCGCCAAGCTCGGCCTGACGCCGGGGCAGCGGCTGCTGGACGTCGGCTGCGGCTGGGGATCGATGGCCATCCACGCGGCCCGTGAGCACGGCGTGCGCGTCGTCGGCGTCACCCTCTCCCAGGAACAGGCGGCCTACGCCCGCAAGCGCGTCGCCGACGAGGGGCTGACCGACCGCGTGGAGATCCGCGTCCAGGACTACCGGGACGTCGCGGACGGCCCCTACGACGCGATCTCCTCCATCGGCATGGCCGAACACGTCGGCGCCGAGCGCTACCTGGAGTACGCGAGCGACCTGTACGCCCTGCTGAGGCCGGGCGGACGGCTGCTCAACCACCAGATCGCCCGCCGCCCGCAGCGCGACGAATCCTCGTACGAGGTCGACGCGTTCATCGACGCCTACGTCTTCCCCGACGGCGAACTCGCCCCGATCGGCACCACCGTCACCCAGCTCGAGCGGGCCGGCTTCGAGGTCCGGGACGTGGAGTCGATCCGCGAGCACTACGCCCGCACCCTGCGCCAGTGGGTCAGCCGCCTGGAGGCCGGCCGGGACCGCGCCATGCGCCTCACCAGCCCCGGCCGGACCCGTGTCTGGCTGCTGTACATGGCCGCCTGCGCGCTCGCCTTCGAACGCAACCGCATCGGCGTCAACCAGGTCCTGGCCGTCCGCACCCCCGACTCGGGCGACTCCGGCCTCCCCCTGCGCACCCGCACCTGGAACACGTGACCCGGAGGGACACGACGAGGGGCCCCGTTCCGGCACGCGGAACGGGGCCCCTGCCGTCGGTGCGGCTACTCGGCCTTGATCGCCGTCAGCATGTTCAGCCGTGCCGCGCGCCGGGCCGGCCACAGGGCTGCCAGCACTCCGACCACCCCGGCCAGCAGCAGGAAGAGCGCCATCCGGCCCCAGGGCAGGACCAGTTCGTACGTCGGCATCTTCGTGCCCAGCAGCTCACCGGCCGCCCAGCCGAAGAACACCCCGAGGCCGATGCCGAGCACCCCGCCGAACAGGGAGATCACCAGCGACTCCAGACGGACCATCCGCTTGACCGACCTGCGGTCGAGGCCGATCGCGCGCAGCATGCCGATCTCCTGGGAGCGCTCGAAGACCGACATGGCCAGGGTGTTGATGACGCCGAGGACCGCGACGATCACCGCCATGCCGAGCAGGCCGTAGACCATGTTCAGCATCAGCGTGAACATCTTCGCGATGTCGTTGGAGATGTCCTTCTTGTCCTGGACCAGGATCGCCGGGTTGGAGCCCAGGGCCTTCTCCAGCCCGTCCTTCGCGCGGTCGGACGCGCCGCCCTCGGTCCTGACCATCACCTGCATGTCGGCCGGTTCGGTCAGGTGCGGGGTGAGGACCTTGTTGTCGAGCATGATCCCGTTGAGCATGTCGTTGCCCTCGTAGATCCCGGCGACCGTGAGGCCGCGCGCCGCGCCGTCCTCGAAGTGCGCGGTGAACCGCGAGCCGACCCGCCAGCCGTGCTCCTCGGCCCGGTCCTTGTCCACGACGATCCGCGAGCCGCCCACGGTGAAGGAGCCGTCGTCCACCCTCAGATCCGTCAGCCTGCCGATCGCCGAGCCGTCGACACCGGTCAGGTACTCCGTCTCGCCGCCGATCCGGGACGCCCCGTTGCGCAGCGGGCTGCTGGCGGTGACGCCGTCGGCGCCGGCGATCCGGCGCGCCACGTCCGGGGAGAGCGGGCCGCGGTTGGCCATCGACACGACGTAGTCCGCGCGGATCGCCGAACTGGCCATCCGGTCGATCGACGTCTGCAGGCTGCCCGCCATCACCGTCATGCCGGTGATCAGCGTCAGGCCGATCATCAGCGCGGACGCCGTGGCGGCCGTACGGCGCGGGTTGCGCACCGAGTTCTGCCGGGCCAGCTTGCCCGAGACGCCGAACACGCGCAGCACGGGCGAGGCCGCAGCGATCAGCGGACGGGACAGCAGCGGGGTCAGGATGAACACGCCGATGATGAGCAGCACCGCGCCGAGCCCCATGGGGCCCTGGGCGGAGTCGGTGTCCATCGTCGTGGCCGCGAGGACCACGGCGACGCCGGCCGCCGAGAACAGCGCGCCGAGCGTGTTGCGCAGCACCAGCGACTTGGTGGTCGCCTTGGCGTGCACGCTGCTCATCGCCGCCACCGGCGGGATCTTCGCCGCGCGGCGGCCCGGCAGCCAGGCGGCCAGCACGGTCACGACGACGCCGACGGCGAGGGCGGTCAGCACGGTGCCCGGCGTGATCACCAGCGGCCCGTCCGGCACGCTCGCGCCGAACGAGCCCAGCAGGGACCGCAGGCCCGCGCCGATGCCGACGCCCGCGGCAAGTCCGGTCACCCCGGCGACCGTGCCGACCACCAGCGCCTCGACCAGCACCGAGCGGGTGACCTGCCGACGGGACGCGCCGACCGCCCGCAGCAGGGCCAGTTCCCTGGTGCGCTGGGCGACCAGCATGGTGAAGGTGTTGGCGATGATGAACGTGCCGACGAACAGGGCGATGCCGGCGAACACCAGCAGGCTCTGCTTCAGGCCGCTCATCGAGGCGGAGATCGTCTCCGCCTGGTCGTCGGCGAGCCGCTTGCCGGTGGTGGTCTCCACCAGGTGCGAGGGCAGTGCCTTGTCCAGGGAGGCCTTGAGCGCGCTCTGGCTGGTTCCCGGCTTCGCCAGCACGTCGATCTCGTCGTACGTGCCCTTCTTGCCGAACAGGGCCTGTGCGGTGGGGGTGTCGAAGAGGGCCAGGCTGCCGCCGGCGGCCACGTTGCCGTCGTCGGTGCTGAAGATGCCGCTGACGCGCGGGGTGAGGACGGGGCCGTCCACCGAGAGCCGGACGGTGTCGCCGACCTTGAAACCGGCCCGCTCGGCGGTCCTGGCGTCGATGAGCATCTCGCCCCGGCCGCTGGGCGCGTGCCCGGCGACCAGGGGGTAGCGGTCGTCCTTGGCGCCCCAGTAGTTGCCGCCCTCGGACTGCCACCCGTCGCCGAGCAGCTTGCCGTCCTTGCCGGCGATCGCGGTGAAGCCGGTGACGACACCGGTCGCGGAGGCGGCGCCGGGCGCCTTGGCGGCCCGGTCGAGCAGGGCCCGGGTCAGCTCGGGGGTCTTGCCGACCCGGTCACCCTTGGAGTCCTGGTACTCGGGCCGTACGGCGACGTCGACCCGGTCGAAGCCCTTGGCGGAGCTCTTCTGGTAGGCGTCGGAGATGGTGTTGGTGAAGACGAGGGTCCCGGACACGAAGGCCACGCCGAGCATGACGGCGAGCACGGTCATCAGGAGCCGGGCCTTGTGCGCGGAGACGTTGCGCAGGGCGGTGCGGAACATCAGCTGGTACGGCCCTTCGCGTCGAACTGCTTCATCAGGTCCAGGACGGAGTCGGCCGTGGGGCCGTGGATCTCGTCGACGATCCGGCCGTCGGCGAGGAAGACCACCCGGTCCGCGTACGCCGCCGCCACCGGGTCGTGGGTCACCATGACCACCGTCTGGCCCAGCTCGCGCACCGAGTTGCGCAGGAAGCCCAGCACCTCGGCGCCGGAGCGCGAGTCGAGGTTTCCGGTCGGCTCGTCGCCGAAGATGATCTCCGGCCTCGAGGCGAGCGCACGGGCGACGGCGACGCGCTGCTGCTGACCGCCGGAGAGCTGCGAGGGCCGGTGGCCGAGCCGCCCGGACAGCCCGACCATCTGGATGACCCGGTCCAGCCACGCCTTGTCCGGCTTCCGCCCGGCGATGTCCATCGGCAGGGTGATGTTCTCCAGGGCGGTCAGCGTCGGCAGCAGGTTGAAGGCCTGGAAGATGAAGCCGATCTTGTCCCGGCGGAGCTTGGTGAGCTGCTTGTCCTTCAGGGAGCCCAGCTCGGTCTCGCCGATCCGCGCGGATCCCGAGGAGAAGGTGTCCAGCCCCGCCACGCAGTGCATCAGCGTGGACTTGCCGGAACCGGACGGTCCCATGATCGCGGTGAACTCCGCCTGCCGGAAGTCGACCGAGACCCGGTCCAGGGCGACCACCTGGGTCTCACCCTGCCCGTAGATCTTCGACAGCTCGGTGGCGCGTGCGGCCACGGCCGTGGTCCGGCCGGCGGTGGGTGTGGTGGTCACGGGAGGGTGCTCCTGTCGGGACGGCGTCTGTTTCGGGGACTTGATCCATCGTCCCGGCCGCCGGCGCACGTGTAGTCAGCCGCTGTTCCGGTTCCTGGGGGCGACTCCGGTCGGACGGAGCGGGCCCGTGTCATACCTGGGGAGGACGGAAGACCCTGACCCGGGCGGCCGGTCAGAACAGGACGGGCGCCCTCGTTCAGTAGGTGAAATTCCGTCATTCCGCGTACGTGCGCACCCACGCCCCGTCACGCTGGTGGCAAGTGCGGATGGCGAGTTCCGGGTGCTGATGCACCCTCAGACGTCAATAAAATAAGACAACATCGGGCCAGCTCCTCGTCTGTTCGAGGGAGGTGCCCCGATAGGCTCAGGACCTCGCAGCGGTGCCCATGGCCTGCCCGGATGGTGGAATGCAGACACGGCGAGCTTAAACCTCGCTGCCCCTTCGCGGGCGTGCCGGTTCAAGTCCGGCTCCGGGCACCAATTCCCTCTTTTCCGGCCCGCTCCCTCGTTCCCCATGTTCTGCCCCGTGACCGTTGACAGCGGCATGTGTGCGGCGGAGACTCACCTCCCAAGAGAGTGAAAGAAACTTCACCACGCGAACGCAGGCGCGGGGGCAGAGGAGAGGGAGCGACCGATGCGCACCACCGTCGGGATCATCGGAGCCGGTCCGGCCGGGCTGCTCCTGGCGCGGCTGCTGCACCGCGCCGGCATCGACTCGGTCGTCCTGGAGAGCCGCGACCGCGCCTACGTCGAGCGGCGGCAGCGGGCCGGGATCCTGGAGCAGGGCACCGTGGACGTGCTGCGCGAGGCCGGAGCCGGCGCCCGGATGGACCGCGAGGGGCTGCGGCACGACGGGATCGAACTGCGCTTCGACCGGCGCCGGCACCGCGTCGACTTCCCCGGGCTCACCGGCGGGCGGTCCGTGACCGTCTACGCCCAGACGGAGGTGTGCAAGGACCTCATCGCCCTCCAGCTGGCCGAGGGGGGCCCGCTGCTGTTCGAGGCGGAGGCGCTGGCCGTCGAGGGCGCGGACGGCGACCGGCCGCGGGTGCCGTTCCGGCACCAGGGGCGCGAGGGCGTCCTGGAGTGCGACTACGTCGTCGGGTGCGACGGGTTCTGGGGCGTCGCTCGCAAGGCCTTCCCGGACGACGCCTCCCAGGTGTTCGAACGGACCTACCCCTATGCGTGGCTCGGCATCCTCGCCGACGTCGCGCCCTCGCACGACGAACTCGTCTACGCCCGGCACGACCGCGGCTTCGCCCTGCTGTCCATGCGCTCCCCCTCCGTGTCCCGCCTCTACCTCCAGGTGCCCGCCGGAACCGAGGCCGGCGAGTGGAGCGACGAGCGGATCTGGGCGGAACTGGACCGGCGCCTGGAGACCGACGACGGCTGGAAGCTGGAGCGCGGTCCGATCACCCAGAAGTCGGTCACCCCCATGCGGTCCTTCGTGCACGAGCCGATGCGTCACGGCCGGCTCTTCCTGGCCGGTGACGCCGCCCACATCGTGCCGCCGACCGGCGCCAAGGGGCTGAACCTCGCCGTGGGCGACGTCGTGACGTTCGCCCGCGCGCTCGTCCACGAGCGGCGCACCGGGTCGCCGGAAGCCCTCGACGCCTACTCCGCCACCTGTCTGCGCCGGATCTGGCAGGCCGAGCGGTTCTCGTACGACATGACCACCATGCTGCACAGCGCGCCCGGCGCGACCGCCTTCGACGCCCGCCTCCAGCGGGCCCGGCTGGAACGCGTCACCTCCTCCCGCGCGGCCGAGACCGATCTGGCCGAGGCCTACACCGGCTTCCCGCTGGAGTGAGCGGTTCCGCCGGGGGAATCAGGGGATCGCGTGGCGTGTTGGGCAACCCGCAGGGGAAAGATCCCTCTCAAGTAGTACGGCCGTTCTTTTGCCAATCCATTACTCTTGAGCCAAGGCCGCGCACGGTGGCCATGGAGGAGTGAAATGAGGAGCAGTAACCCGGTCTTCTCGCGACGGGGGTTCAGCCGCGACAACGGCTACGCCGGCTTCAACACCGCAGCGCAGGCCGGGTACGCACAGGGCAACCCGTACGCGCAGAACCCGTACGCGCAGAACCCCTACGCCCAGCAGGACGTGCAGCAGGGCGCCCCGCCGCAGGCCCCGGCCGCCACCGGCCGGATGACGATGGACGACGTCGTCATGCGTTCGGCCCTCACGCTGGGCACGGTCGCCGTCGGCGCCGCACTCGCCTGGGTCCTGCTGCCGGTCTCCACGACCAGCTACGGCCTGGCCTTCGGCGCCGCCATCATCGCGATGGTCCTGGCGCTCGTGCAGAGCTTCAAGCGCACGCCGTCGCCCGCCCTGATCCTGGGCTACGCGGCCTTCGAGGGCGTCTTCCTCGGCGTCATCAGCGAGATGTACAACAGCCGCTGGAGCGGTGCGCCCTTCCAGGCGGTGCTCGGCACCATGGCCGTCTCGGCCGCGACCCTGCTGGTCTACAAGGCCGGCTGGATTCGCGTCACGGCCCGCTACGCCCGCATCGGCATGGCCATCGCCATGGCCTTCATCCTGGTGATGGCGGTCAACCTGCTGCTGGTCGCGTTCGGTGTCGCCGAGGACGGCGGCCTGCGCAGCTTCGGCCCGCTCGGCGCGATCGTCGGCATCATCGCCATCGTGCTCGGCGCCTTCTTCCTCACCCTCGACTTCAAGCAGATCGAGGACGGCATCGCCTACGGCGCCCCGCGCAGCGAGTCCTGGCTCGCCGCGTTCGGTCTCACCCTCACCCTGGTGTGGATCTACGTCGAGATGCTGCGACTGGTGGCGATCTTCAGCAGCAACGACTAGCGGCCGGCCCCCGACCGGGCCGCCGTTCGGGTGAAGTCGTGGGAAAGGGCCCCGGATCCGTCGCAGGCGGATCGCAGGGGCCCTTTGCCGTGACCGGGTCGCCGCGCGTGCTCAGAGCAGCTTGCGGGCGGCCCTCCTCAGGTCGTACTCATGAACGATCGCCTTGGCGTGGCCGTACGCGAGGTCGTACTCGTGCCGGAGCCAGCTGACCTTCTCCTCGAAGCGGAACAGGGCGGGGCCTTCTTCGACGGTGCGCAGCCAGTCGGAGACTTCACGACCGGTGCAATGGGGGATGCGGGCGAGCAGGTTGCGGTGGGTCTCCTCGGAGAAGAGTTGGGACATCGGCGCCTCCGGACGCAAAGGGGATGTAAGCCGGTCCTTCACGTCACCGTGCCTGAGCGTTCGCGTATTGGCAACAGTGCGGCGCGTTACGCTCAGCCCGTGGTTGATACGACGCCCTTGACCCGAGCAGTGGAGCACTTCGCCGACCGGTTGCGGGCGGCTCCGCAGAGCCGGCTGCAGCGGGGAGCCGCGGCCGAGGCGCTGGCCCTCGCCAACGAACTGGCCCAGTGGGCGCAGCGCGTGGAGGAGCCGGCCGCCGAACCCCGGCAGATGCCGGATGCCGGAATGTTCGCCGCCGCCGACCAAATCCTGGTGGCCGCGCACGACTTGTCGCTGGTGCTGCGCACCGACGACGAGGTCGGCGAGGCGGTCGGGCTGGTGGAGGAGGCGCGGAAGCGGGCGGGCGTCTGAGGCGCCGCCACGGCTTCCGCCGCCGTCACAGGGACGCGATGACCCGGTCCGCCAGGATGTAGACCATGTCGCCGCCGCACGCGAACGTCAGCGTGTAGGCGCCGGAGACGCCCGAGCCGCCGAGCAGGAAGGGCGTCTCGCCCTCCCGCACGGCCGCGGCCAGCCGCTCCGCCGTCTCCCGGTGGCCGGGGGTCATGCACAGGGTGGTGCCGTCGGCGAAGACGTAGACGTCCAGGGTGCCCAGGGGGCCGGGCCGGACGTCGGACAGCTCGACCTGGTCGGCGGCGAGCTGCTCCAGGGTGGTCACCGTGCGCTCGTGGTCGTTGACCACCGGCGACTGCACCGGCACGAAGTCCGGGTGCGAGGGGTGACGGCGGCGGGCCGCGGCCAGCTCGGGGGACTCGCCGCCGGAGAACTCGTCGGTCTCCGTGGCCGGCTCGGCGACCGGCTCCAGCGAGTCCAGACCCGCGAAGTCGGTCTGCCGGGGCAGGAACAGGTCGTTCTCGGCGAGGTTCAGCAGGGACGGCGCGTCGGAGGCGTCGCGGGCCTCCTGTGCGGCCCAGAACGCCCGGGCCTCGGCCAGCTCCCGCTCCCGTTCCTCGGCCAGTGCCTCGGCCACGGCCGCGCGTATCTCGTCCGCGTCGGCGGCGCGGGCGGCGGGCAGCAGCGCGCGCCTGGCGGAGACCTGGTTCTCGGCGAGCTGCGCCTGCAGCTCGGTGAGCTGGCGGCGCAGCTTGAGAACGGTCCGCAGGACGGCGACGCCCACGGCGCCCGTGGCGGCCGTGGTGAGCAGCAGGGCGAAAGGCATGGCGCTCACTGACGTACTCCCAGGTTCAAAGTCGACCCCCGACTTCCTACATCAGCTTGAAGGGCGGACTAACCAGCTGTCAGTGCGTAACGTCACGAAACGGACAGGACTTTCATGGCGTCGTTTCCCGACTGACCACGCTGACCTGCAACGAAACCTCCGCGAGGGACATAGGTCACATCCTGAGGGAGATTGGATCACAAAACGGCCCAGAACCCGGGGCTTTTCCGGGTTCCGGGCCGCTTCCTGACGTAGGGTGCCGCTCCCGCTACCGAGGGTGCGTCAGCTCAGGCGCTCGATGACCATCGCCATGCCCTGGCCGCCGCCGACGCACATCGTCTCCAGGCCGAACTGCTTGTCGTGGAACTGGAGCGAGTTGATCAGGGTGCCGGTGATGCGCGCGCCGGTCATGCCGAAGGGGTGGCCGACGGCGATGGCGCCGCCGTTGACGTTCACCTTGTCCAGGTCGAAGCCGAGTTCGCGGTAGGAGGGGATCACCTGGGCGGCGAAGGCCTCGTTGATCTCGACCAGGTCGATGTCGTCCACGGTCAGGCCCGCGCGGCGCAGGGCCTGCTGGGACGCCTCGACCGGGCCGAGGCCCATGATCTCCGGGGAGAGGCCGGAGACGCCGGTGGAGACGATGCGGGCGAGCGGGGTGAGGCCGAGCTCGCGGGCCTTGGTGTCGGACATGATCACGACGGCGGCGGCGCCGTCGTTCAGCGGGCAGCAGTTGCCGGCGGTGACGAGCCCGTCGGGGCGGAAGACCGGCTTGAGGCCGGAGACGCCCTCCAGCGTGACGCCGGCGCGCGGGCCGTCGTCCTTGGAGACGACGGTGCCGTCCGGGAGGGTCACCGGGGTGATCTCGCGCTCCCAGAAGCCGTTCTTGATGGCCTCCTCGGCGAGGTTCTGCGAGCGGACGCCGAACTCGTCCATGTCCTCGCGGGTGATGCCCTTCCAGCGGGCCAGGTTCTCCGCGGTCTGGCCCATCGCGATGTAGGCGTCCGGGACCAGGCCGTCCTCGCGCGGGTCGTGCCAGGTGGTGCCCTCCTGCGCGGCCACGGCGGCGGTGCGGGCCTCGGCCTCCGCGAAGAACGGGTTGTGCGTGTCCGGCAGGCTGTCGGAGTTGCCCTTGGCGAAGCTGGACACCATCTCGACGCCGGCCGAGATGAAGACGTCGCCCTCGCCGGCCTTGATGGCGTGCAGGGCCATGCGGCTGGTCTGCAGCGAGGAGGAGCAGTAGCGGGTGATCGTGCAGCCGGGCAGGTGGTCCATGCCCATCTGCACGGCCACGATGCGGCCGAGGTTGTTGCCCTGCTCGCCACCCGGCAGACCGCAGCCGAGCATCAGGTCGTCGATGTCCCGGGGGTCCAGCTCCGGGACCTTGGCCAGCGCCGCCTGGATGATCGTGGCGGTCAGGTCGTCCGGGCGCAGGTCCTTGAGGGAGCCCTTGAAGGCGCGGCCGATGGGGGAGCGGGCGGTCGAGACGATGACGGCTTCGGGCATCACGGCTCCAGAGGACGGAGTTGGGCAGGGCCGGTTGGGAAGTTACCCGGCCGTATGGTTCAGGTCACCGGTGTCGCGGTGTGACACTGGCCGCAATTTACTAAGCGCTTGCTTGGGCCTCCGGGGGTCGGCGGATCTCCGCGGGTGGTGCGTCATGCCGTGGGGCGGGCCGGTTCCGCCTCGCTCACGCGCCGCCGGCGGCGGCGCTTCAGGAGCGCCCAGGGGCCGCGGGGCCCCGTGGGCATGGCCGCCGTGACCTCGGTGCCCGGCTCCGAGGCGGCCTCCGCGGCCGCCCGCGCCACCGGCAGGAAGCCCTCGCGCCGGGACGCGTCCGGCCGTTCCTCCTCGGCCGGCCACAGGCCGAGCGCCGCGCACACCGTGGGCAGGACCGCCATCGCCGCCGTCGCGTAGCCCTCCGCCGACGGGTGGTAGTTGTCGGGGCCGAACAGCTCCCGGGGGTTCGCCTCGAACTCCGGGCCCAGCAGGTCGCCCAGTGACACCGTCCGCCCGCCCTGCTCCACCACCCCGATCGTCTGCGCCGCCGCCAGCTGCCGCGAGGTCCGCCGGGCCAGCCAGCGCAGCGGCTGCTGCACCGGCTCGATGGTGCCGAGGTCGGGGCAGGTGCCGACGACCACCTCCGCGCCGGCCGTGCGCAGCCGGCGGACCGCCGCCGACAGGTGCCGTACCGAACGCGTCGGCGGCATCCGGTGGGTCACGTCGTTCGCGCCGATCATGATCACGCAGACGTCCGGGACGGGACCGGCGGCCGACAGGATCAGCGCCACCTGCCGGTCCAGATCGTCCGACTGGGCGCCCGGCAGCGCCACGTTGCGCAGTTCCACCGGCCGTTCCGCCACCGCGGCCAGCCCCGACGCCAGCAGCGCGCCCGGTGTCTGGCCCGCCCGGTGCACGCCCTGCCCCGCGGCCGTGGAGTCGCCGAGCAGGGCCAGCCGCAGCGGCGGCTCACCGGGGACGTCGTACGCGTGGCCGTACACCCCGTCGGCCACCGGCACCCGGCCCACGCTGCCGTTGCCCACATGGCGCCGGGCCAGTTGCATCTCCGCCAGCAGCAGGCCGACGGCCGCCGCCCCGACGAGCCCCACCCCGCCGCCGCCGTAGGCCGCTCCGGCCGCGATGCGCCGGGCCACTCTCGCCCTCGACATGCTCGTCATGCGTCGCCGCCACCTCCTCGTAGCCGTACACCCACTCCTTGCCCCGTACAGCCCGTGTGCCAATCTCAACGGGGAGTGAACGCCCGGCCGGCCCCGCCGGCGGGGCCGTAGGCTGGCGGAACCACTAAGACCAATGTTTTTGCAAGCAACCGGAGACAACGGTGCGATTCCACGACTCGATGATCAGCCTCGTCGGCGACACCCCGCTGGTGCGGCTCAACAACGTGACCAAGGGCATCCAGGCGACCGTCCTGGCCAAGGTGGAGTACTTCAACCCGGGCGGTTCCGTGAAGGACCGCATCGCCCTGCGCATGATCGAGGCGGCCGAGCAGAGCGGGGAGCTCAAGCCGGGCGGCACGATCGTCGAGCCGACCAGCGGCAACACCGGCGTGGGCCTGGCCATCGTGGCCCAGCAGAAGGGCTACAAGTGCATCTTCGTCTGCCCTGACAAGGTCTCCACCGACAAGATCAACGTACTGCGGGCCTACGGCGCCGAGGTCGTGGTCTGCCCGACCGCCGTGGACCCCGAGCACCCGGACTCGTACTACAACGTCTCCGACCGCCTCGTCCGCGAGACCCCGGGCGCCTGGAAGCCCGACCAGTACTCCAACCCCAACAACCCCCTCTCGCACTATCACTCGACCGGCCCCGAGCTGTGGGAGCAGACCGAGGGGAAGATCACCCACTTCGTGGCGGGCGTCGGCACCGGCGGCACCATCTCCGGCACCGGCCGCTACCTGAAGGACGCCTCCGACGGCGCGGTCAAGGTCATCGGCGCCGACCCCGAGGGCTCGGTGTACTCCGGCGGCTCCGGCCGGCCGTACCTGATCGAGGGTGTCGGCGAGGACTTCTGGCCGACCGCGTACGACCGCACCGTGGCCGACGAGATCGTGGCCGTCTCCGACAAGGACGCCTTCCAGATGACCCGCCGCCTGGCCAAGGAGGAGGGTCTGCTGGTCGGCGGCTCCTGCGGCATGGCCGTCGTCGCCGCGCTGCGCGTCGCCGAACGGCTCGGCCCGGACGACGTCGTGGTCGTGCTGCTCCCGGACAGCGGCCGCGGCTACCTCTCGAAGATCTTCAACGACGAGTGGATGGCCGACTACGGCTTCCTCGAGGACGAGGGCCCCAGCGCCCGCGTCGGCGACGTCCTGCAGGACAAGGTGGCCGGCACCATCCCCTCCCTGGTGCACATGCACCCCGAGGAGACCGTGGGCGAGGCCATCGAGGTGCTCCGCGAGTACGGCGTCTCGCAGATGCCGGTCGTCAAGCCGGGCGCCGGCCACCCGGACGTGATGGCCGCCGAGGTCGTCGGCTCCGTGGTGGAACGCGAACTGCTGGACGCGCTGTTCTCCCAGCGGGCCTCGCTGGAGGACCCGCTGGAGAAGCACATGAGCGCCCCGCTGCCCCAGGTCGGCTCCGGTGAGCCGGTCGGCGACCTGATGTCGGTGCTGGGCTCCGCGGACGCCGCGATCGTCCTGGTCGAGGGCAAGCCGACCGGCGTGGTCAGCCGGCAGGACCTGCTGGCCTTCCTGGCCAAGGGCGGCAACAAGTAGCCGAACCCGCGGTGAACCGCCGGCAACGGCGGCGAACCGGGGATGACCTGGGCCGGTCGGGCCGTTCCGCAACTGGTACGAGCGTGTCACGTGCGCGCAGCACCCGCTTAACACGGGTCGGGCACATTGGTGGTGTCGGCAGGGGCGGGAGCGGCTCCCCGCCCGGGCCGGCGCCGTGCGGCGCCAAGGAACCTCCGGAGCGGCTCCCGGACCTCCATGGACGCCCAGGACGCACAAGCCCGGTCCTGACCCGGCCCGCGTCCCTCGCGGGGACCGCCGTCGTCCCGCCCCCCGGAAACGGGGGTGCGGCGGTCCCCGCGCACAACCCCTCTTCCCGGCCTCAGTCGTCCCGGCCGGACCGCCCCGCATCGCGCCGGCCGGTGACCAGCTCCGGGTTGAGACGCACCGCCTGGGCCGCGTTCACACCCACGATCCCGATCCAGGTGGCCACGATCCCGGCCATCCCGGCCAGGGCCCCGGAGATCGCGGACAGCGGGACGGCCAGCACCAGCGACACGATCGCGAGGCCGTAGCGGTCCGCCCAGGAGCCGGCCGGCCCGGGCCGCCGGGCGCCGCGCGCGTCCGCCATCCGCTGCTCGGCCAGGTGCCGCCGCACCCGGCGGTCCACGGTGTCGTCGATCCGCTGCTCGACCTTCTCCAGGAAGGAGTCCACGAGCGCGGAGTCGTACTCCTCGCCCAGTTCCCCACGCGCCCGTACGGTGGCGTCCAGATCCTTCTTGAGGTCGGTGTCCCGCGAGTCCAGTGCGCTCATGCGCTTCACGGTAGGGAGCGCCGGCGCCCCGCGCACTGGGGTAAACCCCCCTCTTCGGCGCCCGGGGACCAGGACCGGCCGGATCACGAGACGGGCCTTGCCCGGCTGTATAGGCTCATGCAGAGTTCTAGATGTCTGAATAGACCATGGGTTCACATCCGGAGGGGGAGCACAGCATGAGCGTCGACCGGAGCACGGGCGTCACGGACACCGCGGCGACCCGTCTGCAGGCGCTCTTCGAGGGGCACCGGCTCACGCCGACCCAGCGCCGCATCGCGCACAGCATGGTCCGGCGGGCCGCCGACGTCCCCTTCCTGTCCAGCGTGGAGCTGGCCGAACTGGCCGGGGTCAGCCAGCCCTCCGTGACCCGGTTCGCGGTCGCCCTGGGCTTCGACGGGTACCCCGCCCTGCGCCGGCACCTGCGCGAGATCGTGCCCGCCGAGCAGGCCGCCGCCGGGCCGGGCTCGTACAACGAGTACCAGCAGGCCGTCGAGGCCGAGATCGAGAACCTCAGGCACCTCGCGGAGCTGCTCGCCGACCCCCGGCCGGTGCAGAAGGCGGGCCGCGTCCTCGCCGCCTCGCGCCCGCTGCCGGTGCTCGGGCTGCGCGCCGCCGCCTCCCAGGCGTACGGCTTCGCGTACTTCGCCGCCAAGGTCCACCCGGACGTCCGGCTGCTCAACGAGGGCGGCACGATGATCCAGGACCGCATCGACGCGGCCGTCCGCGCGGGCGCCACGGCCCTGCTGTGCTTCGCGCTGCCCCGGCATCCGCGCGAGGTGGTCGACACCCTCGCCTACGCCCAGGAGGCGGGCCTGACCGTCGTCACCGTCGCCGACTCCGCGTTCGCGCCCGTCGCCCGCCACTCCGACCTGCTGCTGCCCGCCGCGGTCGGCACCGGGCTCGCCTTCGACACCGCGTGCGCGCCGATGCTGCTCGGGCGGGTGCTGCTGGAGGCGCTGTGCGACGATCTGCCGGACGCGCAGGCCCGGTTGGAGCAATTCGACGCGAACGCCGCCGCCCGGGGGCTGTTCGTAGAGTGACCCGACGCGCTCTCAGACTCGTCTCACGTTCTGCCGTTAGCGTCGTGCCCGGACCCAGGTGCTGGGTGGACACGCGGACGTGACACGGGAGGCTGACGTGGCGCGCGGAGGGCAGGGACTGGCCCGGGTGGCCGTCGTCGTACGGGCGGGCGCCGCACCGTTGTGGTGGTGCGGGGCGGTGGCCGCGGGTGTAGGAGTGCTGCCGCCCGGGATGACCGGGCGCCGGATCGGGGTGACGGCGGGGGCCGCGCTGTTCGTGGCCGCCCTGGCCGTCGTGGCGCTGGTGCGCAGGAAGCGGTACGACGCGCTCGCCCGAGGGGCCGCGCGGGCGAGCAAGTACGACGTGCTGCAGGACCGGGCGGTGACCGTGCGCAACTGGCGCCGGGGACACCGGTGGTGGCTGCTGCTGGCGTTCGCGGCGGCGCTCGGCAGCTCGTTCGCGGTGCCCGCGGCCGGGGGCATGCTGCTGGCCGGGGCCGGCACCGGGCTCAGGCTGAAGGCGGCGTGGCTGGGACGCCGGGAGCGGTCCGCGGAGACGCTGCTGTGGGTGCGGGTCGACTGGCTCGACCGGCGGGGCGGCGGCCCGGCGGGCAAGGCCGTGAAGGGCCTGCGCGCCACGGGCGTCGCGGCCGGCGACGCGACCCCCGGCGGGTCCCGCCGCCGTACCGCGGCACTGGTGTGACCTCGAACGGCCCGGCCTAGACCTCCAGCTCCTCCTCGATCCGCTTGAGCTGGTGCCGGGCCATCGCCAGGTTGGCCCGGTTCTGCTCCAGGACGAGGTAGAGGAACAGGCCGTTCCCGCCGCGGCCCTTGAGCAGGCGGATCAGGTGGTACTGGTCCGTCAGCGTGATCAGGATGTCGTCGATCTCGGCCTTGAGGCCCAGCATCTCCATCGTGCGCATCTTGGCGCGGATCACGTCCGTGTTGCCCGCCGCGGCCACGTTGAGGTCGAAGGTCTTGCCGCCGCCCATCGTGCCCAGCGCCATGCCGCTGGTGTAGTCGACGAGTGCGACGCCGGTGGCGCCCTCGATGGAGGTCAGCGCCTCTTTCAGGGCGGTCTCGGTGTTGGCCATGGTGGTCCTCTCAGTTGTCGGTTGTGGTGCGCGCTTCGGTGGCCGTGGTGCGTGGCGCGCGCGGGGTGCGAGTACGTACGGGTGCGGTTCTGGCGGGCGGTCGTGCGGCGGGCGCCGCGGCCCGGGCGGCGGCCTCGGCGGCGTCGAGCAGCTCCCCGATGCGGGCGCCGGACCGGCGGCCCTCCAGGTGGAGCCGGCCGACGTTCACCCGGTCCTGGGTGAGCAGGGTCAGCACGGCGGTGCGGCCGGCCGCGTAGGTGGCGACGTAGCCGCGTTCGCCGCGCACCAGCAGCTCCCGGAAGCCGCCGTTGCCGGTGGCGTCGGCGACCCGTACGGCCACGCCGAGGGCGGCCGCGGTGAGGGCCGCCAGGCCCTCCGGGTCGACGCCGGGGGTGTCATGGGCGACGACGAGTCCGTCGACGCCGGCCGCGAGGGCGCCGGTGAGCTGCGGGACGCGGGTGCGCAGCCGGCGCAGCTCGTCCAGCACGCTCTCCAGGTCCTGTTCGGGCACCATCAGCTCTCTCCTCTCGGCGGCGGGGTGGTGCCGTTCAAAGCGCCTCCAGCGCATCCCTGAGCCTCTTCAGCAGCGCGATGTCGGGGTCGGTGACCGTGAGCGGGGGAGCCGGCGGGAGCGGCGGGCCGGGTGCCGTGGGCACCGGCCGGACGAGCCCGGCCGCAGTGAGCCGGCGTACGTCCACCAGCGTGTGGAATGCCTGCCGGCCCAGGTCACGGGCGATCTCCGGGGCCGTGCGGACGCCGTCCACCCGGTCCAGGACGGCCCGTCGGCGCGGTGGGACCTGCGCCGCCGAGGCCGGGTCGGCGCGGATCAGCGGGGCGCTGTCGGTGGCCGGGTCCGGCCACAGCCGGTGCAGCAGCAGCCGGCGGCGCAGCGTCTCCCGCTCCAGCGCGATGACGGGGACCGAGGGCAGCGGGCCGATCCGGGGTGTGGCGTCGTACCGGAACCGGCCCGGGGTGCTGCTCGGCGCCAGGGCGAAGTACCCGGCGTCGTACAGCGCGTCCAGGTGGCACAGTTCCAGCGCGCCCGAGGGCAGCAGCCCGGCGTCGAGCAGCAGCCGGGCGGCGTCCGCCGGACCGCCGGCCCGCTCGGCCGCTCGCTGCCACGCGGCCGCCGCGAGGGTGCCGTGGGCGGTGAGCAGCACGTTCAGGCCGGGCGCGAGGGGGCTCTCGGCGTGCACGACCCGGCCCCGGGCGAGGTGCAGGGTGCCGTGCTCCCGGACGAGCACGCCGGTCGCCTGCTCCTCGGCGAGCCGCCTGAGCATCGGCGACAGCGCGCCCGCGGTCCGGTCGGCCGCGACCGACCTGTCCCGCACCGGCAGCGGCGGAGGTGTGCTGACCATGGTCATCCCAGCACCAGCCGGTCGGCCATCTCGCCGAGCCGGATGCGGGCGAGGGCCAGGTTGCCCTCCTCGCGGCCCAGCCACAGGTGGAGGAAGACGCTGCTGTCGAAGGACGTGACCACGAACCGCAGCAGGTGGTAGCTGTCGCGGTTGCTGATGATCACGTCCTCGACGGGCGGGCGTCCGTCCTCGGCGTCGCCGGCTGTGAAGGCGCCGTGCTCGGCGGCCAGCCTCGCCAGTTCGGCCGCCTCGGCGGCGGTGGTCTCGTGGTCGCCGCCCGGGGCTTCGCCGACGGATCCCAGGGCCAGTCCGCTCGTCCAGTCCACCAGCGCGGCTCCCCGGGCGCCGGGCAGCCGCATCGCATCCAGTAGGCACTCGTCGATTCCGGGCACGCCGGTTCCCCTCCCCGCCTGTACTCCGGTTGAGTGACAGCGACACTACGCAACGTGTGCGTGGCGAGTGAGGGCTTTGGCATTTTCCGTTGGAACGTGCGCCCGGCGTACTAGGGTGGGTCAACTGACGGCTACTCCGCGCCAGTTGGTCCATTTGTTCGATGCGGCGCGGGAGTGTGTCAACGGCTCCCGGGTGTGCGCAGGGTGGTGAGCGCGGACACGTGCGCCCCTCCGGACTCGGCCACGACCTCCGCCACCGTCTGCGGTTCCCGCACGGTCGCGAAGGCCAGGTCCCCGGAGCCGTCCGGCGCGAAACCGTAGATCCCGGGCCGGACCAGGGAGTTGTAGGCGTAGTGGTGCGCGAAGTAGTACGCGCCCGTGTCCAGCGCCGCCGCGTAGTCGCCCTGCTCCAGCAGCGGCAGCGCGCGCCCCTCGGCGAGCAGGTCGCCGGAGAAGCAGGCCGGGCCGGCCACGTCCTGCGTCACCTCGGGGCCCGGCTTCGGCCGGCCCTTGGCGTCGTAGGCGGCGATCCGCAGCGGCCAGGCCCCCGGCGCGTACACCGTGCGCGTCGCCACCTGCACGCCCGCGTGCGTCACCGCGATCCGCCGCCCGCCGGAGCTCTTCGCGTACTCCACCCGTGCCACCACCGTGCCGTGCTTGGCCAGCAGGGACCGCCCGAACTCGGTGACGATCCCGTACCGCCCGTCGAACAGCCCCGGCACCTCCGTCTGGAGGGTGCGCGCGTACTGCGCGTACGTCGGCGCGGTCGCCTCGCCGTCGAAGTTGACCGGCAGCCCGCCGCCGATGTCGAGCGTGTCGATCTGCCGCCGCCCGATCCGCGCGTTGATCTCCTCGGCCAGCGCGTACGTCTCCGCCACGCCCCGCGCCAGCAGCGACAGCGGGATGCCCTGGGAGCCGGTGTGCGCGTGCAGCCGGGTCAGCCACGGCCGCTCGGCGTACGCCCGGACGACCCACTCGCGGGCACCCTCGTCGCGCAGCGCCACCCCGAACTTCGAGGTCTCGGTCGCGGTCGAGGTCGCCCCGATGGTGCCGCCGCCGATCTGCGGGTTGACCCGGATGCCGAGCGGTGACCGGGGGGCCGCCGGCCCCACCAGCGCGTCGAGCCGGTCCAGCTCCTGCGGGTTGTCCGCGTTCACGGCGACGCCCAGGGCCAGCGCCTCGCGCAGTTCGGCCGGCGTCTTGGCGGGGGAGTCGAGGACCGTGTGCTCCGGCGGCAGTCCCGCCGCCCGGGCCAGCGCCAGCTCGCCCGGGCTCGCCACCTCGGCGCCGATGCCCTCCTCGTGCAGCAGCCGCAGCACCGGCACCAGCGGGCTCGCCTTCACCGCGAAGGCGTGCAGCACCGGTGTCCCCGGCGCCGCGACCGCGTCGAAGGCCGCGCGCAGCGCGGCCGCCGACTCCCGGATGCCGGTGACGTCGAGCAGTCCCACCACGGCCGCGTCCGGGCCCAGCAGGCCCCGCTCCACCGCCGCGCGTACCGCCTCGTCGCGCCGGGCGGCCCGCTCCCGGGCCTCTGCGTCGGTGTCGTGGTCCACGACCTCTCCCCTCCTGTCGGCCTTCGTGTGCTTCCAGCCAAACATCCGGCGCGCACCGGTGTACGGGCGGGGAGGTGTTGACTAGTTCTATTCAGAAGGTCAGGATGTGAATAGACGTAGTAACAGGAGGAGGCAGACGATGTCGGGACCCCGCCCCGTTCGAGCACCGCGCGGCACGGAACTGAGCACCCTGGGATGGCAGCAGGAAGCCGCCCTGCGGATGCTGCAGAACAACCTCGACCCCGAGGTGGCCGAGCATCCCGACAAGCTCGTCGTCTACGGCGGCACCGGCAAGGCCGCCCGTGACTGGCGTTCCTTCGACGCCATGGTGCGCACGCTGCGGACGCTCAAGCAGGACGAGACCATGCTGGTCCAGTCCGGCCGCCCGGTCGGCGTGATGCAGACCCACGAGTGGGCCCCGCGCGTCCTCATCGCCAACTCCAACCTCGTCGGCGACTGGGCCAACTGGGAGGAGTTCCGCCGCCTGGAGGCCCTCGGCCTGACCATGTACGGCCAGATGACCGCCGGCTCCTGGATCTACATCGGCACCCAGGGCATCCTCCAGGGCACCTACGAGACCTTCGCCGCCGTCGCCGCGAAGAAGTTCGGCGGCACCCTCGCCGGGACCATCACCCTCACCGCCGGCCTCGGCGGCATGGGCGGCGCCCAGCCCCTCGCCGTCACCATGAACGACGGCGTCGCCATCTGCATCGACTGCGACCCGCGCGCCATCGAGCGCCGCATCGAGCACCGGTACCTGGACGTGCGGGCCGACTCCCTCGACCACGCGCTCCAGCTGGCCACCGAGGCCCGCGACGCCCGGCGCCCGCTGTCCATCGGCGTCCTCGGCAACGCGGCCGAACTGGTCCCGCAGCTCCTGGCGATGGACGCGCCGATCGACATCGTCACCGACCAGACCTCCGCCCACGACCCGCTGGCCTACCTCCCCGTGGGCATCGCCTTCGAGGACATGGCGGACGCCGCCGCGAAGGACCCGGCCGGCTTCACCACGCGGGCCCGCGAGTCCATGGCCAGGCACGTGGAGGCCATGGTCGGCTTCATGGACGCCGGCGCCGAGGTCTTCGACTACGGCAACTCCATCCGGGGCGAGGCCCAGCTCGCCGGCTACGACCGCGCGTTCGCCTTCCCCGGCTTCGTCCCCGCCTACATCCGGCCCCTGTTCTGCGAGGGCAAGGGCCCGTTCCGCTGGGCCGCCCTGTCCGGCGACCCCGCCGACATCGCCAAGACCGACAAGGCCATCCTCGATCTCTTCCCGGAGAACGAGTCTCTGGCCCGCTGGATCAAGATGGCCGGCGAGCGCGTCCACTTCCAGGGCCTGCCCGCGCGCATCTGCTGGCTCGGCTACGGCGAGCGCGACAAGGCCGGCGAGCGCTTCAACGACATGGTGGCCTCCGGCGAGCTGGCCGCTCCGCTCGCCATCGGCCGCGACCACCTCGACTGCGGCTCCGTCGCCTCCCCGTACCGCGAGACCGAGGCCATGCTCGACGGCTCCGACGCGATCGCCGACTGGCCGCTGCTGAACGCCATGGTCAACGTGGCGTCCGGAGCGTCGTGGGTCTCCCTCCACCACGGCGGCGGCGTGGGC
This sequence comes from Streptomyces sp. NPDC003720, assembly GCF_042875075.1. Lineage (NCBI taxonomy): Bacteria > Bacillati > Actinomycetota > Actinomycetes > Kitasatosporales > Streptomycetaceae > Streptomyces > Streptomyces sp. NPDC003720. The sequence goes on from NZ_JBIANZ010000007.1 coordinate 498,734, forward strand.
ATGGGGCGCTCCATCCACGCCGGCCAGGTGACGGTGGCCGACGGCACGAAGCTGGGCGGGGAGAAGATCCGCCGCGTGCTGACCAACGACCCCGGCATGGGTGTCATCCGGCACGTCGACGCCGGCTACGACATCGCGGAGTCCGTCGCGGACGAGCGGGGCGTGCGGGTGCCGATGCGTGAGGGTGACGAGGCGTGAGTTCCGTTCGCGGCGGGGGCGGCGCCGCCTCGGCGGGGGCCGGGGCGCCGTCGCCGGGTGCGGCCGCGGCCGCACCCGCCGCTCCCCGGCCACCCTCCTTCCAGGAGATGTGGGCGGAGCTGCTGCCCATCGGCCGGCACCCCGACTCCGGGGGGTACCGGCGGTATGCCTGGAGCGGGGCCGACGGGGAGTGCCGGGCCTGGTTCGAGGAGCAGGCCGTGGCCCGCGGGCTGGCCCACGAGGTGGACCGGAACGGGAACCAGTGGGCCTGGCTGGGCGACCCGGCCGCCGGGGACGCCGTCGTCACCGGGTCGCACCTGGACTCGGTGCCGGACGGGGGCGCCTTCGACGGCCCCCTCGGCGTCGTGTCCTCCTTCGCGGCCCTCGACGAACTGCGGGCCAGGGGAGCGCGTTTCACCAAGCCCCTCGCCATCGTCAACTTCGGCGACGAGGAGGGCGCCCGGTTCGGTCTCGCCTGCGTCGGCTCCCGGCTCACCGCCGGGCAGCTGACCGTCGAGCAGGCCCACCGCCTCACCGACGCGGACGGTGTCACCCTCCCGAGGGCCATGGAGGCGGCCGGCTACGACCCCGGGGCCATCGGGGCCGACCCGGAACGGCTGGCCCGGATCGGCGCCTTCGTGGAACTCCACGTCGAACAGGGCCGCGCGCTGGACCTGTCCGGCGACCGGGTCGGCATCGCCAGCGCCATCTGGCCGCACGGCCGCTGGCGCTTCGACTTCCGCGGCGAGGCCAACCACGCGGGCACCACCCGCCTGGTGGACCGGCGCGACCCGATGCTGTCGTACGCCGAGACGGTGCTCGCCGCCCGCCGCGAGGCCGAACTCGCCGGCGCCGTCGCCACCTTCGGCAAGATCTCCGTCGAGCCGAACGGCGTCAACGCCATTCCCTCCCTGGTGCGCGGCTGGCTCGACTCCCGCGCCGCCGACCAGGCGACCCTGGACACCGTCGTCGGCGGCGTCGAGAAGGCCGCGCGGGAGTACGCCGACGCCCACGGCATCGACCTGGACGTCGTCCGGGAGTCCTTCACCCCCGTGGTCGAGTTCGACCACGCGCTGCGCGACGAACTCGGCCGCCTCCTCGGGAAGGACACCGGCCTCACGGTGCCCGTGCTGGGAACCGGCGCCGGACACGACGCCGGAATCCTCTCCGGGCGCATCCCGACCGCCATGCTGTTCGTGCGCAACCCCACCGGCGTCTCGCACTCCCCGGCCGAACACGCGGCCGAGGACGACTGCCTGGCCGGGGTGCGCGCGCTCGCCGACGTACTGGAAGGGCTGGCCTGCACGTGACCGACGCGACCTACTGGCTGGAGCACGCCTGGCTCGGCGACCACGTCGAACCCGGAGTGGTGGTGACGGCCGCGGACGGGCGTGTCACCGCCGTCCGCACCGGCGTGCCCACGCCGCCGCCCGGCGCCGAGGTGCTGCGCGGCCTGACCCTGCCCGGCCTGGCGAACGCCCACTCGCACGCCTTCCACCGGGCGCTGCGCGGCACCGTCCAGGTCGGTACCGGCACCTTCTGGACCTGGCGCGAGGTGATGTACTCCGTCGCCGACCGGCTGACCCCGGAGACCTACCACGCCCTGGCCCGCGCGGTGTACGCCGAGATGGCCCTGGCCGGCGTCACCTGCGTGGGCGAGTTCCACTACGTGCACCACGCGCCCGGCGGCGTCCCCTACGCCGAGCCCAACGCCATGGGCGAGGCGCTGATCGCGGCCTCCGCCGAAGCCGGCATCCGCATCACCCTGCTGGACACCGCCTACCTGTCCTCCGGTATCCGGAACGAGCACAGCGGCGAGCCGCCCAACACCCACCAGCTGCGCTTCTCCGACGGCACCGCGGAGGCCTGGGCCGAACGCTGTTCAGTTCTCAAGGAACGGGACCACGCGCGGATCGGGGCGGCGATCCACTCCGTACGGGCCGTGCCCGCGGGCCAGATGGCGACCGTGGCGCAGTGGGCCGAGGAGCGGCGGGCCCCGCTGCACGTGCACCTGTCCGAGCAGACCGCCGAGAACGAGGCCTGCCTGACCGCGCACGGCCGCACCCCCACCCGGCTGCTCGCCGACCACGGCGTCCTCGGACCGCGCACCACGGGTGTGCACAGCACCCACCTCACCGACGAGGACATCGCGCTGCTCGGCGGCTCGGCCACCGGCACCTGCATGTGCCCCACCACCGAACGCGACCTGGCGGACGGCATCGGCCCCGCCGTCGCCCTGCAGCGGGCGGGCTCCCCGCTCTCCCTGGGCTCCGACAGCCACGCGGTCATCGACCTGTTCGAAGAGGCGCGCGCCATGGAGCTGAACGAGCGGCTGCGCACCCGCACCCGCGGCCACTGGACGGCCGCAGCACTGCTGCGGGCCGCCACCGCCGACGGCCACGCGGCCCTCGGCTGGCAGGACGCCGGCGCCATCGAGGCGGGCGCGCTCGCCGACCTGACGACGATCGCGCTCGACTCGGTCAGGACGGCAGGGCCGCTGCCCCGGCTGGGCGCCGAGACGGCCGTATTCGCGGCGACCGCGGCGGACGTGCGGCACACGATCGTGGGCGGTCGTCACGTCGTACGGGACGGGGTCCACGCGCTCGTCCCCGACGTGCCGAAAGCGCTCGCGGACGCCATCGAAGCCCTGCGCGGCTGACGCCCGCGCCGCCGCGTTCCGCCGACCCCCGACCGGCCACCCACGAGGACACCATGAGCAGCAGCACCGTCATCACCAACATCGCCACGCTGGTCACCAACGACCCCTCCCTCGGTGACAACTCCCCCCTCGGCCTGATCCAGGACGCGGCCGTCGTCATCGACGGCGACCGCGTCGCGTGGACCGGTGAATCAAGGAAAGCACCCGCCACTGACAACCGGGTCGACGCGGGCGGCCGGGCGGTGCTGCCGGGCTTCGTGGACTCCCACTCCCACCTGGTCTTCGCCGGTGACCGCACCCAGGAGTTCAACGCCCGGATGTCCGGCCGCTCCTACAGCGCGGGCGGCATCCGCACCACGGTCGCGGCCACCCGCGCCGCCACCGACGCGGAGCTGGAGGCGAACCTCACCCGCTACCTGACCGAAGCCCTCCGCCAGGGCACCACCACCTTCGAGACGAAGTCGGGCTACGGCCTCACCGTCGACGACGAGGCCCGCGCCCTGCGCATCGCGGCCCGGCACACCGACGAGGTGACGTTCCTCGGCGCCCACATCGTCGCCCCCGAGAGCGCCGACGACCCGGCGGCCTACGTCGCCCTGGTCACCGGCGAGATGCTGGACGCCTGCGCGCCGCACGCGCGCTGGATCGACGTCTTCTGCGAGAAGGGCGCCTTCGACGGCGACCAGGCCCGCGCCATCCTCACCGCGGGCAGGGCGAAGGGCCTGCACCCCCGCATCCACGCCAACCAGCTCTCCTACGGCCCCGGCGTCCAGCTCGCCGTCGAACTGGACGCGGCCAGCGCCGACCACTGCACCCACCTCACCGACGCGGACGTCGACGCCCTCGCCCACAGCGACACGGTCGCGACCCTGCTGCCCGGCGCCGAGTTCTCCACCCGCGCCGCGTGGCCCGACGCCCGCCGGCTGCTGGACGCGGGCGCCACCGTGGCCCTGTCGACGGACTGCAACCCGGGCTCGTCGTTCACCTCCTCGGTCCCCTTCTGCGTGGCGCTCGCGGTGCGGGACATGGGGATGACCCCGGACGAGGCGGTCTGGTCGGCCACGGCGGGCGGCGCGGCGGCCCTGCGCCGCACGGACATCGGCCGCCTCACCCCGGGGGCCCGCGCCGACCTGCTGCTGCTCGACGCCCCGAGCCATGTGCACCTGGCCTACCGGCCGGGCGTGCCGCTGACCGCCGGTGTCTGGCGGCGCGGCGTGCGCGAGGTCTGAGCCGGGCGTACCCGCCGGCCGGTCAGACGGCCCCGGCCCGCCACCGCTGCGCCGACGCCCCGGCCAGCGGCCGCAGCACGACGCCGTCGCCGTCGTCCGGAGTCACCGCGGTGCCGCTGTCGATCTCCGGCCGGATCGTGCCGTCGGCGCCGACGCCGAAGCGGAGGTTCCGGCCGTTGCGGCCGTAGACCGAGTCGCACTCCCAGATGCCCACGCCCCGGTCGGTCGAGCCGCGGCTGTCCAGGCAGAAGCCGGAGTCGGCGGCCGAGCGCAGCACGCCCGGACCCGCGTCGACCCGCCAGCGCTGGGTGGCGGAGGAGTCGCAGGGCGCCATGACGACGTCGTTGCCCTTCCACAGCTCGCCGTCCCGGATGTCCAGGCAGCGGCCCGTGGCCAGGTTCACCACCTGGGCGAAGGCGCTGCCCGGCGGTGCGAACGCCGGGGACGGCGGCGGGGTGCTGCGACGGGGCGGCGGGGAGGTGGCCGGGGCGTGCGAGGTCCTGCTCGGCGAGGGCGACGGCGACCGGCCGGTGCGCGAGGGCGTCGGCGCCGGCGACGGGGACAGCGAGACCGTGGCCGTCACCGTCACCGGCGGGGAAGCGGGTGTCGCCGCCGTCGCCTGCCGGTCGGCGGCCTCGGACGGGGAGAGCAGCAGGACCAGCAGGGGCGCCAGGGCCACGGCGAGCGCCGCGGCCGCCGGCAGATAGCGGCGGCCGGGCGGCCGGTTCCGGCGCGTGGCACGCGGACCGGGCGCGGGATCCGGATCGGAAGGACGGAGGTACGACGTCCCGTGCCAGGGCAGCAGGCCCTCCGCCAGGGTCTGCCGCGGGGTGTCCCGCAGCGCGGTCAGCTCCTCGACCGCGGCCGTGCAGTGCGGGCAGTGGGCCCGGTGGGCGTCCAGGTCGGCGCTGCGGCGGGGACCCGCGGGCCGTACCGCCTCCTCGATCAGACGGCGGAAGTCCGGGCAGCGCGGGTCGTCCGAGCCGGCCAGGCGGTGCCGCAGACAGGCCTGGGCCAGCGCCTGCAACGCCTGCGGGGTGTCATGGCTCACGTCCACGTGGCTCAGGCCCAGACAGGCCGCGGTGCGCTCCACGGGCTCCGCTTCGAGGACGGCGTACCAGATCAGGCCCTGGGCGCGGGAGGGGAGCGTCTGGAACGCCGGGAGGAGCGCCGGTGCGGGCCCGTCGGGCCGGCCGCTCGCGTTCAGCACCAGCAGCAGACCGGCGTCGACGCCCGCGGCGCGTTCGTCGGCCGCCCAGGCGGCCGCCAGCCGGGCGGTGAGCAGCAGGAGCTGGTGGCGCAGGGGCACGTTCGGCTCCCGGCCGCGGGCCGTCTCGCGGACCGCCGCGGTGAACGTCTCGGCCGCCAGCCTGCGGGCCGCCGACTCGCTCGCGGTGCACAGCCGGGCGTAGGCGAGGACCGCCGGGTGGTGTCGGCGGCGCAGTTCCTGGAGGGCCGGGAAGGCCGTCGGGGACGAGGTGCGCAGCAGTGCCGTCAGCCGCGCGTCCGGAGCTTCGGCGAGTCCCGTGTCCGCCGCGGCCCCGTCGCCGCCCTGAGCCATCGCATGCCCTCCGTCCGCTCGAACTGTCCGGCGTACCGGACGGTTTGGGGGCTCATGGTGGTGGAGCGACGGGCTTCGGGAAAGACGTTTCCCCGGGTAACCCCGGTAACGGTTCGCGCAGGGCGAGGGCGCACCGGCGCACGCACCCGGGCGGGGAACCGGCCCGTGAGCGGGCGGGCATGAGGGCTGGGGCGCCGGGTACCCGGCAACCGGCGTGGTCCGTCTCGGATACGGCGAAGCGGCCCGATCGCCGTGGACCGGGCCGCCTGGCACGCGGCACCACAGGGATCACTCCTCGACGGTCAGCCCCTTGCGCAGCCGCACCAGCGTCCGCGACAGCAGCCGGGAGACGTGCATCTGGGAGATGCCCAGCTCCTCGCCGATCTCCGACTGGGTCATGCCCGCGACGAAGCGCAGCGAGAGGATCTTCCGGTCCCTGGAGGGGAGTTCGGCGATCAGCGGCTTGAGCGACTCGATGTACTCGATGCCTTCCAGCCCGTGGTCCTCGTACCCGATGCGGTCCGCGAGCGCACCCTCGGAGTCGTCCTCCTCGGGCTGGGCGTCCAGGGAGGAGGCGGTGTAGGCGTTGGAGGCGGCCATGCCCTCGACGACCTCGTCGTTGGAGATGCCGAGCCGCTCGGCGAGTTCCGCCACGGTGGGGGCGCGGTCCAGCTTCTGCGCGAGCTCGTCCCCGGCCTTGGCCAGGTCCAGCCGCAGCTCCTGAAGCCGGCGCGGCACGCGCACGGACCACGAGGTGTCACGGAAGAAGCGCTTGATCTCGCCGATGATGGTCGGCATCGCGAACGTGGGGAACTCCACACCGCGGGAGAGCTCGAAGCGGTCGATCGCCTTGATCAGGCCGATGGTGCCGACCTGGATGATGTCCTCCATCGGCTCGCTGCGGGAGCGGAAGCGGGAGGCGGCGAACTTGACCAGCGCGAGGTTCAGCTCGACGAGCGTGTTGCGCACGTACGAGTAGTCGGGCGTTCCCTCCTCGAGCGACTCGAGGCGCTCGAAGAGCGTCCGGGACAGCGCCCGGGCGTCGACCGCGCCGACCTCGTCGAAGGGCGGGATCTCCGGGAGTCCCTCGATCGCCTCGAGGGGATTGATGGGATGATCCAGTTCCGGTGTGGGTGTCGACGTCGCGAGTGGGGTATGCGATTCGTCGAGCCGGGGTGACATGGGTGTCCTCCATCGTTCTCGGCATATGGCTGCCGAAGCCAAAAAAACGTGCACTTACGGTGTGCGGCGCCTCCGAAGCCGGCTGTAGGGCTGTGTGTCCTTACTAGCCCTACCCGCTTCCCCGAGCAGGTCGCAAGTGCGTTCTGTGGTGATATGTCCGATTGTGGGAGGTTGTTCGGGTGTCGGAGTGCGATTGAAAGGCGTAATGTTCGAGGGCATCAGCAGCCACGACCTCGGGAGAGAGACGGCATGGACCACGGGACGGTCGGCAGCGCACAGTCGGGCCGGCTTCTGGTGGAGGTGCGGGAAGAGGGTCCCAGCGCCGTAGTGACACCTGCGGGTGAACTGGACCACCACACCGCCGATCTTCTGCGCGAGCCCCTCGAGGACCTTCTGGAGAAGGGGTTCTCACGGCTCGTCGTGGACTGCTCACGGCTTGAGTTCTGCGACTCCACGGGACTGAACGTCCTGCTCGGGGCGCGACTGAAGGCGGAGGCCGCCGGAGGCGGAGTGCACCTCGCGGGCATGCTGCCCGTGGTGGCACGCGTATTCGAGATCACCGGGGCCGAGGCGGTCTTCACCGTCCACGACTCCGTGGAAGCCGCACTGGCCGGCGACTCCGACTGAGCCCGTGCTGCCGTCGCCCCCGGACGACCGGTGTTTGTACATGGCACCGGTCATGTCCAAACAGGGGGTGTTCCGCCGGATCCGTCGGGCAGGAGTCATCCTGAAAGCCGTCGCCCGCGAGTACGCCGGAGCCGTCAGGGAGCCGATGAACGGCCTGGGCGCGACGTACGTGCGAAGGGCGGACGGAGGAGTCGTGGGCGGACTGTGTACGGACCGCCCGGCACCGATCGGTGCCGGAATGTTGAACTGTGAACTGGTGGATCGGTGAGGTGAAGCGCTGATGAGCACCACCCGGCCTTACTCGCCGGGCGACCGCGGCCCGGAGCCGAGCGGCGCTTCCGGGGCGTCCGAAGGGGGTGCGCCGGAGCCGGGCGCGTCCACGGGGGCAGCCGCGCCGTCCGCGCCGTCCGTGCCGTCCGAGGGCTCGCCTCCGGGGCGTGGGCGGCAGGTACGCACGCTGCGCCTGGACGGCGAGAGCGGTGTCGTCCCGCTCGCCCGTGACTTCACCCGCCAGGCGCTGTACGCGTGGGGCTGGCTGCCCGCCGCCGGCGCCGATCAGCGTGCCGCCGCCGAGGACGTGCTGCTCGTGGTGTCCGAGCTGGTCACCAACGCCTGCCTGCACGCCGAGGGCCCGGACGAGCTGCTGCTCGCCTGCGACAACAAGGTGATACGGCTGGAGGTCTCCGACCGGGGCGCCGGCCAGCCGGCACCCCGTACCCCGCACCGCGCCGGTCGCCCCGGCGGCCACGGCATGTTCATCGTGCAGCGGCTCTGCCTGGACTGGGGCGTCCTGCGCGTCCCCGGCCGCGACGGCAAGACGGTCTGGGCGGAGCTGGGCGCCCCGGCGTAACCCGGAGCCACCCGCCGATGCGCCGGCCCCCCTCACCGGCGCGCCGACCACACGCAGGGCGCGCCTGCCACCCGCTGGGCGCGCCTGCACCCGCTGGGTGAGCCTGCCCCTGCCGCTGGGCTGCCTGCCACGCGCAGAGCGTGCCTGCACCCGCTGGGCTGCCTGCCCGTGCAGGGTGCGCGCCTGTCATGCGCAGAGTGCGCCCGCCAGCGCGCCGAGCCCTTGCCGCCGGGCTGCGCGCCACGCGCAGAGCGTGCCTGCACCCCGCTCGGCTTCCTGCCCCGCGCAGAGCGTGCCTGCACCCGCTGGGCGAGCCTGCCACCCGCTGGGCTGTATGCCATGCGCGGAGGGCGCGCCTGTCATGCGCAGAGTGCGCCCGCCAACGCGCCCGCGCACGCGTCGAGCCCCCTAAGGCGCCCGACCCGCCTCCCAGCGCTCCCTGCTCAAGCCCGCCGCCCCGCTCCCGGCGGCGCACCCCCTCTCGCCGCCCCCCGCGACGCGCGCCCCAGCCCCCGCCCCGCTCCCGGCGGCGCACCCCCACGCCCCCGCCCCCGCGACGCGCGCCCCAGCCCCTGCCCCCGCGACACGCGCCCCAGCCCCCGCCCCCTCACACCCCTGACCCGCACCCAAGCCCCCCGTCCCCCGCGGAACTCCGCCCCCCCCCGCACCTCAGATCTTGCTCAGAACCGTCCTCGCGATTTGCTACCAAGATCAAATACGGCATAGCGTCCCCGTCGTTCGTGCAAGCAAAGCGAACGGGAACGCTGCCCGCCGGGTGAATGCGCAGTTGAGCGATTGACCATCGCCTGCGATGCCCGGCGGAGGAAAGAGGAGCAAATGATCTGGGGGAAGAAGGTGGCGGGCGGCGTGCTCGCCACCGTTCTCATGGCGACGGGGACCGGCCTGGCCACCGCGGGCACCGCGGAGGCGGCCGGCGCCAAGTACAAGTGCACGGCCGTGGTGCACCTCGACCTGGGCCGGCCCAAGGCCACGTCCTCGTGCAAGAAGTCCGCGTCGGGCAAGACGGTGAGCCGGCACCGGGTGAAGCTGGTGTGCGACGTGATCCGCGGCCGCGGCACCCCGCACGAGATCCCGTGGTACCTGTGGGGACCCTGGGTGAAGCCGGGTCAGAAGTCCACGGTGATGTGCGGTTTCAGCAGCTTCACCCGGTCCTGGTCGGTCGAGACGAAGTCCTGACCCCCTGAACCGGGGACCCGGACGACGACGGAGGGCCGCCGCACGAGACGTGCGGCGGCCCTCCGGCCTTGCGTACGGGGGTGCGTCAGCGCACGTCGCCCATCAGCGTCTTCACCTTCCGGCGGTACATCCACACCGCGAATCCGGCGAGCGCCGCGAGGGCCGCCTCCCCGAACACCGCGCCCGTGCCGCCGAGGTCGACCCCGGCGATGGCCGGGTTGGACAGCAGGCTGGTGATGGAGTCGCCCGCGGTGACCGCGAGGAACCACACGCCCATCATCTGGCTGGCGTACTTGGCCGGGGCCATCTTCGTCGTCACCGACAGGCCCACCGGCGACAGGCACAGCTCGCCGACGGTCTGGATGAAGTAGATGCCGACCAGCCACATCGGGGAGACCGCGGTGCCGTTGGCGGCCATGCCGAGCGGGATCAGGAAGAAGAAGAACGACACGCCGATCAGGACCAGGCCCATCGAGAACTTAACGATGGTGCTGGGCTCCTTGCCCTGGCGGTTCAGCCACATCCAGACCCAGGCGAAGACCGGGGCCAGCGCCATGATGAACAGCGGGTTCAGCGACTGGTACCAGGACGACGGGAAGTCGAAGCCGAGCAGCGAGCCGGAGGCCTTGCCCTCACCGAACGCCTGGACGGTGGACGCGCCCTGGTCGTAGATCATCCAGAACACGGCGGCCGCGACGAAGAACCAGATGTAGCCGGTCATCTTCGACTGCTCGGTGGAGGACAGCTCCTTGTCCCGCTTGATGCGCATCAGCACACCGGCCGGGATGATCAGACCGATGACGGTCAGCGGGATCATCGCCCAGTTCAGGGTGAAGTGGCCGGTGACGCCCACGACGCCGTAGAACACGGCCGCGATGATGACCCAGGTCAGGCCCTTGCGCAGCCAGGAGGTCCGCTCCTCGGTGCTCAGCGGCTTCGGGACGACGCTGCTCTGCGGGTTCAGGTGGCGGGTGCCGAGCAGGAACGCGGCCAGACCGATCGCCATGCCGACCGCGGCCATGCCGAAGCCGACGTGCCAGTTGACCTCCTGGCCGACGGTGCCGATGGCCAGCGGGGCGAAGAAGGCGCCCGCGTTGATGCCCATGTAGAAGATCGTGAAGCCACCGTCACGGCGCGGGTCGTCCGGGCCGTCGTACAGGTGCCCCACCATCGTGGAGATGTTGGCCTTGAGCAGACCAGAACCGGCCGCGACCAGCGCCAGACCGGCGAAGAACGGCGCCTGACCGCCGGGCAGGGCCAGCACGATGTGGCCCGACATGATCGTCACAGCGGCGATGGCCACCGTCTTGCGCGGGCCCCAGACGCGGTCGCCGAGCCAGCCGCCGGGCATGGCGAGCAGGTACACCATCGCCGAGTAGACGGACACGATCACCGTGGTGGTGGCCACGTCCATGGCCAGGCCGCCGCCCATGCTGCCCTTGCCGGCATCAGGGCCGCCGGAGAGCAGGTAGACGGTGAGCAGGGCCTTCATGCCGTAGTAGGAGAATCGCTCCCACATCTCGGTCATGAAGAGAGTGGCCAGTCCGCGGGGGTGGCCGAAGAAGGTCTTCTCGGACCCGGGGGTGCCCGGGCGGACCGAGTCCTTCGTCAGGCTGGACGCCATGGTCGTTCCTTGCTGGTCGGGACGCGCGATGGAGCGTTGCGCGCCCGGTGGGGGGTGGCCGGCACCGGCAGGGTCGGGCGTCCACCCCCACGCCCAGGGGGAGCCCGCTCCGGATCGCGGAGCGGCGGACGGCGACCACCGGGATCCACGCCCCGCACGCGTCACTGCGTCCGGAGCCCGGCCAGAGGTCATTCCTTTCGGGGCTGATCTTCGTCAGCCCGCACACAAAAGAGACCTTCAGCGAAAAGTGCCCGCCAAAGGTCCCCGGTGTGCTACAGGCGTTCACGTCACTCTACGTCAGGACACTGCCGGATATGGAAGGACTTGAGACACGGATCACAGGTGTCGCAGGAACCGCGGGGGCTGATTCGAAGGTCTTCCCTACGATCGCATCCCTCAGGCAATGGTTCGTACCACCGGCCCGGGAAGGTAAGAATCCCGGGAAGCGATCACACCCCGGCACCGAGCGCGGGCGGTCTACCATCACCTCATGACCCGTGTACTGCTCGCCGAGGACGACGCGTCCATCTCGGAGCCGCTGGCCCGCGCACTGCGCCGGGAAGGTTACGAGGTCGAGGTGCGCGAGGACGGACCCACCGCTCTCGACGCCGGAGTCCAGGGCGGTGTCGACCTGGTCGTGCTCGACCTGGGCCTGCCCGGCATGGACGGCCTGGAGGTCGCCCGCCGGCTGCGCGCCGACGGGCAGTCCGTGCCCATCCTCATCCTGACCGCGCGCGCCGACGAGGTGGACACCGTCGTCGGCCTCGACGCGGGCGCCGACGATTACGTCACCAAGCCCTTCCGGCTCGCCGAACTGCTCGCCCGGGTACGGGCCCTGCTGCGGCGCGGCGCCGCCGAGCCCCAGCAGCCGCCGGCCACGCACGGGGTGCGCATCGACGTCGAGTCGCACCGCGCCTGGATGGGCGAGGAGGAACTCCAGCTCACCGCCAAGGAGTTCGACCTGCTGCGGGTGCTGGTGCGGGACGCCGGACGCGTGGTCACCCGGGACCAGCTCATGCGCGAGGTCTGGGACACCACCTGGTGGTCCTCCACCAAGACCCTCGACATGCACATCTCCTGGCTGCGCAAGAAGCTCGGCGACGACGCGGCGAACCCCCGCTACATCGCCACCGTGCGCGGAGTCGGCTTCCGCTTCGAGAAGAGCTGAGCCCCTCACCAGGGGCCCGGCACCGCTTCAGGTAACCAGGACATGCGCCGACGTCTCATCCAGTCCACCCTCGCCGTCGTCCTCGTCGTGATCGCCGTCTTCGGGGTCTCCCTGGTGATCGTCGAGACGCGGACCATCACCAGCAGCGCCCAGGAACGGGTCGAGTCCGAGGCGGTGCGGCTGGCGAGCATCGTGGACAGCCGCATCCTCGCGGAGGAGAACGTCAACTCCGAGGTCCTGCGCAACCCGGTCAGCAAGGACCAGTACGCGGTCATCGACGTCCCCGGCCGGGCGCCGATCGAGATCGGCAGCAAGCCCGAGGGCGATGTCATCCACGCCACCCAGCGGGGCGAGGAGGGCGAGACGGTCACCGTGCAGGAGCCGCGCTCCGCGGTCACCCGCGAGGTGGGCCGGACCCTGCTGATCATCGGCCTGGTCGCGCTGCTCGCCGTGGTCGCCGCCGTGCTGCTCGCCGTCCGCCAGGCCAACCGCCTCGCCTCCCCGCTGACCGACCTCGCCGAGACCGCCGAACGCCTCGGCTCCGGCGACCCGCGCCCGAGGCACAAGCGGTACGGCGTCCCCGAACTGGACCGGGTCGCCGACGTCCTGGACTCCTCCGCCGAGCGGATCGGCCGCATGCTGACCGCCGAGCGGCGCCTGGCCGCCGACGCCTCCCACCAGCTCCGCACGCCGCTGACCGCGCTGTCCATGCGGCTGGAGGAGATCACCCTCACCGACGACCCGGACACGGTGAAGGACGAGGCGACGATCGCGCTGACCCAGGTCGAGCGGCTGACGGACGTGGTGCAGCGGCTGCTGACCAACGCCCGCGACCCCCGCACCGGCTCCGCCGTCACCTTCGACCTCGACGAGGTCATCCAGCAGCAGCTCGCCGAGTGGCGGCCCGCCTACCGCAGCGCCGGCCGGGCCGTCGTCTCCTCCGGCAAGCGGCACCTGCACGCCGTCGGCACCCCCGGCGCGGTCGCGCAGGTGCTGGCCGCACTGATCGAGAACTCCCTCATGCACGGCGGCGGGACCGTGGCCCTGCGCACCCGCGTCACCGGCAACCAGGCGGTCGTGGAGGTCACCGACGAGGGCCCCGGCGTCCCGGCCGACCTCGGCGCGCGGATCTTCGAGCGCACCATCAGCGGCCGCAACTCCACGGGCATCGGACTGGCCGTCGCCCGCGACCTCGCGGAGGCCGACGGAGGCCGCCTGGAACTGCTCCAGGCCCAGCCGCCGGTGTTCGGCCTGTTCCTGTCCCGCACACCCCCGGCCCGCAAGCCCGACGAGAACGGCCCCACGGTCCGCTGACCGGACACGGCGGCCCGGCCGGCACGGCGACCCGCCGCGGACCCGTTCCTGCCGCAACGCACTGTGCGAGGCCGCTGCCCGGAATCACTACGGAACGCGCTGCCCGGAATCACTACGGAACGCGCCGCCCGGACTGGCTACGGAACGCGCTGCCGGGGCTCGGACGCGGTCGCCGGCGCGGGCTTCTTCGGCTGGCGCGCCAGGATCGGCTCCGGGGCCGCCACCGCCTCCCGGGCGGGCATGGCACGGAAGACCCAGCTGCGGTACGACCAGAAGCGGAACAGGGTGGCGACGCCGATGCCCACGAACTTGAAGACGTTGCTCTGCAGCGGGCTGTCCCAGCCGAACCCGTAGGTCGCCAGGTACAGGACGCCGTTCTCGATCACCAGGCCGATCGCGCTGAACAGCAGGAACAGCGTGAGCTCCCGGGTGCGGCCGCTCTTGTCACGGTCCCGGTACGTCCAGTAGCGGAACCCGACGTAGTTGAAGACGATCGCGACGACGGTCGCGATGATGCTGGCGCGCACCACCGGCAGGTCGGAGACGTGCCGGACCAGGTTGAACACACCCAGGTTGACGAGGACACCGGCACCGCCGACGGCACCGAACTTGGCCACCTCGCGTACGAGCCGTTGCAGCCCCGAGGAACGTAGTTCCATGGCTGTGCAGCTCCCGTCCGTAGGTTTCGTCAGCCAAGCCATGCTATCCAGGCCGCACCCCCGGCGCCTGCGGACGAGGCCACAGCTCGGGAACGGGTCGTAAAGAACCGGGAAAGCCCAGGGTAAGAGGGGGTGCGAGGGCGGCAGGCCGGGCGGGTCGGCGTGGCCGATACCCTAGGGGTGTGACGTTCCCGGTAGTCGGCATGGTCGGCGGGGGGCAGCTCGCGCGTATGACGCACGAAGCCGGCATCCCGTTGGGCATCAGGTTCAAGCTCCTCAGTGACACCCCTCAGGATTCCGCGGCACAGGTCGTGAACGATGTCGTCGTCGGCGACTATCGCGACCTGGACACGCTGCGTGACTTCGCGCGCGGGTGCGATGTGATCACCTTCGATCACGAACATGTACCCACCGAGCACCTCAGGGCCCTGGAGGCGGACGGCATCCCCGTGCGCCCGGGACCCGACGCGCTCGTGCACGCCCAGGACAAGGGCGTGATGCGGGCGAGGCTCGACGCGATCGGCATCCCGTGCCCGCGGCACCGCATCGTGAGCGATCCGCAGGACGTGGCCGCCTTCGCCCGCGAAGGCCTCGCGGAGGGCGCGGCGGGCGACGGCTTCCCCGTCGTCCTCAAGACCGTCCGCGGCGGCTACGACGGCAAGGGCGTGTGGGTCGTCGACTCCGTCGAGGAGGCGGCCGACCCGTTCCGCGCGGGCGTCCCGGTCCTCGCCGAGGAGAAGGTCGACTACGTCCGCGAGCTCGCCGCCAACGTCGTACGCTCCCCGCACGGCCAGGCCGTCGCCTACCCGGTGGTCGAGTCGCAGCAGGTGAACGGCGTCTGCGACACCGTCATCGCGCCCGCCCCCGACCTCGAAGAGGACCTCGCGCTGCGGGCCGAGGAGATGGCCCTGACCATCGCCAAGGAACTCGGCGTCGTCGGCCACCTCGCCGTCGAGCTGTTCCAGACCCGCGACGGCCGCATCCTCGTCAACGAGCTCGCGATGCGCCCGCACAACTCCGGCCACTGGACCCAGGACGGCGCGGTCACCTCCCAGTTCGCCAACCACGTCCGCGCGGTCCTCGACCTCCCGCTCGGCGACCCGCGCCCGCGCGCCCCCTGGACCGTCATGGTCAACGTCCTGGGCGGCGACTACCCGGACATGTACTCCGCGTACTTGCACTGCATGGCCCGCGACCCCAAGCTCAAGATCCACATGTACGGCAAGGACGTGAAGCCCGGTCGCAAGGTCGGACACGTCAACACCTACGGCGACGACCTGGACGACGTGCTGGAGCGCGCCCGTCACGCTGCCGGCTACCTGAGAGGCACCATCACCGAATGAGCCCCGTTGTTGGCATCGTCATGGGGTCGGACTCCGACTGGCCCGTCATGGAGGCCGCCGCCAAGGCGCTGGACGAGTTCGAGATCGCCTACGAGGTCGACGTCGTCTCCGCGCACCGCATGCCGCGCGAGATGATCACGTACGGCGAGCAGGCGGCCGAGCGCGGTCTGAAGGCGATCATCGCCGGCGCGGGCGGCGCCGCCCACCTGCCCGGCATGCTGGCCTCCGTCACCCCGCTGCCGGTCATCGGCGTCCCGGTCCCGCTGAAGTACCTCGACGGCATGGACTCCCTGCTGTCGATCGTGCAGATGCCGGCCGGCGTCCCGGTCGCCACCGTCTCCGTCGCCGGCGCCCGCAACGCCGGCCTCCTCGCGGCCCGCATGCTCGCGGCGCACGACGAGGACCTGCTCCAGCGGATGCGCGAGTTCCAGCAGGACCTCAACGACCAGGCCACCGAGAAGGGCAAGCGCCTGCGCACCAAGGTCGAGGGCGCGGGCAGCGGCTTCGGCTTCGGGAAGTGAGGCGCATGCCCTCCCTGGACGAGGCCCGCGAGCTGCTGCGTGAGTTTCCGGTCGTCGACGGCCACAACGATCTGCCATGGGCTCTGCGTGAGCAGGTCAGCTACGACCTGGACGCCCGGGACATCGCATCGGCCCAGCACGGCCACCTGCACACCGACATCCCCCGGCTGCGCGCGGGCGGCGTCGGTGCGCAGTACTGGTCGGTGTACGTGCCCTCGGACCGGCCCGGCGCGGTTCCGGCCACCCTCGAGCAGATCGACTGCGTCCGGCAGCTGATCGACCGCTACCCGGCCGACCTGGCCCCCGCGCTGACCGCGGCGGACATGGAGGCGGCGCGGCAGGACGGCCGTATCGCCTCCCTGATGGGCGCCGAGGGCGGCCACTCCATCGCCAACTCGCTCGGCACGCTGCGCGGTCTGTACGCGCTCGGCGTGCGCTACATGACGCTCACCCACAACGACAACAACGACTGGGCGGACTCCGCGACCGACGAGCCCAAGGCCGGCGGCCTGTCGGCGTTCGGCCACGAGGTCGTGCGCGAGATGAACCGGCTCGGCATGCTCGTCGACCTCTCCCACGTGGCGGCGACGACCATGATGGACGCGCTGGACACCTCCACCGCGCCGGTGATCTTCTCGCACTCCTCGTCCCGAGCCGTCTGCGACCACCCCCGCAACATCCCGGACGACGTCCTGGAGCGGCTGCCCGCCAACGGCGGCATGGCGATGGTGACGTTCGTGCCGAAGTTCGTGCTCCAGGCGGCGGTCGACTGGACGGTCGCGGCCGACGCGAACCTGCGCGCCCACGGCTTCCACCACCTCGACACCACCGCCGAGGCCATGAAGGTGCACCGCGCCTTCGAGGAGGGCAACCCGCGCCCGGTCGCCACGGTGTCCACGGTCGCCGACCACCTCGACCACATGCGCGAGGTCGCGGGCATCGACCACCTCGGCATCGGCGGCGACTACGACGGCACGGCGTTCACCCCGGACGGCCTGGACGACGTCTCCGGCTACCCGAACCTGCTCGCCGAACTGCTCGACCGCGGCTGGTCCCGCGCCGACCTGGCCAAGCTGACCTGGCAGAACGCGGTACGCGTCCTGGGTGCGGCGGAGGACGTCGCCCGCGACCTCCAGACCACCCGCGCCCCGTCCAACGCCACGATCGAGTCCCTGGACGGCACGAAGGCCTGACGGCGGTCACGAGCGGGAGGCCGGCCCGGCGATTCGGCCCGGCGGGCCGGCGGTCCGCCGGGCCGGCGGCCCCGCCCGTCGAGCCGTCTTGCCCGGCCGGCGGCTCAACTGTCCGACGGTCCCGCTGGCCCCAGGGCTCCGCCCTTCCGGCCGTGTCGCCCGCCTCGCCGTGTCGCCCGTCCGGCGGTTCGAAGGGGAACGGTCGGAGGGTGCCGGGCGAGGGTGGCCGGGGTGGGCAGGGGGCTTGCGTTCGTACGCCCGAACGCCCCACTCACCAGGAAAGATCGTCGCGCGCCGTGGGACGGTGGGCCTACGTCGGTCATCTCACGCGCAGCTCACGGCCGGCGTCGCACGCGACGATGTACGGAGCCCGCCGATGACCGACGTGCAGGACGACATGCCCACCGCGACCGAGGTCGGCGCGAGCGACAGTCTGCCGGACGGGAACACCCTCCCCGACGCGCCGTGCGTTCCCTGCGACCCGGACGGTCCGGGCGCCGAGCAGCTGGCCGAGGCCCGCGCCCTGCTCGCCGTCCACCCCGTCGCCGACGGTCACAGCGGGCTGCCGCGGGCGCTGCGCCGGCTGCCCTGGTACGAACTGGAACTCGGCGACACCTCCCTCGACACCGACGTCCCCCGGCTGCGCGAGGGAGGCGTGGGCGCGCTGTTCTGGTCGCTGCACCCGCCCGGGGAGCCCGCCGGGGACCGCGCGGTGAGCGCCACCCTGGACCAGTTGGAGTTCGCCCGCTCGGTGATCGACGCCCACCCGGAGAGCCTGCGCCCGGCACTCACCGCGGGACAGGTCATAGACGCCCGCAGCCGCGGCCGGGTCGCCGTCCTGCTGGGCCCCGCCGGCGCGCCCGCGCTCGGCGACTCGTTGGGCATCCTGCGCGTCCTGCACACCCTCGGCCTGCGCGTCCTCACCCTGGCGGGCGCCACCTGGGCGGGCGCGGCGGGGCTGAGCCGGTTCGGTGAGGAGGTGGTCCGCGAGATGAACCGCCTGGGCGTCCTCGCCGATCTCTCCGGCGCCGGCGACGCCACCGTGCGCCGGACCCTCGCCCTGTCCCGGGCGCCGGTGCTGTGCACCCGCTCGGCGGCCCGCGCCCTGCGCCCGCACCCCGCCAACCTGCCCGACGACCTGCTCGCCGGGCTGGGCGCGGCCGGAGGTCTGTGCATGGTGCCGATGACCGCCGAGCAGACCGGCCCGAGCGTCCGGGACGTCGCCGACCACCTCGGCCACGTACGCGACGTCGCCGGACCCGAGGCCGTGGGCCTGTCCGGCACCTACGACACCGGCACCGCCCACCCCCGAGGCCTGGCCGACACCTCCCGCTACCCGGCGCTGATCGCGGAACTGCTCCGCCGCGGCTGGGCCGAGTCCGAGCTGGCCCTGCTGACGTGGCAGAACGTGCAGCGGGTGCTGCGCGGGGCGGACTTCACCGCCAGGACCGCGCAGCACCGCAGGGGCCCGTCGACCGCGAGCATCACCGAGTTGGACGGCTAGGCCGTGTCCGCAAAGTCGCGTCTGCGTCACGACGCCCGGCACGCACTCTCGCCGCACCGGCCGAAAGCCCGAGTACACCCAGTACGAGG